>NZ_JBEZEY010000007.1:18370-314463 GCF_040649135.1 Micromonospora sp. NPDC049047
CTGCGCTCGCTCACGCCGCCGCCTCGCTGCGCTCGGCAGCAGCGCGAGCCGCGACGCTGCTGTACCTGCTGGTTCGCTCGCTGCGCTCGCTCACGCCGCCGCCTCGCTGCGCTCGGCAGCAGCGCGAGCCGCGACGCTGCTGTACCTGCTGGTTCGCTCGCTGCGCTCGCTCACGCGGCGACGGTAGAGTCGCGCGGCGTAGTCGGGGTGAACGTCGGGTGGCGGGCAGATGGACAGGCCCGGTGTGTGATGCTGTCGCTGATGAGCGAGCCCACTGAATCCCGTCGAGAGCGTGCCGCCCGGCGGGCCGGAGAGTTTCCGCCCGCCCCCGAGCCGCTGCCCCGGCCGGTACTGGACAGCCACACCCATTTGGACATCACGGTCAGCGAGGCCGGTGTGCCCGGCGGCGGGCCGGCCGACGACCCGGTCGGTGTGGCGATCGCGTTGGCCACCAAGGTCGGCGTGGACCGGCTGGTCCAGGTCGGGGTCGACGTCGAGTCGTCCCGGTGGGGAGCGGACACCGCCGAGGCGTATCCCGCCGTGCTGGCCACCGTGGCGCTGCATCCCAACGAGGCGCCGCGCCTCGGCGACCTCGACGAGGCGCTGCGGGAGATCGAGTCGCTGGCCGCCCGGGACCGGGTCCGGGGGATCGGCGAGACCGGCATGGACTTCTTCCGGACCGGCGACGAGGGGCGGGCCGCCCAGGAGGCAAGCTTCCGGGCGCACATCGCCATCGCCAAGCGGTACGCCAAGACGCTTGTCATCCACGACCGGGACGCCCACGCCGACGTGCTGCGGATCCTCGACGACGAGGGTGCACCGGACACGGTGGTGCTGCACTGCTTCTCCGGTGACGCCGAGTTCGCCAGCGAGTGCGTCCGCCGCGGCTACCTGCTCAGCTTCGCCGGCACCGTCACCTTCGGCAGTGCCACCGCGCTGCGGGAGGCGGCCGCGCTCACCCCGGTGGAGCAGATGCTGGTGGAGACCGACGCCCCGTACCTCACGCCGACCCCGCACCGGGGCCGGCCGAACGCGTCGTACCTGATCCCGCTCACCGTCCGCGCGCTCGCCGCGACCACCGGCACCGACCTGGACGAGCTGTGCGCGGCGATCTCCGCCACCGGTGACCGGGCCTTCGGCCCGTGGTGAGCCCGGCCCGACGGCCGGCCCGGACGCCGCAGTTACGCTGCCCGTCATGACCGGTCTCCTCGGCCCGGCGGAGATCCGGGAACTCGCCGCCCGGCTGGGCGTCGCGCCCACCAAGAAGCTGGGCCAGAACTTCGTGCACGACCCGAACACCGTGCGCCGGATCGTCACCGCAGCCGGGCTGACCCCCGACGATGTGGCGCTGGAGGTCGGCCCCGGGCTCGGTTCGCTGACGCTCGGCCTGCTGCCGGCAGCCGGGCACGTGCACGCCGTGGAGATCGACCCGGTGCTCGCCGGGGCGTTGCCGGAGACCGTCGCCCAGCGCGCCGGCGCGGACGCCGGCCGCCTCACCGTGCACCGTGCCGACGCGCTGCGCATCGCCCCCGCCGAGCTGGCCGACCCGCCACCGACCGCGCTGGTGGCGAACCTGCCCTACAACGTGGCAGTGCCCGTGGTGCTGCACCTGCTCGCCGTGCTGCCCACCCTGCGGCACGGCCTGGTGATGGTGCAGAAGGAGGTCGCCGACCGGCTCGTCGCCGGTCCCGGCTCCAAGGTGTACGGCATCCCGTCGGTCAAACTCGCCTGGTACGCCCAGGCCCGCAGCGCCGGCAAGGTGCCCCCGAACGTGTTCTGGCCGGTGCCGAACGTCGACTCCGGTCTGGTCGCCTTCAGCTGTCACCCGCCACCCCGAGCCGACGTACCCCGGGAGCAGGTCTTCGCCGTTGTCGACGCGGCGTTCGCGCAGCGCCGCAAGACGCTGCGCGCCGCCCTGGCCGGCTGGGCCGGCGGCCCGGACCGGGCCGCCGCCGCCCTCACCCGGGCCGGCGTGGACCCCGGCGCCCGGGGGGAGTCCCTGACCGTCGAGCAGTTCGCCGCCATCGCCGCGTCGGCTTCGCTCGGTACGCGTACCGCGAAGTAGGCTGACGCCGTGCCCGCCGAGGAGCTGATCTTGCGCAAGTCGTTCGACATCCGTCCGCGCGTCCGGGACCTCGCCCCGTGACCGAGGCCTGGCGACCGGACGGCGAGGACGAGCGGCGCGGGGCCATCGGTCCGGTGAAGGTCCGGGTGCCGGCGAAGGTCAATCTGCACCTCGGGGTGGGCCCGCTGCGCCGGGACGGCTACCACGAGCTGAACACCGTCTACCACGCCATCTCGATCTACGACGAGTTGACCGCCCGTCGGGGTGACACGCTCGCCCTGACCATGGAGGGCGAGGGCACCGGCGAGCTGGCGCTTGACGACAGCAACCTGGCGATCCGCGCCGCGCACGCGCTCGCCGGGTACGCGGGGGTGCTGCCGCACGCCCGGCTGCACCTGCGCAAGCAGATCCCGCTCGCCGGTGGGCTCGCCGGTGGCAGCGCCGACGCGGCTGCCGCCCTGGTGGCCTGCGACGCGCTCTGGGGCACCGGGCTGTCCCGCGACGAGCTGGCCGGGATCGCCGCCGACCTGGGCTCCGACGTGCCGTTCCTGATCTACGGTGGCACCGCGCTGGGCACCGGCCGGGGCGAGGCGATCAGCCCGGTGCTGGTCCGCCCCACCTCCTGGCACTGGGTGGTGGCGTTCGCCGACGGTGGCCTGTCCACCCCCGCCGCGTACCGCGAGTTGGATCGGCTGCGCGACTCGGGTGCCGCCGGTGCCCCGCTGGGCTCCACCGACGCCCTGTTGGGCGCGTTGCGCCAGCGCGACCCCCGGGTGCTGGCCCGGACGCTCGGCAACGACCTCCAGGACGCCGCGCTGGCCATGCGCCCGGCGCTTGCCGACACGCTCAAGGCCGGTGAGGCTGCCGGCGCGCTCACCGGCATCGTCTCCGGCTCCGGCCCGACCTGCGTGTTCCTCGCCGCCGACGCGGCCGACGCGGAGCGGATCGCCGCCGAGCTGAACGCTGCTGGTGTGTGTCGGGAGGCGTGGGTCGCGCACGGTCCGGTCGCCGGCGCGCGCGTCGGCTGACGGCACGTCCCGCCGTCCTGCCGGCGCGCGGCGCGGGCGGCACGGGCGTCCGCGTACCCTTGGGTCAGGCGTCCAGGTGCCCGCCGGCACCCGGACGCCTTGATCATGAAGGGTGGAACGTGGCGAACATCGTCAATCTGGACCGGGTGTCCAAGGGGTACGGCGCAGCAGGGCGGCTGCTCACGGACGTCTCGCTCGGCCTGGACGACGCCGACCGGATCGGCGTGGTCGGCCTCAACGGCGCCGGCAAGTCCACCCTGCTGCGGCTGCTCACCAAGCAGGAGGACCCCGACGACGGCCGGGTGACCCACCGCCGTGACCTGCGCGTGCTCTGGCTGCCCCAGCAGCTCACCCTCGCGCCCGACGCCACCGTCCGGGATGTCGTGCTCGGCACCGCCTGGCTGGACGAGGGCATGGGCGCCGAGCACGAGTGGGCCGGCGACGCCGGGGTGCGCGCCATCCTCGACGGCCTCGGCATGCCGCACCTCGGCCTCGACCAGCCGGTCGGTCCGATGTCCGGTGGCGAACGGCGGCGGGTGGCGCTCGCCGCGCTCCTCGTCCGCGACTCCGACCTGCTGATTCTCGACGAGCCGACAAACCACCTCGACGTCGGCGGTGTCGACTGGCTGGCCCGGCACCTGGTCGGCCGCAAGGGTGCCCTGGTGGTGGTCACCCACGACCGGTGGTTCCTCGACGCTGTCTGTACCAACACCTGGGAGGTCGCGGACCAGACCGTCCGCGCCTACGAGGGCGGCTTCGCCGCCTGGACCCTGGCCCGCGCCGAGCGCGAGCGCGTCGCCGCCGCGACCGAGGCCCGCCGGCAGAACCTGCTCCGCAAGGAGATCGCCTGGCTGCGCCGTGGGCCGCCGGCCCGGACCTCCAAGCCGCAGTTCCGCATCGACGCAGCGAACGCGCTGATCGCCGACGTGCCACCGGCCCGGGACACCATGTCCCTCCAGCGGATGGCCGTCTCCCGGCTCGGCAAGCAGGTGTACGAGCTGGAGAACGTCGAGCTGCACGCCGGCCCCAAGGAGATCCTGCGCGACGTCACCTGGCTGGTCGGCCCGGGTGACCGGATCGCCATCCTCGGTGCCAACGGCGCCGGCAAGACCACGCTGCTGCGGATGCTCGCCGGCATCACCCGCCCCGACGGTGGTCGCCTCGGCACCGGCTCCACGGTACGGCCCGCGTTCCTGTCGCAGGAGCTCAGCGAGCTGCCGGGGCACCTGCGGGTGCTCGAGGCCGTCGAGGAGGTCGCCCGTCGGGTGCAGCTCGGCGACCGGGAGGTCTCCGCGTCCCAGCTCGCCGAGGTGTTCGGCTTCGACGACCGGCGGCTCTGGACCCCGGTCAGTGACCTCTCCGGTGGGGAACGCCGTCGGTTGCAGATGCTGCGGTTGCTCGCTGGCGAGCCCAACGTGCTGCTCTTCGACGAGCCCACGAACGACCTGGACACCGACACCCTCGCCGCGCTGGAGGACCTGCTCGACTCGTGGCCCGGCACGATCATCGTGGCGAGTCACGACCGCTACCTGATCGAGCGGGTCACCGACACCGCGTACGGGATGTTCGGCGACGGCCGGCTGGTGCACCTACCGGGCGGCGTCGACGAGTACCTCGCCCGGACCGCGGAGCGGGCCGGCTCGGCTCGGGCGGGCGGCACGTCGCCCTCCGCGCCCGCTGCCGCCCCGGGCGGCGGCATGTCCGCAGCCGAGGTCCGTCAGGCCCGCAAGGAGCTGACCCGGCTGGAACGACAGCTCGGCAAGCTCGACCAACGCGAGACCAGCCTGCTCGACCAGCTCGCGGCGGACGCCACCGACTATGCCCGGGTCGCCGACCTGGACGCTCAGCTCAAGGATCTGCGCGCCGAGCGGGAGCGGATCGAGGAGACCTGGATGACGCTCGCCGAGGAGCTTCCCGAGAGCTGACCGGGCCCGGCCACGCCGGCCCGGGGGCCGTGTGCGGCGTCACACCACCACGTGCGGGACAATCGTCGGCGACACCTACCCCACGGCGTTGGAGACTCAGACATGGCCCACACCCCCGTCAACCACCCCGCGCGGCCGATCTACCGGGCGATCGGCGGGCTGACCGGTCTGTACCTGGTGGTCTTCGGCGTGCTCGGCATCATCGCGAGCGCCGGCAACGAGATCCTCGCCCAGGATGACACCCGGGTCCTCGGCCAGGGCACGAACCTCGGCTTCTCGCTGCTCAGCGTGCTGCTCGGCGTCGTCGTGCTGGTCGGCACCGTGCTCGGCCGCAACATCGACGTGGCGATCAACCAGTGGCTGTCGTACATCCTGATGGCGATCAGCCTGGCCAGCCTGGCCTTCATCCGGACCGACGCCAACATCCTCAACTTCAGCATCGTCACCGTCATCGTCGTGATGGCCATCGCCCTGGTGCTGCTCATGGTCGGGATGTACGGCAAGGTCGGGTCGGAGGAGGAGGCGGAGGCCTTCCACAAGGCTCGGCTGGTGCTCTGAAGCTTTTCTCTGGTTGCGGTAGTGGGTTTTCGCCGGAGCCCGAGCTGCTCCGGGCGGTCAGGCTTGATCCCTGTGCAGCTCGGGCTCCGGCGAAACCTGACCTGGTCCAACCTTCGGCGGACCCCTTCGGCTTCGTGGTTCTTCGGACAGTCAGCTCTGCCCTGAGTGACAATCCTCCTGAAACGGTCGATTCAGGGGGTTGGCGCTATGCCGCACTTTCCGGTGAACCATCCGGCACGGCCGCTCTACCGGGTCCTCTCCGGTCTGATCGGCGTCTACATCCTGGTCTTCGGCGTCTGGGGCGTCGCCGAGACGATCGGCGACCCGCTCTTTGACCGGAGCAGCACCTGGGCCCTCGGGCTGCGGACCAACCTGGCCTTCTCACTCGCCTCGGTGGTCTTCGGGATCGTCCTGATCATCGGGGCGTCCCAGCGCACCAACCTGGGCCACTACATGAACCTCACGGCCGGCGTGGTGTTCCTGGTCACCAGCATCCTGATGATGTCGGTGCTGCAGACCCGGGCGAACTTTCTCAACTTCTCGATGTCGACAGTTGTCGTGTCGATGCTGTTCGGCCTGATCCTGCTCGGCACCGGGCTGTACGACAAGGTCGGCCCACAGGAACACGCAGAGGCCGAGCTGGCGAACCGCAAACACCCGGTGGCGGACGTGCACCGCCGCTGACGAACGGTCAGCGACGCCGGGCGGTGATCAACGTCGGCTTCGCCTCCAGGTGCGACAACCCGTTCCAGGCCAGGTTCACGAGGTGTGCCGCCACCGTCTCCTTGCGCGGCTTGCGCACCTCGAGCCACCAGCGGCCGGTGAGCGCCACCATGCCGACGAGCGCCTGCGAGTACAGCTCGGCAAGCTTCGGGTCGTAGCTCCGGCTCTTGAACTCGGCGCCCAGGATGTGCTCGACCTGGTGCGCGACGTCGTTCATCACGCTGCTGAAGTTGGCAGTGCCGGACATCAGTGGCGACTCGCGGACCAGCACCCGGAAACCGCTCGTCTCCTCCTCGATGTAGGTGAGCAGAGCCAGCGCCGCCTGCTCCAGCAGCTCCCGCGGGTGCCCGGCGGTCAATGCCGTGGTGATCCGGTCCAGCAGGGCCCGGACCTCCCGGTCCACCACCACCGCGTAGAGCCCTTCCTTGCCACCGAAGTGCTCGTACACCACAGGTTTGGAGACCTTGGCGCGGGCCGCCACCTCCTCGATGGAGGTGGCGTCGAAACCGCGTTCGGCGAAGAGCTGCCGACCTGTCGCAATCAACTGCTCGCGTCGCTGCGCCGCCGACATGCGGACCCGGGAGGTGGGTTTGGGCGCGGGAACCGGCGGTATCACCCGTCGGCCGCCGACACTGTCACCGTCAGTTACCTCAGGCATGTCGCCACCTCGCTGGCGCTCGGTTACGCCCTGCCGTGGAATGGTGCCTCCGCTGTGCCCGTTCACGTCGTCGCCTCACTGGCCGGCGGTCCGACCGCCCTGCCGCCCGTCCGACCGTACCTGGCTCGGCGCCGGCCCCCGTCCGCCGAGCCGTCCGGTCCCCGCGTGGCTCGGTCATCCGGCCATCCTGCCAGGCGGCAACCCGCGGTACCGCCCGGTTTTACCGGGGTGCGACCGGCTTCACCAGCTTGGCGGCGAGGCGCTCCGGCTTTGGCCAGCGCACCTGCGTCGCCGCGCCGACCTTCTCGAACAACCAGATCACCCGGGCGGAGATGTCCACCTGGCCGCGGAGCACACCGTGCCGGGCACTCGTGGGGTCGGCATGGTGCAGGTTGTGCCAGCTCTCGCCGAACGACAGGATCGCCAGCGGCCAGAAGTTCGACGCACGGTCGCCCTGACGCATCGCGAACGGACGCTCGCCGTAGACGTGGCAGACCGAGTTGATCGCCCAGGTGACGTGGTGCAACAGGCCGATCCGGACCAGCCCGGCCCAGAAGAACGCGGTGAGCGCGCCCTGCCACGACCAGGTCACCAGGCCGCCGATCAGCGCCGGACCGAGCAGCGAAACCATCACCAGCACCGGGAACAGCCGGTCCACCCGGCTGATGTCGCGGTCGGCGATGAGGTCCGGGGCGAACCGCTCCCGGTTGGACAGCTCCCGACGGAACAACCAGCCCACGTGTGCGTGGAACAGGCCCCGGGTCAGTGCCCAGAAGCTGGTGCCGAAGCGCCACGGGGAGTGCGGGTCGCCCTCCAGGTCGGAGAAGGCGTGGTGCCGTCGGTGGTCGGCCACCCACTGGATGATGTCGCCCTGCACCGCGAGCGAACCCGCCACCGCCAGGGAGACGCGCAGCCACCGCTTGGCCTTGAACGAGCCGTGCGTGAAGTAGCGGTGGAAGCCGACGGTGATGCCGAGCCCGCTTACCACGTAGAAGACCAGACCGATGATCACGTCGGTCCAGCCCAGCCAGCCACCCCAGGCCAGCGGGACGGCGACAAGCAGGGCCACGAAGGGGATCACCACGAAGGCATAGAGGGCGGCCAGGATGCCGGGGGACTGGCTGCCGTCGGTGAGTGGCTTGGGGCCGCTGGCGGCCGGGTTCGGATCGAGCAGAGTGGTGGACATGAGACCTCGCAGGGGGACGGTGACGATCACAAAGCTACGCCTACGTCACCGTAACTTACGGCTCCGTAGATCGCACGGGGAAGTTTCGAGCGGCCCTCACTTCATCGCCGAAATCCGCAGGTCAGGTGCCGTCGTGGTGAGTGGGAGGGGGAGCCGACTGTTCGACTCGGGGCTCGCTCGAAACGTGGCCTGGATGCCTCGAAGGCACGAAACCGGTGGCTTGTGGCACCGGCCTGCCGCATCGTTCCCGCCGTCCGCTTTCGCGTCGCTGCCGGTGTGCGGCGGGATGAGCGATGGCGTCCACCGGCCGGGGCGCTAAGGTGTAGCGGCGGGACACCCAATTCCCCGCGCGACGTCCTCGCGTCGTTGATCGGCCGTGGTGTAATTGGCAACACCCGGGTCTTTGGTACCCGTATTTCAGGTTCGAACCCTGGCGGCCGAGCTGCCCACCTACGTCCGTTTTGGGCTCGGGTGGGGGTAAGAGGGGAAGGTGCCGGTCCTCGCGGTTAGCATGGCCGCGGAAGTGTCCGCCGTCCCGACGGGAGCCACGTCGTGCCCCAGCCCCACCTTCGTACCGTCGTCGTACTCGCCGCCGGTGAGGGCAAGCGGATGAAGTCGACGCTACCCAAGGTGCTGCACCCCCTGCTCGGTCGGACGCTGCTCGGTCACGTGCTCAGCGCTGCCGCGCCGTTGACCGCGGACCGGACCGTCGTCGTGGTGGGGCACGGCGCCGACAAGGTTCGGGAGCACCTGTCCGAGATCGCCCCGGCCGCCATGCCCGTGCTCCAGGCCGAACAGCTCGGCACCGGACATGCCGTGCGGATCGCGCTGGACGCCGTCCCGGACGGCGCCGGCACGGTTGTGGTGATCAACGGGGACGTGCCGCTGTTGCGCCCCGAGACGGTCGGCGCGCTGGTGACAGCGCACGAGGAGGCGGCTGCGGCGGCCACCGTGCTGGCCGCCGAGGTGCCCGACCCGACCGGGCTCGGACGGATCGTCCGGGACGCCGACGGTCACCTGGAGCAGATCGTCGAGCAGCGCGACGCCGACGCGGCGCAGCGCGCGATCCGGGAGATCAACGCGGGCATCTACGCGTTCGACGCGGTGCGGCTGCGCGAGTCGCTGGGCAAGCTCTCCACCGACAACGACCAGGGCGAGGAGTACCTGACCGACGTGTTCGGCCTGCTCCGTTCCGCCGGTGAGCCGGTCGCCGTGCACCTGGCCGCCGATCACGTCGAGACGTTGGGCTGCAACGACCGGGTGGAGTTGGCGGCGCTGCGCCGGCTGCTGCGCGACCGGGTCAACGAGGCGTGGATGCGTACCGGAGTGAGCCTGCTCGACCCCGTGACCACCTGGATCGACGTGACGGTCGCGTTGGACCGCGACGCGGTGGTCGACCAGAACACCCAGTTGCGCGGTGCGACGGTGGTCGGTGCGGGAGCGTCGGTCGGGCCGGACGTCACGCTCATCGACACGATCGTCGGCCCGGGGGCGTCGGTGGTCCGCAGTCACGCCGTCGGCGCCGAGGTCGGCGCGGGCGCCAGCGTGGGCCCGTACGCGTACCTGCGACCGGAGGCCCGGCTGGGCGAGAAGGCGAAGGTCGGCACGTTCGTCGAGGTGAAGAAGTCCGAGATCGGGCCCGGCGCGAAGGTGCCGCACCTGACGTACGTGGGTGACGCGACGATCGGGGAGCAGACGAACATCGGCGCGGCGTCGGTCTTCGTCAACTACGACGGGGTCAACAAGCACCGCACGGTGATCGGCAGCCACGCCCGGACGGGTGCGGACAACATGTTCGTGGCGCCGGTCGAGGTGGGCGACGGCGCGTACACGGCGGCCGGCTCGGTGATCGTGGACGACGTACCGGCGGGTGCGATGGGTGTGGCCCGTGCCCGCCAGCGCAACATCGAGGGCTGGGTGGTGAAGCGGCGGGCCGGTACGCCGGCGGCCGAGGCCGCGCAGCGGGCCGCCGACGCGAAGGGTGCGTCGGGAATGGCCGGAGCCGCAAGCGACAGTGAGGCAATGCACGGGGTGACCGAGACGGTGGGCGGCACATCCGGCGCGGGAGATACTGCAACCGAATAGTCCCCGACCCCCCACCACCGGGTCGGGTACCGCCGACAAAACGGGAGCAGACGGGCCCATGGGCAGCATCGTCGCCGAAAACCGCAAAAGCCTGATGCTCTTTTCCGGACGTGGCTTTCCGGAGTTGGCCAAGGAGATCGGCGAGGTGCTCGGCGTCGCGCCGACCCCGGCCGACGCGTACGAGTTCGCCAACGGCGAGATCTTCGTACGGTTCAAGGACTCGGTGCGTGGTTCGGACGCCTTCGTGGTGCAGTCCGTCACGCACGGGGTGAACACGTGGGTCATGGAGACCCTGATCATGGTGGACGCGCTGAAGCGGGGGTCCGCCAAGCGGATCACCGTGGTGCTGCCGTTCTACCCGTACGCCCGGCAGGACAAGAAGCACCGCGGCCGGGAGCCGATCTCGGCCCGGCTGGTGGCGGACCTGTTGAAGACCGCGGGCGCGAACCGCATCCTCACCGTCGACCTGCACACCGCGCAGATCCAGGGCTTCTTCGACGGTCCGGTGGACCACCTCTTCGCGATGGACATCCTGGCCGAGTACGTGGAGCACAAGTACGCCGGCCGACCGATGACAGTGGTGGCCCCCGATTCCGGCCGGGTACGGGTGGCCGAGCGGTGGACCGACCGGCTCGGCGGTTGCCCGCTGGCGTTCATCCACAAGACCCGCGACCCGATGAAGCCGAACCAGGTAGTGGCGAACCGGGTGGTCGGCGAGGTGGAGGGCCGGGTCTGTCTGATCGTCGACGACATGATCGACACCGGTGGCACGATCGCCAAGGCCGCGGACATCCTCAAGGAGTCCGGGGCGGCGGAGATCGTTGTCGCGTCCACCCACGCGTTGCTCTCCGACCCGGCCACGGAGCGCCTGAAGAACAGCTCGATAAGCGAGATCGTGGTGACCAACACGTTGCCGCTGCCGCCGGAGAAGCAGTTGGACAAGCTGACCGTGTTGTCGATCGCGCCGCTGCTGGCGCGGGCGATCCGAGAGGTCTTCGACGACGGTTCGGTGACCACCCTGTTCGGCGGCCTGAGCTGATTGATGGGCCCCGTTTCCGCCACTCAGCATTCCGGCGGGGGCGGGGCTGTCAAACTTGTGGAAACGGGGCCGGCACGTTGGTGGGAATACCACCGACGCGCCGGTCTGGAGCCGTGAACGGGGACTGCCGGAAACCCTGGAAACAGCTCGGGTAGACTGGTGCGGTTGCCACGGCGAGGGTGCCCGGCGGGCCGCTGAAAAGCGCCGCACGGAGGCACCGTCATCGACGCGGTGCTCCGGGCAGTCGTTCATGACGCATGAGCCCCAGCGAGCCCCTCGCCCCAGCACCGCCAGACGACAAGCCGCCGCAGCGAAAA
Organism: Micromonospora sp. NPDC049047; assembly: GCF_040649135.1. NCBI lineage: Bacteria > Bacillati > Actinomycetota > Actinomycetes > Micromonosporales > Micromonosporaceae > Micromonospora > Micromonospora sp. NPDC049047. Next base: position 29,955 of record NZ_JBEZEY010000007.1, read on the forward strand.
GCATCAGGAGTTTCCCCGTGTCCGAGGTAAAGATCAGCGCCGAGCCCCGCACCGAGTTCGGCAAGGGTGGTGCCCGCCGTACCCGCCGGGCCGGCAAGGTGCCCGCCGTGCTGTACGGCCACGGCGAGAAGCCCAAGCACATCGCGCTGCCGTCGCGGGAGTTCGCCGCGGCGATCCGCAAGGGCGGTGCCAACCAGCTCTTCGCGATCGACATCACCGACGGCACCCAGGTGCTGGCGCTGCCGAAGGCGATCCAGCGGGACCCGATCCGGGACACCTTCGAGCACGTCGACCTGATCCTGGTCCGTCGGGGCGAGAAGGTCACCGTCGAGGTTCCGGTGCAGCTGACCGGCGAGGCCGCCCGGGACACCCTGATCGTGCACGACCACGACACCCTCTCGGTGACCGCCGACGCCACCAAGGTGCCGGACCACCTCGAGGCGTCGATCGAGGGCCTGGAGGCGGGCACCCAGGTGACCGCCGGTGACGTCGAGCTGCCGTCCGGCGTCGAGCTGGCCGCCGACTCCGACCTGACCGTCGCGTCGGTGACCGCCGCCCCCACCGCCGAGCAGCTCGAGGCGACGCTGCCCGAGGTCGAGGTCGCGACCGACGAGGCCGAGGCCGAGGCCGGCGAGACCACCGAGGGCTCCGAGGGCGCGGACGAGGCTCCGGCCGCCGAGGGCGACGAGAACGCCGAGGCGCGCACCGAGGCCTGATCGGTTCAAGCTCTGCGACAGGCGCTCCCGGACGTTCGGGGGCGCCTGTCGGCGTATCGGGAGTCGGTGGGATGAGCGTCGGGAGGGACGGGTCGTGACGGACGAGGCGGCGGGGCCGTGGCTGGTGGTCGGCCTGGGCAACCCGGGTCGGGAGTACGCCGGGAACCGGCACAACGTCGGCTTCATGGTGGCCGATCTGCTGGCCGGGCGGTTCGGCGCGCGGTTCGGCCGGCACAAGCGGGCGGTGGCCGAGGTGGCCGAGACGCGGTTGGGCTTCGGGGGGCCGAAGCTGGTACTGGCGAAGCCGCTGACGTACATGAACCTCTCCGGTGGGCCGGTGGCCGCCCTGGCCCAGTTCTACAAGGTGCCGGCGGCGCAGGTGATCGCGGTGCACGACGAGCTGGACATCGACTTCGGGCAGGTGCGGATCAAGTTCGGCGGCGGTGAGGGCGGGCACAACGGCCTGCGTTCGATGTCGAAGTCGTTGGGCACGAAGGACTACGCCCGGGTCCGGTTCGGCGTCGGCCGGCCGCCGGGGCGGCAGGATCCGGCGGATTACGTGTTGTCGGATTTCGGCACCGCGGAGCGCAAGGAGTTGGATTTCCTTGTCGACCGGGCCGCCGACGTGGTGGAGTCGGTGATCGTCAAGGGCGTGGAGCCGACGCAGAACCTCTACCACGGGGGCTGAGCCGGGCGAGGCGTACCGGATCCGAAACGGTCGGCCGGTAGTCTGCGCCTTTCGGCGTGCCGCGACCGGCGACGCGGGTCGTGGCGAATCGGTCCGTGCGGGCACGGGTCGCGGCGAGGCGACAGGAGCGGGCAGATGACCAGTCCTCCGATGATCGACGGTGCGTTCGCCCGGTGGTTGGCGTCGCGGGCCGGGCAGGCGCTGCTCGACCTACGCGCCGAGATGGGCTTCGCGGACACCGGCGCGCTGAAGTCGGCCGGGGACAAGGTTTCCCACGACCTGATCCGCACGGAGCTGGCGAAGTGGCGGCCGGGCGACGCGGTGCTCTCCGAGGAGGACGAGGGATCGCGGCTGGCCTGGGCGGCTGAGGTGAACACCGGGGCGGTGTCCCGGTTGACAGCGGACCGGGTGTGGATCATCGACCCGTTGGACGGCACCCGCGAGTTTTCCGAGGAGGGCCGCTCGGACTGGGCGGTGCACGTGGCGCTCTGGGCGCGCAGCGCGCCGAGCCCGCACGGGCTGGTCGCCGGGGCGGTGGGGTTGCCGGCGCAGCACCGGGTGCTGGGCACTGACTACCCGCCGGCGTACCCGCCGATGACTGTGGAGGCCGCGACGGCCGGCGAGCGGAAGATCCGCCTGGCGGCCAGCCGGAGCCGGCCGCCGGTCTTCCTGACCGACCTGGCCGAGGACGTCGGGGCGCATCTGGTGCCGATGGGATCGGCCGGCGCGAAGATCGCCGCAGTGGTCACCGGCGAGGTGGACGCGTACATCCACGCGGGTGGGCAGTACGAGTGGGACTCGGCCGCCCCGGTTGCTGTGGCGACGGCCACCGGACTACACGCTTCCCGGATCGATGGTTCTGCGCTGAAATACAACGAGGCGGATCCGCGCCTGCCGGACCTGCTGGTCTGTCGCAAGGATCTCGCCAGCCGGTTGCTTGCAGCGCTGCAGAGGCATTCCGGGTAGCCTGAGCGCACTTTCTTGACATGTCCGACCGGAAAGGTCTGGAAATCGGATGAGCGAGCGAATCGAGCCGGTGTCATGACCACCCCCGCCGCCTACCGGGTCTCCCACCTGGACGCCCTGGAGGCGGAGAGCATCTTCGTGATGCGCGAGGTGGTAGCCGAGATGGAACGCCCGGTGTTGCTCTTCTCCGGCGGCAAGGACTCGATCGTCATGCTGCGGTTGGCGCAGAAGGCGTTCGCCCCGGCCAGCATCCCCTTCCCGGTCATGCACGTCGACACCGGGCACAACTTCCCGGAGGTCCTGGAATACCGCGACCAGCGGGTCGCCGAGCTGGGGTTGCAGCTCGTGGTGGCGAGTGTGCCGGAGGCGCTGGCCAGCGGCATGGTCCGGGAGTCCGGCGACGGGATGCGCAACCGCATCCAGACGCCGGTGCTGCTGGACGCGGTGGAGAAGCACCGCTTCGACGCGCTGTTCGGCGGGGCCCGCCGCGACGAGGAGAAGGCGCGGGCCAAGGAGCGGGTGTTCAGCTTCCGCGACGAGTTCGGCCAGTGGGACCCGAAGAACCAGCGACCTGAGCTGTGGTCGCTGTACAACGGCCGGCACCACCCCGGCGAGTCGATCCGGGTCTTCCCGCTGTCCAACTGGACCGAGTTGGACGTCTGGCACTACATCGCCCGGGAGCGCATCCCGCTGCCCTCGATCTACTACGCGCACGAGCGCGAGGTGATCGAGCGGGACGGCATGGTCTACGCGGTGAACGAGTTCTTCCGCCCGCGCGCGGGGGAGGAGCGGTTCAAGGCGCAGGTGCGCTATCGCACCGTCGGCGACGCCTCCTGCACCGCGGCGGTCCGCTCCGACGCGGACACCGTGGAGAAGGTCATCGAGGAGGTGGCGGCCACCCGGATCACCGAGCGCGGCGCCACCCGTGGTGACGACCGGGTGAGCGAGGCCGCCATGGAGGACCGCAAGCGGGAGGGCTACTTCTGATGAGCACCGAGACGATGGCCCCGACCGCCGAGGCGCGCTCGATGGACCTGCTGCGCTTCGCCACCGCCGGCAGCGTGGACGACGGCAAGTCGACACTTATCGGCCGGCTGCTCTACGACACCAAGTCGCTCTTCACCGACCAGTTGGCCGCGGTGGAGGCGGTCAGCGCGGCCCGTGGCGACGAATACACGAACCTGGCGTTGCTCACCGACGGTCTGCGGGCCGAGCGGGAGCAGGGCATCACCATCGACGTGGCGTACCGGTACTTCGCCACCCCACGCCGCAAGTTCATCATCGCCGACACCCCCGGGCACATCCAGTACACCCGCAACATGGTCACCGGGGCGTCCACCGCCGACCTGGCGTTGATCCTGGTGGACGCCCGCAAGGGCCTTGTCGAGCAGTCCCGCCGGCACGCGTTCCTCTGCTCGCTGCTGCGGGTTCCGCACCTGGTCCTCTGTGTCAACAAGATGGATCTGGTGGACTGGTCGCAGGAGGTCTACGAGCGGATCGCCGACGAGTTCACCGCGTTCGCCGCGAAACTCGACGCACCGGACCTGACAGTGGTGCCGATCTCCGCGCTGCGCGGCGACAACATCGTCGCCCGCTCCGAGAACATGCAGTGGTACGAAGGCCCGTCGCTGCTGCACCACCTGGAGCGGGTGCACATCGCCAGCGACCGCAACCTGGTCGACGTCCGGTTCCCGGTGCAGTACGTGATCCGGCCGCAGTCCACCACTGTCACCGACTACCGCGGCTATGCCGGCCAGGTGGCCTCCGGGGTGCTCAAGCCGGGCGACGAGGTGATGGTGCTGCCGTCCGGCTTCACCAGTCGGATCGCCAGTGTGGAGACCGCCGACGGGCCGGTGCCGGAGGCGTTCCCGCCGATGTCGGTGACGGTACGGCTGGCCGACGAGATCGACATCTCCCGGGGTGATCTGATCTGCCGGCCCAACAACGCGCCGGCGGTGGCCCAGGACATCGAGGCGATGGTCTGCTGGATGGACGAGACGGCCCCGCTGCGGGTCGGCGCCCGGTACGCGATCAAGCACACCACCAGGTCGGCGCGGGCGATCGTGCGGGGGCTGCACTACCGGTTGGACATCAACTCGCTGCACCGCGACGAGTCGGCCGACGAGCTGCGGCTCAACGAGATCGGCCGGGTGCGGCTGCGGACGACGGTGCCGCTGCTCGCCGACGAGTACCGCCGCAACCGCACCACCGGTGGCTTCGTCATCATCGACGAAACCACAAACCGCACGGTGGGGGCCGCCATGATCGTCGAAGCCGCCTGACCCGCCCCCGGCCCCCGACTCCGTGCAAGATCACGCTCGAGTCGAAGTCCCCGACTCGGCGCAAGATCACGCTCGATCTGTGAAGTAGTGGCCTCCCGGAACAGGGAGGCCACTACTTCCATGAACAAGCACGGTCATGCCGCTCCCACCCCGAGCCCGGTTGCTGACGCGAGCCTCTTCCCGGGCGACGGGGCGGGGATCAGTCCAGGCGGGTGGCGCCGGGGGAGGGCAGGGCGGTCAGGGTCGCGGGGGTGGTGAAGCCCCGTTCGGCGTAGGCGGCCTCGACGGCTGCGGTCGTCTCGTCGGCGCGGTCGGCCTCGATCAGAGCCAGGACACAGCCGCCGAACCCGCCGCCGGTCATCCGGGCACCGAGCGCGCCGGCCGACAGCGCCGCCTCGACCGCCGTGTCGATCTCCGGCACGGTGATCTCGAAGTCGTCGCGCATGGACGCGTGCGAGGCGGTGAGCAGCGGGCCGATGTCCCCGACCCGGCCGGCGCGCAGCAGCGCCACAGTGTCCAGCACCCGCTGGTCCTCGGTGACCACGTGCCGGACGCGCCGTCGGGTCTCCTCGTCGTCGAGGCTGGCCAGGGCGCTGTCGAGTTGGTCGACTGTCACGTCGCGCAGCGCGGCGACGCCGAGCGCCTTGGCGGCCGCCTCGCAGGAGCGGCGGCGGGCAGCGTACTCCCCGTCGGCGTGCCGGTGCGGTGCGCGGCTGTCGATGACGAGCACGGCCAGACCGGCGGCGTCCAGGTCGAACGGAATGTGCTCGACGGACTCGTCGCGGCAGTCGAGGAAGAGCGCGTGCCCTTCGCGGCAGCGGATCACCGCGGACTGGTCCATGATGCCGGTCGGCGCGCCCACGTAGACGTTCTCCGCCCGCTGCGCCAACCGCGGCTGGCGCTCGGGGGACAGGTCCAGCCCACCGAGGTCGAGCAGGGCGGCGAGCACTGACGACTCCAGCGCGGCCGAGGAGGAGAGCCCGGCACCCAGCGGCACGTCGGAGGCGATCGCCAGCCGGGCGCCGGGCACCGCGTGACCGGCGTCGCGCAGCGCCCAGACCACCCCGGCCACGTACGCGCCCCAGCCGGTCACCCGGCCGGGCTCGGCCACGTCGTCCGCGCCAAAGGTGATCGTCTCGTCGGAGAGCTCGGACCAGACCGTCCAGCGCTCGCCGTCCTGCCGGTCGGCGGCGACCACGGTACGCAGTGGCAGCGCGAAGGGCAGCACGAACCCGTCGTTGTAGTCGGTGTGCTCGCCGATCAGGTTGACCCGGCCGGGCGCGGCCCAGCGGCCGGTGGCCGGACCGCCGTACTGCGTGGTGAAGCCGGCGGCGGCCCGGTCGGCCACGGCACGCGTGGGGTCGGTCACGGCTGCTGCTCCAGGATGTGCGTGCGGTAGAAGGCCCAGGCGTCGCCGACCATGTCGTGCAGGGTCGGCTTCCGCGGCACCCAGCCCAGCTCGTCGCGGGCCAACGCGGAGGAGGCGACCAGCTCGGCCGGGTCACCCTCGCGGCGCGGGGCCACCTCGACGGGTAGTTGGTGCCCGGTGACCTCGCGGACCACGTCGACGACCTGGCGGTTGGTGAAGCCGTTGCCGTTGCCGAGGTTGTAGATCCGGTGTTGGCCGCCGGTGGCCGCGTCCAGCGCCAGCAGGTGCGCGCGGGCCAGGTCGGCGACGTGGATGTAGTCGCGGACGCAGGTGCCGTCCACTGTGGGGTAGTCGTCGCCGAAGAGTTGGAGCTTCTCCCGCCGGCCGGCGGCGACCTCGAGCGCGATCGGGATCAGGTGCGTCTCCGGGTCGTGTCGTTCGCCGATCGCGACGTCGCCGTCGAGGTGGGCGCCCGCGACGTTGAAGTAGCGCAGCGACACGGCGGCCAGCCCGTGCGCGATGGCCTCGGAGGTGAGCGCCATGTCGACGGCGAGCTTGGTGGCGCCGTACGTGCTTGTGGGTGCCTTGACCGCGCTCTCGGTGATCGGCAGTTGGGTGGGGTTGCCGTAGACGGCGGCGGTGGAGGAGAAGACCATGCGGGGCACGCCGGCGGCCCGGACCGCGTCGATCAGGGCGAGTGTGCCGACGGTGTTGGTCTGCCAGTAGAGCTCTGGTTTGACCATCGACTCGCCGGCGGCGATCAGGGCCGCGAAGTGCAGCACCCCGTCGAAGCCGGCGTCGGGGGTGAGGACGCGGGCGGCGTCGTGGATGGACGCCTCGACGTGGGTCGCGTCCGGGGCGAGCGCCTCGCGGTGCCCGGTGCGCAGGTCGTCCAGGACGACCACCTGGTGACCCGCGTCCAGCAGCATTCGGGTCACCACGCTGCCGATGAAGCCGGCGCCCCCGGTCACGAGCAGTTTCACGTCGTTTGCCTCCTGCCTGGCCCGCCCGGGACGTGGCCTTCGCTGATCACCCTAGGGTGGCGGCCGGTGCCCTGACCGACGGCACCGCCATCCTTATTCCATCATAAACTCTCATGATTAAACAGACCCGCACATGCTGGTCCGCTCCGGCCGATTCCCGGTGGGGCGAGCGAACGGTGTCTACCATCTCTGTCATGCGGGAAGCGGCCCGTACCGGGCTCCGGCGACGCGTGCGGGAACGACCCCGCCGCGACCCCGGGCCGCTCGCCCGGGCCGTCGCCCGGGTGCTGGTCCGCACCGCCGACGGCGCCTCCCGACTCGTCACCGACCTGCTCGGGGCCGGGCCGGCGGCCGGCCGGGAGCGCATCACCGAGGCCGAGTTACGCGATCTGGTCGCGGCGAACACGGTGCTCGACCCCGACGAACGCCGGATCATCGACGAGGTACTGGTGGCCGGCGCCAGCCTGGTCCGCGAGGTGATGATGCCGCGCACCGAGGTCGTCTTCCTCCCGGCCCGGCTCACCATCACCGAGGCCGCCCGGCTGGTCCGCGCCGAGACGCACACCCGCTACCCGGTCACCGACGGCACCCACGACGACGTGGTCGGCTTCGTGCACCTGCGGGACGTGCTGCTGCGTCCGGACGCCGACCCGTGTGCCACAGTCGGCGAACTGGCCCGGGAGGTGAAGCGACTGCCCGGAAGCAAGCGGGTGCTTCCCGCGCTCACCGAGATGCGCCGGGAGGGCCAGCACCTGGCGGTGGTGGTCGACGAGTACGGCGGCACCGCCGGCATCGTCACGCTTGAGGACCTCATCGAGGAGGTGATCGGCGAGATCCGCGACGAGTACGACACCACGCCGGACCCGGTGCACGTCGGTCTGCCGGCCGTGGTGGACGGCCGGCTCAACCTCGCCGACTTCGCCGAGCGGACCGGGGTGGTGCTCCCCGCCGGGCCGTACGAGACGGTCGGCGGGTACGTGATGGCGGCGCTGGGGCGGCTTCCGGTGACCGGTGACGAGGTGCCGGTGCCCGGTGAGCCGGCCGATGCCGGCGGGCCGGATCCCGCCGACCCGCCGGACGGCTGGCTGCTGCGGGTCCTCGCGCTGGACGGCCGTCGGGTGGCGCGGCTCGCGGTCTCCGCCGTCCGGGTGCCGGAGCAGCAGCGCCGCGAGCACAGTGTCGGCCCGGCGCGGGAGACGGTGGCCGGGCGGCACCACGGGTTGCCGACCGGGTCGACGCGCCGGGTCGATCCGGGCGTACCACCCGAGGTCAGCGCCCCGACACCGGCGGGCCGCGGCCGACCCGCCGGCCCGTCATGACGGACCGGGTTGGTTGCTGACAGAATTATCGCCATGTCCGACGTTCCCGCCCGTCCCCGCGTCTTCTCCGGCATCCAGCCGACGGCCGACTCGTTCCATCTCGGCAACTATCTGGGCGCGGTGCGGCACTGGGTGGCGTTGCAGGAGACCCACGACGCGTTCTACTGCGTGGTGGACCTGCACGCCATCACCGCGGGGCACGACCCGGCGCAGCTGCGGCAGCGGACGCGGGTGGCCGCCGCCCAGCTCTTCGCGGTCGGGCTCGACCCGGAGCGCAGCACACTGTTCGTGCAGTCGCAGGTGCCCGAGCACCCGCAGCTGGCCTGGGTGCTGGGCTGCATCACCGGTTTCGGCGAGGCCAGCCGGATGACCCAGTTCAAGGACAAGTCGCAGAAGCAGGGCAACGAGCGGGCCAGCGTCGGGCTGTTCACCTACCCGGTCCTGCAGGCCGCCGACATCCTGCTCTACCAGGCCAACGCGGTGCCGGTCGGCGAGGACCAGCGCCAGCACCTGGAGCTTTCCCGGGATCTGGCCCAGCGGTTCAACTCGCTGTTCGGCCCGACGTTCACGGTGCCCGCGCCGCACATCGTGAAGGACACCGCGAAGATCACCGATCTCCAGGACCCGACGGCGAAGATGTCCAAGTCGTCGTCCTCGCCCTCCGGCATCATCGACCTGTTGGACGATCCGGCCCGATCGGCCAAGAAGATCCGATCCGCGGTGACGGACACCGGCCGGGAGATCGTCTTCGACACCGAGACGAAGCCGGGGGTGTCCAATCTGCTGACCATCTACTCGGCGCTGAGCGGCCGCGGCATCGACGAGCTGGTGGCCGCGTTCGCCGGCCGCGGCTACGGCGACCTGAAGAAGGAGCTGGCCGAGGTGGTGGCGGAGTTCGTCCGTCCGGTCCAGGAACGCACCCGTGCCTACCTCGACGACCCGGCCCAGCTGGACAAGCTGCTCGCCGCCGGTGCGGAGAAGGCCCGCGCGGTGGCCTCGGCGACCCTGCGGTCCACGTACGAGCGGGTCGGGTTCTTCCCGCCCGTGCGCGGCGAGTAGCGCCGCGCGCAGATGACCGGGTCGGTGGCCGGAGGGGCGGCGCGAAGCGTGGATCGCAGTGGCGGGGTGTCGCCGACCGGCGACACCATCCAGATCGGCATCGCGGTGGACATTCCCGAGCCCTGGGGTGCCCAGCTCACCAGGCGGCGGGTCGAGGCCGGTGACCCGCTCGCGGTCCCCGCACACGTGACGTTGCTCGCGCCCACCGAGATCCGGACGGCCAGCCTGCCCGCCGTCGAGCGGCACCTGGCCGCCGTCGCCGCCACGCACCTGCCGTTCACGCTGCACCTGCGGGGCGCCGGCACGTTCCGTCCGGTCACCCAGGTGGTGTTCGTCGCGGTGGCCGCCGGCATCAGCGAGTGTGAGTTGCTTGCCGCAGCCATCACCGCGACGCCGGACCTACACCGCAAGGCCCGCTTCCCGTACCATCCGCACGTCACAGTGGCGCAGGACGTGGCACCGGAGACCCTGGACAAGGTGTACGAGGACCTGGCCGACTTCTCCGCGATGTTCGAGGTCGAGGCGTTCACCCTCTTCTCGCACAGCGGGGAGGCTCGGTGGCAGCCGCGTCGGGACTTCCGCCTCGGCACCTGAACCGTCGGCGACGCGCCGGTAGGTGAGCAGCGGGAGCCGGTTGCCACTACGGCGGTGCGAGATCGGCGAGGATGATCGCGTGAACGTGATCGGCTGGATCGAAGCGGGCATCGACCGCTGGGTGAGCGCCGCGCGCCACCGGTCGAGCCTGTTCGATCACGTGTGGCGGGCCGGCGCCCTGTACGCCGAGGTGCTGGCCGGGCGGCTGGCCGCCGCGATCGCCTACTACGGCTTCTTCGCGGTGTTCGCCCTCGCCCTTGTCGCGTTCTCCATCTTCGGCGCGATTCTGGAGGACAACGACGAGGTGAGCGCGGCGGCAGCCGGCTTCCTCCGGGAGAACCTGCCCTTCCTGGACGCCCAGCAGATCGCCAACTCCAGCGGCACTGTCGGTGTGGTCGGTCTGGTCATCCTGGTGTTCACCGGGATCGGGTGGGTGGAGGCCATTCGGTCCTCGCAGCGGCTGATGTACCAACTCAACCAGCAGCCCGGCAACCTGGTGATCCGACGGCTGGTCGACCTGGGCGTGATGATCGGTGTCTTCGTGCTGCTCGGCCTCTCGGTCGCGGCCGTGGACGCGTTGGAGTCGTTGCTGCGTTTCCTCCTGCGCAGCACCGGGTCGGTAGGCCTCACCACGATCAGCGCGGTGCTCAGCGTGCTTGTCAACGCGGTCCTGGCCACCGCGCTGCTCCTCGCGGTGCCCCGGCTGCGGATGAGCAGGTCCCGGCTGCGCCCGGTGGTGCTGGTGGTGGCGGTCGGGATCACCCTGTTGAACACGGTGGGGCGCTACTACGTGGTGCGTACCGAGCGGAACCCGGCGTACACGGTGGTGGCCGGTGCCGTCGGTCTGCTGCTCTACCTCTACCTGCTCAACCAACTTGTGCTGTTCGGTGCCGCGCTCCTCGCGACAAGCAGGAACGGGCGGGTGGTGGACCTGGCGGAGGCCGCCGCCCCGACGGGCGGGGTCGACGAGGACACCGATCCCGGTACGCCGGGTGGTGCGAGCTGAGGACGGAAGGTGTGCAGATGCTGATCTCGGTCGACCCGGACTCGTCGGTGCCCCCGTACGAGCAGGTCCGTGGGCAGCTCGCCGAGTTGATCGGCGACGGTCGGCTGCCGGTCGGATGTCGACTGCCCACCGTCCGGCAGCTCGCCGCCGACCTCAGCCTGGCCGCGAACACGGTGGCCCGGGCGTACCGGGAGTTGGAGGCGGCCGGGCTGCTGGAGACCCGGGGGCGCAACGGCACGTTCGTCGCCCCCGGCCGGGACGACGCCGTCGACAGGTTGCAGCGGGCGGCGGCCGGCTACGCGGCCGAGGCGACCCGGCTCGGCGTACCGCCGGCCACCGCGCTCGCCCTGGTCCGCGCCGCCCTGGATGCCGTCCGCCCCGGCTGACCGTCGCCGGCAGCGCACCGGACGGCGGAAACTGAGCCGAAAGCCACCGGTGCTCACGTTCGCGGACCATGATGAGCCGGTGGGCGCACTCATGACTCTGGACCTACCGGCCGACTCGCCGCTGCTCGGGCTGCCCTGGATCATCACCTTCGGTCCGCTCGGCGAGCTGGACGAGTGGGAGCCGGTGGTCTGCGGGCCGTACGAGCGGCCGCACGCGTTGGCGCTGGCCGAGGCGGTGGTGGCCGAGGAGCAACTGATGGCGGTGGTGGAGCCGTTGCTGCCGGCGCTCTCCGCCGACGAGATCCGCGATGAGATCGCCGCCGCGCAGGTCGCCGCCGAGGACGAGGCGAGGCAGGTCGAGGGCGCCGACCTGTACGGCGACTTCGAGGACGTGATCGACGAGGAGTTGGACGCCGCCGCCGACGAGGCTGGCCACGGTGCGCCCGCCGAGCCGCCGGACGAGGCCGAGGTGCGCGCCGGCTTCACCCGGATCGCGGCGCTGCTCACCGCGAAGTGACTCCGAGCGTCAGCGGGTCGGCGGCCCGTCCAGCACGCAGAACTCGTTGCCCTCCGGGTCGGCGAGCACCGTGAACCCTTCGGCCCCGGTCTGCCCGACGTCGACGGGCCGCGCACCGAGGCTCAGCAGTCGCCGTACCTCGGCCTCCGGGTCGGCGTCCGCGACCAGGTCGAGGTGCAGCCGGTTCTTGCCCCGCTTGGCGGTGCCCGAGCCCTGCAACCACACGGTGGGCGCGCCGGCCGACCGTCCCGGCGGCCGGAGCTTGGCGCTGCCGTCGTCGCCCTGGTCGACCTGGTAGCCGAGCGCCGCTGACCAGAACGCGACCATCAGGTCCAGATCCTCGACGTCGAGCGTGCACTGCGCTATCCGTACCACGATGGGTTCACCTCCGTAGCGATGGTGCCCGATGCGGTACCCGCGACGGCGGCTGGCCACACCATCGGCGGCAGACGGACACCGGCACCGCGCGGAGCGGACTCCGCGCGGTGCCGGTGGCACCTCACCCCCCACCACAAGGGGCCGGTAGCCCAGTCGCCCGCCGGCGCGGGGCACGACGAACGACCAGGTCGAGAGGTTGTTACCCGCTCAGCGCCGTTGTAACCAGCCGGCCCGGTCTGCAGGAGTCAAGCAGTTCTTGCGTAAGGCAGCCGTGCCGTGCTCGGCACGACCGCTGTGGAGCCGCGTACCACAAGCTCCGGGCGGAACAGGTACTCCGAGTGCGGAGCGCCGTACCCGTTGATCTCGTCCACCAGGGCCCGGACGGCGGCCACCGCCATCGCGGCGACCGGCTGCCGCACTGTGGTCAGCGGCGGGTCGGTGAAGGCCATCAGCGGCGAGTCGTCGTAGCCGACCACCGAGACGTCCTCGGGCACCCGGAGGTCGCGTTGGCGGGCGGCCCGGATCGCGCCGAGCGCCATCAGGTCGGAACCACAGACCACGCCTGTCGCACCGCGGTCGAGCAGTCGGCCGGCCGCCGCCTCGCCGCCCTCCACACCGAACAGCGACAGCTCGGCAAGGGGGCCGAGGCCGGCCTCCCCGACACCGGCGAGGCGGGTCATCGCCGAACGCCAGCCGGACACCTTGCGCTGCACCGGGACGAACCGGTCCGGGCCGGTGACCAGGCCGATCCGTCGGTGCCCGAGCGCGACCAGGTGGGCGACGGCGAGCTCGGCGGCCTCCCGGTCGTCGCAGGAGACGAAGGGGGCGCCGATGTCCGGCGTGTGCCCGTTGATCATCACGATCGGCAGCGGTCGGGCGAGCAGCGCGCGGTAGCGGTCGTGGTTGGCGGCGGTGTCGGCGTGCCGACCGGAGACGAAGACGATCCCGGACACCTGCCGGTCCAGCAGCATCTCCACGTACTCGTCCTCGGTCACGCCGCCGGCGGTCTGAGTGCAGAGCACCGGGGTGAACCCGCTCTGCGCCAGGGTCGACTCGATCACCTGGGCGAAGGCGGGAAAGATCGGATTGTCCAGCTCCGGCACCACCAGACCGACCAGTCCGGCGCTGCGCTTGCGCAGCCGGGCGGGGCGCTCGTAGCCGAGCACGTCCAGTGCGGTGAGGACGGCCTGCCGGGTCTCCGGCGCCACGCCGGGGCGGTCGTTGAGCACCCGCGACACCGTGGCCTCGCTGACTTCGGCCTGTTGGGCGATGTCGGACAGTCGAGCGCGCATGGCGGCACTTTAGCCCACCAGCAAGTTCTTGCCGCGTGCCCTGCAAGCCATTGCATGGTCGGCAAGAACTTGCCGACCGGCGGTGGTGGTCCGGACGCCCGGCTCGCCGCGCGACTTCCGGCCGGGGTCGGCGGCCGTACGGGGTGGCGCCGACGCGCCGACCGGTCGGACCCCCTACTACGAAGTGTCGTTGATGGGGCAGGATGGGCAGCGTGGAAGCGCTGCGACTCATCCTTCTCTATGTCCATCTGATCGGCTTCGCCCTGCTGCTCGGCGGCTCGATCGCCCAATACCTCAGTGGCCGACTGCGGATCAACCCGGCGATGCTCTGGGGGGCGGTGATCCAGTTGCTGACCGGGCTCGGCCTCTCCGCGCCGCTGCGCGACGGCGACGAGCCTGCACCCGCGAAACTTGTGACGAAGTTGGTAATCGCCCTACTGATCTTCGTCATGGTCTTCTTCTCGCGGAAGCGGGACGTGGTGAACCGTGGTCATTTCCTCGCGATAGTCGGTCTGACCCTGGTCAACGCGGCGGTCGCGGTCTTTTGGCGGTAACGTCCGAGGGGGCCGCCGTCCCCGCGGAAACGGACGTTAAGGACGCCTGCACGCGCCATCACCAGCACCGGGAGTGACGTTCCCCACCCAAGGGTTACACCCGGGTAACAGGCGCTCAACAGTCGTGCACGATTGTCGGCCGGTGGGTGGGCGCGGGCGTACGCTCCCGTCCGTAACGTGGGACAGCCGGCGGCACACCCGCAGGCCGGCTGATGGGCTGCCACCGCACAAGGCGCGGTGAGCAATGGGAAGGAGACGTCTTGCGCTCGGTGCGTGGGATGCGGATCGCCTCGATCTTCGCGGTGGGTGGGCTCGCGCTCACCGCCGCCGCTTGTGGCGAGGCGCCCAAGGATGACAACAACGCCGGCAGTGGCGCCAAGAAGTTCAGCGCCTGCATGGTGACCGACGTCGGCGGCATCGACGACAAGTCGTTCAACGCTTCGGCCTGGAAGGGCCTGCAGGAGGCCAAGGCCGCCAACGACAACATCGACATCAAGTACGTCGCGTCGAAGGCGGAGGCGGACTACGAGCCGAACCTGACGCAGTTCGTCAACCAGAAGTGCGACTTCATCCTGGCGGTCGGTGGCCTGATGTCCAACGCCACCTCGAAGATCGCCAAGGCGAACCCGAACCAGGAGTTCGGCATCGTCGACGCGAACCCGGGTGACGCCAACGTCTACCCGATGCAGTTCGACACCGCGCAGGCCGCGTTCCAGGCCGGTTACCTGGCCGCCGGAATGAGCAAGTCCGGCAAGGTGGCCACCTACGGTGCGGTGCCGATCCCGCCGGTGACGATCTTCATGGACGGCTTCGTCGACGGCGTCGCGCACTACAACAAGACCAAGGGCAAGAACGTCCAGGCCCTGGGCTGGAACAAGGAGACCCAGAAGGGCTCCTTCTCCAACGCCTTCGACAAGCAGGACGAGGGCAAGAAGGTCTCCGACGCGCTGGTCGCCCAGGGCGCGGACATCATCATGCCGGTCGCCGGCGGCTCCGGCCTCGGCACCACCGCCGCCGCCAAGGCCTCGGGTGGCAAGTACAGCACCATCTGGGTGGACGTCGACGGCTGCGAGAGCACCCCGGACTGCTCGGCGATCATCACCACCGTGGTCAAGAACATCCCGGACGCCGTCAAGGAGGCCGTGGTGAAGGCCGCCGCCGGTGACAAGCTGCCGGCCAACCCGGGCTTCGTCGGCACCCTGGCCAACAACGGTGTCTCGATCGCCCCGTACCACGACTTCGACAGCAAGGTTCCGGCCGAGCTGAAGGCTGAGGTCGACAAGATCAAGGCGGACATCGCCGCTGGCACCATCACCGTCACCTCGAAGGCTCAGCCGACCAAGTGACAACCGCACGGCCCCTCCGGTGAGATCATCGGGGAGGTCGGCGGGGGACAGGTACGACCGATCGGCCGCTTCGGCCCCGCGGGTGACCGTGGGGTCGGAGCGGCCGATCGCGCACCACGTCAGCCGGGCCGCTCCGGCCGGGTTGACGGCAGCTAGGCTGCACCATCGCTCGCACTCCAGGAGGTTGCGCTGAGACTCGAACTGCGCGGCATCACCAAGCGGTTCGGTGATCTGGTCGCCAACGACCACATCGACCTGACGGTGGAGCCTGGAGAGATTCATGCCCTGCTCGGCGAGAACGGCGCGGGCAAGTCGACACTGATGAACGTGCTCTACGGGCTCTACCAGCCCGACGAGGGCGAGATCCTGGTCGACGGCAAGCCGTTGAAGCTGAAGGGCCCGTCCGACGCGATCGGTGCCGGGATCGGCATGGTGCACCAGCACTTCATGCTGGTGCCGGTCTTCACCGTCACCGAGAACATCATGCTCGGCGCCGAGCAGGTCCGAGGCGGCATCGCCGGTTTCCTGGACCGGCGGCGGGCCCGGCGCGAGGTCACCGAGGTGTCCGAGCGGTACAACCTGCGGGTCGACCCGGACGCGGTGATCGAGGACCTGCCGGTCGGCATCCAGCAACGCGTCGAGATCGTCAAGGCGCTCACCCGCGACGTCGACCTGCTCATCCTGGACGAGCCGACCGCGGTGCTCACCCCCCAGGAGACCGAGGAACTGCTGACGGTGATGCGGTCGCTCAAGGCGGCCGGCAAGTCGATCGTCTTCATCACCCACAAACTTGGCGAGGTCAAGGCCATCGCCGACCGGATCACCGTGATCCGACGCGGAAAGACGGTGGGCACCGCCTCGCCGGAGGCCAGCCGGGACGAGTTGGCCGCGCTGATGGTCGGGCGCAACGTCCGGCTCACCGTCGACAAGACCCCGGCCACTCCGGGCGAGCCGGTGCTGGAGGTGTCCGGGCTCGTCGTCGACGACGACCGGCAGATCCGCGCCGTCGACGGCATCGACCTGACCGTGCGGGCGGGTGAGGTGCTCGGCGTGGCGGGCGTCCAGGGCAACGGTCAGACCGAGCTGATCGAGGCGATCATGGGCCTACGCCCGGTGCTCGGCGGCACGGTCAGCCTGGTCGGCGACCGGATCAACGGGTGGAAGCCCAAGCGGGTGCTCCGGGCGGGCGTCGGCTACGTGCCCGAGGACCGCAGCGTGGACGGCCTGGTCAAGGAGTTCAGCGTCGCGGAGAACCTGGTGCTGGACATCTACGACCGGCCGCCGTTCGGTGCCGGGCTCGCGCTCAAGCCGGACGCGATCGCCGCCTCGGCGAAGGAGCGGATCGAGCAGTTCGACGTCCGCACGTCATCGGCCGACGCGGCGGTGGGCACTCTCTCCGGCGGCAACCAGCAGAAGGTGATCGTGGCCCGGGAGCTGTCCCGGCCGCTGAAGCTCCTCATCGCCGCCCAGCCGACCCGTGGTGTCGACGTCGGGTCGATCGAGTTCATCCACAGCCAGATCATCCACGAACGGGACGTCGGCACCGCCGTCATGGTGGTCTCCAGCGAACTCGACGAGGTGATCGGGTTGGCTGACCGGATCGCGGTGATGTACCGCGGTCGCATCATCGGCATCGTCGGCCCGGACACCCCGCGTGAGGAGATCGGCCTGCTGATGGCCGGCATCACCCCGGACGCGGCGAACGAGCGCAACACGGACGCCGTGCCCGGCGACAGGCCGGCCACCGACGGGAGCCCGGCGAGCGACCCGGGCTCCGCGAGCGAGGACGAGGCATGACCAACCCCCCAACCCCGCAGTCCGGCTCGCCGGACAAGGAGCCGGCGAGCGAGGCGCAGGCCGCGCAGAACGCGCTCGGCAACACCGAACGGGCCGAGGTGGCGACCGAGCCGGACCGCCCGGCGGCGAAGCCGGAGCCGGGGTCGAAGCCGAGCCTGGGTCGGCTGTTCCTGGACAACCTCTGGGCGGCCAACACCTTCACGGTGACCCTGCTGTCGCTGGTGTTGGCGATCGTGGTCGGCGCGGTGCTGATGATCATTTCTGATCCCGACGTGCTCTCCACGTACTCGTACATCACCTCCCGCCCGTCCGACGCGATCAACTCCAGCTGGACGCTCGTCAGCGAGGCGTACGCGAACCTGTTCAAGGGCTCGATCTTCGACCCCGAGGCGTTCTCCGGCTGGTTGGACGGCACCGGTAGCTGGCAGGCCGTGCTCGCGCCGATCTCCGAGACGCTCACCTACGCCGCGCCACTGGTCTTCACCGGTCTGTCGGTGGCGCTGGCCTTCCGGGGCGGCCTGTTCAACATCGGCGCCCAGGGTCAGGCCACGATCGGCGTGATCATGGCGGCGCTGGCGGGCTTCCTGCTGCCGCTGCCGCCCGGCCTGCACCTGCTGGTGGCGGTGCTGGCCGGCGCGCTGGGCGGAGCGATCTGGGGGTTCATCCCCGGCATCCTCAAGGCCCGGGCCGGCGCGCACGAGGTGATCAACACGATCATGCTGAACTACGTCGCCACGTACTTTCTCACCTGGTTGATCGTGCAGAACGGCGTGCAGGACCCGACCCGTACCGACGCGATCAGCAAGGCGGTCGACACCTCCGCCCAGCTGCCCCGACTGCTCGGCGACAACCTGCGGGTGCACGCCGGCATCCTGCTCGCCGTGCTGGCCACCTGGGCGGTCGCCTGGCTGCTCAACCGCTCGACGCTCGGCTTCGAGCTGCGTGCGGTCGGTGCCAACCCGGACGCCGCCCGGACCGCCGGCATCAGCGTCACCCGGACGTACATCCTGATCATGGTCTTTGCCGGCATCCTGGCCGGCCTCGGCGGCTCGAACATGGTGCTCGGCTCGACCGCCAGCGCGTTGACCCCGCTGGTGGTCGCGCAGATCGGCTTCGACGGCATCCTGGTGGCGCTGCTCGGGCGGGTGAAGCCCTGGGGGGTGTTGCTCGCCGCGCTGCTGTTCGGGGCGCTGCAGGCCGGCGGTAACCGGATGCAGTCGTACTCCGGGATCTCGCTGGAGCTGGTGACGGTGCTCCAGGCGCTGATTGTCATCTTCATCGCCGCGCCGGCCCTGGTGAAGGCGATCTTCCAGCTCCGGGCCGCCCGCGCCGCCCGGTTGCAGACGAGCCTGGCGAAGGGCTGGTAACTGATGTCCACCATGGCTGTCCCCGACATCGCGGTCGCCCCGGTAGACGAGGGCTTCTGGACCCGCAGCCGCAAGGTCGGCCTCACGCTGCTGGGGCTCGGCCTGCTGTCCGCGGTGCTCTTCGGCGCGCTCGCCACCGACCAGCAGGCCCGGTTCACCCTCAGCGACGACGCGGCCGGCGCCGCGTTGGAGATCAACGGCACGATCGGGGCGATCCTGTTCGGGATCATCGCGATCGCCGCCGGTGCGGCGCTCCTCGCCGGGGTGCCGAAGCGGTGGTTCCTTCCCGTGCTCGCCGTCGGGCTTGTCGGTTTCGTGCTGTCGTTCCTCTGCTGGCAGGTCTCCGCCGCGCCGACCGGGCAGAACTTCATGCCGCTTGTCAACATCATCCGGGGCACGTTCATCCTGGCCCTGCCGTTGATCTTCGGCGCGCTCGCCGGTGTGCTCTGCGAACGCTCCGGCGTGGTCAACGTGGCGATCGAGGGCCAGCTGCTGATGGGCGCGTTCAGCGGCGCCCTCTTCGGCAGCATCTCCGGCAGCGTCTGGGTGGGCCTGGTCGCCGCCGCCATCGGCGGCGCGTTCATCTCGCTGCTGCTCGCCGTCTTCGCCATCCGTTACCTGGTCGACCAGGTCGTCATGGGCATCGTGCTCAACCTGCTGGCGGTCGGCGTCACCGGCTTCCTCTACGAGCGGCTGATGCAGACCGACGCCGCGAGGTACAACAGCGCGCCCCGCTTCAGCAACTGGGAGATCCCGCTGCTGAAGGACATCCCGGTGCTCGGGCCGGCGTTGTTCCGCGGCAACATCTTCCTCTACCTCGGGCTGCTCCTGGTCCTGGTGATCCACATCGCGTTGTTCCGCACCCGGTGGGGGCTGCGTACCCGGTCCGTCGGCGAGCACCCGATCGCGGCCGACACGCTCGGCGTCAAGGTGCTGCGGGTGCGCTACCGCAACGTGCTGCTGGCCGGTGTGGTCGCCGGCATCGGCGGCGCGTCCTACACGCTGGCGCTCTACTCGTTCACCAAGAACATGATCGGTGGTAAGGGCTTCATCGCCCTGGCCGCGCTGATCTTCGGCCGGTGGAACCCGACCGGCGCGCTGCTCGCCGCCCTCTTCTTCGGGTTCGCCGACCAGCTCGCCACCTACCTGGGCGCGATCAGCAGCTCGATCCCCAGCCAGTTCCTGGCCATGCTGCCCTACCTGGCGACCATCCTGGCCGTCGCCGGGCTGGTCGGCCGGGTCCGGGCACCGGCCGCCGACGGCAAGCCGTACATCAAGGGCTGACACCCCAGCCGTGCCCGGCGGGCTTTCCCCGCCGGGCACGAGCACCGCGGTCGCCCGCCGAGCCCACCCGGGTACGCCCTGGTGGCCCTCGGCGTCAGGCCGCCGCGGTCGCTCCGATCCGCTCGGAGAACTCGACGAGGCGGTTGGAGAACCCCCACTCGTTGTCGTACCAGCCGAACACCTTGACCTGGTTGCCGACGACCTGGGTCAGCGGCGCGTCGAAGATCGACGAGTACGGGTTGCCGACGATGTCCGCCGAGACCAACGGTGCCTCGGAGTACTGCAGGTAGCGCCGCAGCCGCTGGGAGGCGGCGGCCTCCCGGAACGCGGCGTTGACGTCCTCGACGTCGGCGCTCTGGCGGAGGACCACGCTGAGGTCGGTGATCGAGCCCGCCGCCACAGGTACGCGTAGCGCGGCGCCGGTGAGACGCCCGTCGAGCTCCGGGATGACCTTTCCGATCGCCTTCGCCGCGCCCGACGACGTCGGGATGGTCGAGACGGCTGCCGCGCGGGCCCGGCGCAGGTCGGAGTGCGGCGCGTCGTGGAGCCGCTGGTCACCCGTGTAGGCGTGGATCGTCGTCATCAGTCCCGACTCGATGCCGAACGAGTCGTTGAGCACCTTCGCCAGCGGCGCCAACGAGTTCGTGGTGCAGGAGCCGTTGGAGAAGACGTCGTGGCTGTCCGGGTCGAGCCTGTCGTCGTTCACTCCGAGAACGAACGTGGGGACGTCCCCCTTGGCCGGCGCCGAGATGACGACCTTCCTCGCACCGCCCTTGAGGTGGGCCGCCGCCGCGCCGCCGTCGGTGAAGTGGCCGGTGGACTCGATCACGACGTCGGCGTCGACGTCGCCCCAGGGGATGGTGGCCGGGTCGGACTGGGCGAAGACCCTCATGCGCGTGCCCTGAACGGTGATCGTGTCGCCGTCGACGGCGACGCCGTCCAGATGGCCGGAGACCGAGTCCCACTCGAGCAGGGTGGCAAGCGTGCGGGCATCGGTGAGGTCGTTGACCGCGACCACCTCGATGTCGGCGTTGTTGGCCAGGGCCGCGCGCAGGTAGGTGCGCCCGATCCGCCCGAACCCGTTGATGCCGATGCGTACCGTCATGGCTTCACTTCCTCCCGTTGTTTTCCTGGGTGAGCCCGGTCGGTGCCGCGGCCCGGAGCAGGCCGAGTGCGCCGGCGCGGGCATCGTCGAACGGGCCCGGGTCCTGCTGGGCGATCGCGAGCACGTAGCCGCCCTGCAGGACGGCCATCAGGGTGTTGGCGAGCTGCTCAGGATCGAGGTCGTCCCGCAGTTGGCCGGCGGCGACGGCCTCGCGGAGCACCTTGACCCAGCTGACACGGACCTGGGCGAACGCGCGGGCCACCGGGGCCAGCAGCACCGGATCCTCGCGGACCTGCGGATCCTGGGTCATCCGGCCGACCTTGCAGCCCTTGAGGGCGTCGCGGGGGCGCATCAGGTATGCCTCGATCCGGGCCATCGGGTCGCCCGGATCGTCGAGTTCGGACGCGGCCGGCAGCAGGTCGGCGACGTTGCGTTCGAGGGCGGCGAGCGCGAGATCGCGCTTGGTCGGGAAGTGGTGGTACATGCTGCCCTGGCCCACGCCGGACCGTTGGCGAACATCACGCGGGCTGGTGTCGGCGTAGCCGCGCTCCCACATGAGCTCGCTCATGGTCTCGACAAGTAGTCGTCGGGTGTCCATGGCATCACTGTACATACCAGTAGGTACAGACCGCTCGTCGACCCGGCCCTGCCCGCTCCTGACCTGGACTACTTCGGCAGAATGGCGGCATGACCGACATTGACTGGGCGCGGCTGCGGGCCGCCGCCACCGAGGCGATGCGGCACGCGTACGCGCCGTACTCGACGTTCCCGGTCGGCGCCGCCGCGCTTGTCGACGACGGCCGCGTGGTGGTCGGCTGCAACGTGGAGAACGCCGCGTACGGGGTGACCCTCTGCGCCGAGTGCGGGGTGGTCTCCAGCCTGCACGCCACCGGCGGCGGGCGCCTCGTCGCGCTCTCCTGCGTCGACGCCACAGGTGAGCCGCTGATGCCGTGTGGTCGGTGCCGGCAACTGCTCTGGGAGCACGGCGGTCCGGAGTGCCTGGTCGAGAGCAAGACCCGGCCGCTGCGGATGGCCGAGTTGTTGCCGCACGCCTTCGGTGTGGAGGACCTGGAAGCCGTCACCGGGGAGACGCCGGTGCCGGTGGTGCCGGAGCGGCTGGCCGCCTGGCGTGGGCGCGGCACCGTCTTCGTGCACCCGGACATGTCCGCCGGCCAGCAGGTCTGGACCGCGTACTGGGAACGGTCGGCCGGCGACGACGTCGGTGCCGAGACCGGTGTGCTGGAGGAGGCGCCGAGCTGGGACGACCCGGCCGAGGCGATCACCTGGGGAATGGCGCGGACCCCGCGGGTGGTAGTGGTGGACGCCACCGGCACCATCTTCTGGGCCGGCGAGGGTGAGCCGCCGTTGGAGATCCCTGTTCGGTGGTCTGGTGGCTGAGGTTGGGGGCGGGGGCCGACCGTGCCCGGCTCCGGGCGGTCAGGCTTGATCCCTCCGCCGGGCACGGTCGGCCCCCGCCCTGACGTGGTCACCGACCCTGTGTGGGTTTCGCCATTCGACTTAGGAAGATCTTCTGATGAGTTCTGGTTTTGCTGCTGTTGACGTCATTCGGGTCAAGCGGGATGGCGGGGTGCTGTCCGACGCGCAGATCGACTGGGTGGTCGACGCGTACACCCGGGGGGTTGTCGCCGACGAGCAGATGTCGGCGCTGGCGATGGCGATCCTGCTCAACGGGATGACCGGGCCGGAGATCGCCCGGTGGACCGCCGCGATGATCGCCAGCGGCGAGCGACTGGACCTCTCGGCGGTGCACCGGCCGACAGTCGACAAGCACTCCACCGGCGGCGTCGGCGACAAGATCACGCTGCCGCTCACCCCGCTGGTGGCGGCCTGCGGCGCGGCCGTGCCGCAGTTGAGCGGCCGGGGCCTCGGGCACACCGGCGGCACGTTGGACAAGTTGGAGTCCATCCCGGGCTGGCGGGCCACGGTCAGCAACAACGAGTTCATCAAGCAACTGGACGAGGTCGGCGCGGTGATCTGCGCGGCCGGCGCCGGACTCGCCCCGGCCGACCGCAAGCTGTACGCGCTGCGCGACGTCACCGGCACAGTGGAGGCGATCCCGCTGATCGCCAGCTCGATCATGAGCAAGAAGATCGCCGAGGGCACCGGAGCGCTGGTCCTCGACGTCAAGGTCGGCTCGGGGGCCTTCATGAAGTCCGTCGACCAGGCCCGCGAGCTGGCTCGCACCATGGTCGAGCTGGGCGGCGCGCACGGCGTCCGGACGGTCGCCCTGCTCACCGACATGTCCACACCGCTCGGCCTGGCCATCGGCAACGCCGTCGAGGTGACCGAGTCGGTAGAGGTGCTTGCCGGTGGTGGACCCGCCGACGTGGTGGAACTGACCCTGGCCCTGGCCCGGGAGATGCTCGACGCGGCCGGTCTGCCGGACGCCGACCCGGCGGCGGCGTTGCGCGACGGTCGGGCGATGGACTCCTGGCGGGCGATGATCCGCGCGCAGGGCGGCGACCCGGACGCGCCGATGCCGACCGCCAACGAGGTCGAGGTGGTCCGCGCCGAGCGGGACGGGCACGTCGCCGCCGTCGACGCGTACGCCATGGGGGTCGCGGCCTGGCGACTCGGCGCCGGTCGGGCCCGCAAGGAGGACCCGGTGAGCGTGCCGGCCGGGGTGGTGTTGCACAAGCGGCCGGGTGACCCGGTACGGGCCGGTGACCCCCTCTACGAGCTGCGCGCCGAGGACCCGTCGCGGATTCCGGGGGCGCTGGCCGAGGCCGCCGAGGCGGTACGGATCGCGTCGTCCGCGCCGACCGCGACGCCGCTTGTCATCGAGCGCGTCGGCTGACCCGAACCGGGGGTCGGGGTGCCATGGTGCCGGTCACCTGGGAGCGCTATTGTCGCAGGCCAAGGGGGGACAACCGGCCTTGAGCCGGCGCGAGCAGACAGGAAGACCCGCCGTGACAGTTGCTGCCCCCAACCCACGTGAGGTGCGTGAGGCGAGCCTGGACGAGCTGTCCCGGCTCGGCCTGCCGTTGCCGCCGGCCCAGTTCCCGCTGGTCTGGGAGCCGGGTGACCAGATCGACCTGCGGCCCACTGTGGAGATCGAGGCACGGATCGCCGTGCTGCACCTGATCCTGGCGCGCTGCTTCGGGATGCCCCCGGAGGCGGCGATGAGCTGGCTGCTCGGCTCACACCTGGTCGAGATGGTCACGCCGCCCGAGTGGCAGTTCGTGATGGGCGGCAAGGGCGACCACCGTTCGTTCGTGCTGCACCACGACGCGCTCTTCGCGCTGGCCTGGGTGCTCGGGTTGAGCAAGCAGCTCGACCCGACGCTGGCCGTGGACGAGCGGCTGGTCGAGCAGTTGCCGCACATCGCCGAGGGGGAGACGTTTCCGCACTGGCGGTCCCGGATCCTCACCGCGCCACAGCACCCGGCCGACGCGGCCGCCCTGCTCGACCTGCACTACTGCCTGGACTGGGCGTACCTGGAGACCGAGCGCGACGGTCGGCGGGCACCGGGCCTGATCGACGCGAACGCCATCGGGCAGCGCCGGTGGGCGCTGGAGTGGGCGGTGATCCTGCGCGGTCCGTACCACGACGAGCCGCCCGGCTGGGAAGAGGTCGACCTCTCCACCTGAGCGTTCAGCGAGGTCGGTACGCGTCCACCCGGACCGCCACCGTCACCCGGACCGGCTCGGGCAGCGCTGCCAACCGGGCGGTGAGCGCCGCCGGGTCGGTGTGCCACGCGTTCGGGCCCATGCCGACCAGCGTGGCGACCTCCGGCCGGGTCAGGGCCAGCTCCGCCCGGTGCACCGCCGAGCTGACCGCTGTGAAGTGCCCGCCCAGGCTGCCGCTCACCCGGTCGGCCTTGTCCGGGTCCACCCGCAGCAGGTCCAGGGCCCCCACCAGTTCGGTGAGGTGGTCGTCGTCCGGCGTGACCACCAGCAGGGTGCCGGCCGGATCGAGCACCCGGTGGAACTCCGGACCGTTGCGCGGGGCGAAGACGTTGAGCAGCACGGCGGTCGAGGCGTCCGCCAGCGGCAGCCGCTGCCAGGTGTCGGCCAGGGCGGCGGCGGCCCGGGGATGCGCGCGGGCCGCGCGACGCAGCGCCGGCTTCGACACGTCCAGGGCCAGGCCCACGGCGTCCGGCAGCGCCGCCAGCACCGCGCCGAGGTAGCGGCCGGTGCCGGCGCCGGCATCCACCACCAGGGGGTACGCGCCGACGTGGGGCTTCGAGGGGTCGGCGCGTACCTCCGCTGGTGTGTCCTTTGCTCTGCTTACCTCCAGGCGACACTCCTGGGCGGAGACCGGTGCCTCGGTGGGAGCAGAGCCCCGGGGGCGCGACGCGTCGAGACGGCCGATGGCCTCCGTGGCGGCGGTGGCGAGGGCGGCGGAGATGACGTCGTAGTGACCGGCGGCCTGGAAGTCCGCCCGCGCCGCGATCATCTCGGCGGTGTCCCCGACGTGTGGCGCACGACCGGCGAGCAGGTTGACGTAACCCTGGCGGGCGATGTCGAAGCTGTGCCGACGTGGGCAGCGCAGCGCCCGGGTGGTGCCGGCTGTCGTCTCGCTCAGCGGTTCGCCGCAGACCGGGCAGCGCAGCCGGTGCAGGATGCGGGGATCCACGTCAGGCCGCCGGTTCGTGCCGTGGGCGTGGTCGGGGCTGCTGACCGGCGAGGTGGTCGACCACCCGGTGGGTGAGCGCGCCGAGCGCCTCGACCTCGGCCGGAGTGAGCAGGTCGATGAGGTTCCGACGGACGGCGGTCAGGTGACCGGGAGCCGCGGCCTCGATGGCCTCCCGGCCGGCCGGGGTGAGCGCGACTATCGAGCCGCGGGCGTCGTCCGGGCACTCCTGTCGGGTCACCAGGCCGCGTTGCTGCATCCGGGTTAGGTGGTGCGAGAGTCGGCTGCGGGACCAGAGCATCCGATCGGCCAGGTCGCGCAGGCGCAGGCGACCCTCCGGCGACTCGGAGAGGTCGGAGAGCACGTCGTAGTCGGGCTCGGAGAGACCGCTGTCCTGCGTCAGCTGCCGGGCCAGCTCCAGGTCGAGCAGGCGACGCATCCGGCGGTAGCCCCGCCAGGCGCGGTCCTCCCGCTCGTCCAACCACCGTGGCGCGTCCATGCCGGCAGCCTACCCAGATTGTTGACATGTCATCGAACTGCCCCCTACGGTCGATGACATGTCAACGAATGATCTCTGGCAGCTCTTCGGCCAACGCGGGCGTGGGGTGCTTGCCACACTGCGCCGCGACGGCCGGCCCCAGCTGTCGAACCTCGACTACCTGGCCGAGCCGGGGCTCATCCGATGCTCGACGGTCGGCGACCGGGCCAAGGCCCGTAACCTGCGCCGGGACCCCCGGGCGAGCTTCCACGTGACGACCGGCGACGGTGGCGCGTACGCGGTGGCCGACGGCATCGCCACACTCACCCCACCCGCCCGGAGCGAGGACGACGCCACAGTCGCCGAACTGGTCGAGGTCTACCGGCGCATTCGTGGCGAGCACCCCGACTGGGCGGAGTACCGGGCCGCCATGGTCGCCGACGGTCGGGTGGTCATCCGACTCGCCGTCGACCGCGTCTACGGCTGGTCCGGATGAGTGGCCCGGTGAGGATGAGTGGCCTGGTCGGATGGGCGGGAGCCGGCTGACTAGGGTCTGAGCATGGTCGCAACTATCCGGTACGAGGACATCGTCAAGGTCCCGAAGGCGCTGCTGCACGACCACCTCGACGGCGGGCTGCGGCCGGCGACGATCGTCGACCTGGCCGCTGAGGCGGGCCACGAACTGCCCACCACCGATCCCGAGGCGCTCGGACGCTGGTTCGCGGACGCCGCCAACTCCGGCTCCCTGGAGCGTTACCTCGAAACGTTCGCGCACACGGTGGCGGTCATGCAGACCCCGTCCGCGCTGCGTCGGGTGGCCCGCGAGTGCGCGCTCGACCTGGCCGCCGACGGCGTGGTCTACGCCGAGGTGCGCTTCGCCCCGGAGCAGCACCTGGAACAGGACCTGAGCCTGGACGAGGTCGTCGAGGCGGTGCTGGCCGGGTTCGCCGAGGGCACCGCCCAGGCCGTCGAGGCCGGCCTGACCATCCGGGTGGGCACGCTGCTCACCGCGATGCGGCACGCCGCCCGCTCGCAGGAGATCGCCGAACTGGCCGTCCGGCACCGGGACGCCGGGGTGGTCGGCTTCGACATCGCCGGTGCCGAGGCGGGCTTCCCGCCCACCCGGCATCTGGACGCGTTCGAATACCTGCAACGGGAGAACTTCCACTTCACCATCCACGCCGGTGAGGCGTTCGGTCTGCCGTCGATCTGGCAGGCGATCCAGTGGTGCGGGGCGGACCGGCTCGGCCACGGGGTCCGGATCGTCGACGACATCGCCCCCGACGGCTCGCTCGGTCGGCTGGCCGCGTACGTGCGGGACAAGCGGATCCCGCTGGAGTTGTGCCCCTCGTCCAACGTGCAGACCGGCGCGGTGGCCTCGATCGCCGACCACCCGATCGGCCTGCTGCGGGACCTGCGGTTCCGGGCCACCGTCAACACCGACAACCGGCTGATGAGCGGCACCTCGATGTCGCGGGAGATGTCGCTGCTGGTGGAGACGTTCGGCTACGGCTGGAAAGAGTTGCAGTGGTTCACCATCAACGCGATGAAGAGCGCCTTCATCCCGTTCGACGAGCGACTGCGGATCATCGATGAGGTGATCAAGCCGGCGTACGCCGAGCTGCTGGCCTGACCTCGCTCAGCCGTGCGGGTGGCCGGCGAGCAGGCCGGCCACCCGACGCAGCACCTCCCGGGCGCGGGCCGCCTCCGCACCCAGCCCGGTCTGCCGACGCAGCACCGCGGGCTCGGCCCGCAGCAGGGCCACGCCGCGCCGGACCAGCACCCGGGGTGCCTTGCGCTGCTCGGACAGGTCGCGGGCCAGCCGGCGCAGGAAGGTCGCCCCACGCGGCCGGCGCAGCGCGTACGCCCCGGCCAGCAGCCCGCGACGGCGGCACTCCTCGACGATCTCGGCGGCGAAGATCCCTTCGGCCACGAAAAGTGGCGATCCGGCGAGATCAAATGACCGGGTGGCCACCCGTCGATCCGCGCCGATCGCATAAACCGGCACATCAGCTCGCCCCTCGCGAGCTAGTCGCGCAATGATTTCCACCGCACTCAGCGCGTCCCAGGACTGCGGTGATTCCCAATCCACCTGGTCGTTTCGTCGCGGCAACGTAGGGTCATCGCCGTCTTTGTAGAAGTCGTCCAAGCAGAGCACCGGTAGGCCGGTTTGCTGCGCTATGTACGACTTTCCGGACCCCGAAGGACCGGCGAGCAGGACAACGCGGTGCGGATGTTTCATTACCTTCAGTTACTCCGGCCAGACGGACTGCTATCAAATCGCATCAACATCTCATCACACCTTCGGTAGGTGACAACCTGGGCTTTCTTCTTGTCGACCGGCGTGATGGAATCTCGGGGGTCCGACCCGCCGGGTCGGTCGCTGGGCGTTGCCCGGAGGCAACGCGTTCAAGCTGTAATCGCGAGGGCGGTGACGTGAGCAAACGGCCAAAGACGGCGGGCTCCTTCCTGTCGCGGCTGCGCCGGCCGGCCAGCCGGCTCCGGGACATGCCGATCTGGTCCAAGCTCGGTCTCATCATGATCGTGCCGACCATCGCCACGGTCGTGGTGGGCACAAGTGGTCTGGTCGACCACGTGGAGACGCTCAACAATGCCAACCGAGCCGGCGACCTGGCGAACCTGTCGAGCTATTCAGGTGACCTGGTCGACAGCCTGCAGGACGAGCGGACCGCCGCCGTGCTGCTGCTGGGCGCGGACGGGACGCAGCCGACGGCGCAGTACCAGGAGGCCTACAACCGGGTCAACTCCCGGGTGGACCAGGACGCGGTCCCCTACCGACAGCAGCGGACCGAGCTCGATGACCTGCCCGGCAGCCTTGACTCGCTGCTCGACGGCATCGACCAGAACCTCCAGGACCTCTCCGGCATCCGCAGCCAGGTGTTCAACGGCAAGCTCGCGCTCACCGAGACCGTCCAGGCCTACGAAGGCCTGATCAGCGACCTGCTCGCCATCCGTGACTCGGCCACGCAGCTCGCCGGCAACAACGACCTGAGCGACCGGATGCGCGCCGCCGCGGCGGTCGCCCGGGAGAAGGAGTTCCTCGCCGCCCGGCGGGTCGTGGTCCACCGCGCGCTCGGCAAGAAGGGTGGCCAGCGGCTGACCCCCGCGCTGCGCACCGACTACATCGCCAGCGGCACCGGCCAGCAGCAGGCGCTGCAGAGCTTCAAGGCCGTCGCTACCCCGGACGACGCGAAGTTCCACGACCAGACTGTCGCGGGCGGCGACCGTCGGGAGGCGCAGAACTACACCGGCTGGATCGACGGCAACACCACCGGCGACATGCGCGACGCGCCGTTCAAGCCGGACCAGTGGGAAGCCGCGATGACGGCCAACGCCCGGCTGATCCGCACCGTCGAGCGCAAGCTCGACAGCGAAGTGGTCGCCGAGGCCGACAATCTCCGCTCCGACGTCCAGCGTCAGGTGTTCCTGGAGACCGGCCTGCTGCTCAGCATGCTGCTGCTGGCCATCCTCTTCGCGTACCTGGTCGCTCGCTCGATGGCCCGCTCGCTCCGTGAACTGCGACAGGGTGCACTCTCCGTCGCCCAGTACGGCCTACCCCAGGCGGTCGCCCGGCTACGCGACCCGCAGGTCGTCGGGCAACTCTCCCCGGTGCAGCTGGCCAACCAGATCGCCGAGCCGTTGCCGGTCCGCAGCAAGGACGAGTTCGGTCAGGTGACCGAGGCGTTCAACGCCGTCCACCTGGAAGCCGTTCGAACGGCCGCGGAGCAGGCCGCACTGCGTGCCTCCGTCGCGACCATGTTCGTCAACCTGGCCCGTCGTTCACAGATCCTGGTCGACCGCCTGATCGGGCACCTCGACCGGCTGGAGCGCGGCGAAGAGGACCCGGACCGCCTCGCCGAGCTGTTCCAGCTCGACCACCTGGCCACCCGGATGCGCCGCAACGACGAGAACCTGCTGGTCCTCGCCGGTGCCGACTCCACCCGTGTCCAGCGGGAGCCGGCCGCGCTCATCGACGTGCTGCGCGCCGCGCAGTCCGAGGTCGAGCACTACACCCGCATCGAGTTCGGTGTCATCGACCGCGACATCGAGGTGGCCGCGCACGCGGTGAACGACCTGGTGCACCTCGTCGCCGAGCTGTTCGACAACGCCACCGCGTTCTCGCCGCCCGACTCGCAGGTGATGGTCGAGGCCCGCCGGGTCGGCGACCGCTCCTCGCTCTACGTCGAGGACCGCGGCATCGGCATCAGCGCCGAGCAGTTGCAGGACCTCAACGAGCGGCTCGCGACGCCGCCGCAGGTGGACGTGGCGGTGTCCCGGATGATGGGCCTCGTCGTGGTCGCCCGGCTGGCGTCCCGGCACGGAGTGCGGGTCGAACTGCGCCCCGGCTCCGACCGCGGCACTGTCGCCGACGTGACCCTGCCCACCTCGGTGCTGGTGCCCCGGGCGCTCTCCGGCCGGGTGCAGCAGCCGCCGGCCCTGCCCGCTGCCGGCGGCCCCCAGCAGGGTGGACCCGCGCCGGTCTTCGGTGCGCTGCCCGCGCTCGGCAACCACCCGCGCTCAAGCGAATCCGGCAACCAGGTCACCCTCGGCGGTCGCCCGTTCGAGCCGGCCGCGCGAAACGGTGCCGGCACCCCCGCCAACACCGGTGCCTACGCTTCGATGCCGGCCTGGTCGGATCTGACCGGTGCGGCCGGGACCAACGGCGTCAACGGCGGTGACGGGTTCACCCCGCGGCCGGCCAACGGCCAGCCGATCGACCCGCTGCCGCAGCGCCGCGCCGGGGACGACACCCCGGGCCAGCAGCCGTCCATTCCCCGGCAGTTGCCGAGCAGCCCCGAGACGCACCCGTACTCGGCGCCGCCGGTCTCCGCGCAGCCGTACTCCGGCCCGCCGGTGTCCGCCTCGCCGGCCTCGGGTCAGCCGTACTCCGGGCACCCCTACTCGGGTGCGCCGTACGGCGGTGCACCGGTCTCCGCCGCCCCAGCCTCGGGCCAGCCGTACGGCGGCGCGCCGGTGTCGGCGTCGCCGGCCTCCGGTCAGCCGTACGGTGGTGCGCCGGTCTCCGCCGCCCCGGCCTCCGGTCAGCCGTACCCGGGTCAGCCGTTCTCGGTGCCGCCCGCCTCCAGCCAGTCGTTCAGCGGGTTCGCACCCCGCTCGGCGCCGCCCGCGCCGGCGCCGAGCGCGCCCGCACCGCCGGCCTGGCCGCCGGTGCCGGGCGGCGACCGGGACGTGGCCACTCCGCCGGTGCCCGAGCGGCTCGCTGCCGCTCTGGACATGACGACGGAGCTGCCACGGGTGCCGCGACCCGGCGAGCAGCCGGCCGCCGCAGCCCAACCTCCGGTGCCGGCACCAGCTCCGGCCGCGGCACCGCCGGCCCGACCGGCGCCGCAGCAACCGCAGGCGCAGAACCGGCAGCGGTACGCGGACGAGACGATGGAGTTGCCGATCTTCCGGGAGCTGGAGTCGGCCTGGTTCCGCACCCGCCGTCCGGGCTCGGAGGAGTCCGCGGCTGGCGCCCAGCCGAGCACGAACGGCGACACCGCGACCCAGCAGTTCGCCGCGGTCGAGGCCACCGGTCGGACAGTCCAGAAGACAGCACCCGGGACGACAGGTAACACACCGATGGCAGACACTCCGATGGCCGGAGGAGCGCCGCGGGACAACAGCTCCACAGCGAACGAGGGCAACCGCCCCGGCCTCGCCGAGAGCCTGCCGAACCGCCGGCCCCAACCGCAGAGCAACGGCTGGCAGACCGCTGCTGACGACGGCTGGCGTGCCGCCTCGGCGGCCGCCGGTGCGGTACCGGTGAGCGAGACCACCACCACCGGTCTGCCCAAGCGCAAGCCGATGGCGCAGCTGGTGCCGGGTGCGGTGGAGAAGCCCGCCCCCTCGGTCCAGCGCCGATCCCCGGAAGCAGTCCGCGGCCTGCTCTCCGCCTACCACCGGGGCGTGCAGCGAGGGCGTAGCACCTCGGACAACCCGACCAGCCCGGAGGCAACTCCGGGAGGGCAATCCTCGCAGTCTGGCTCAGGCCCGGTGGCCGGGAGCGGGCAGAAGGAGCAAGAAGGATGACAACTACGCAGGATCTTGGTTGGCTGCTTGCCAACTTCGCTGACCGGGTGCCCGGCGTCGCGCATGCGGTCGCCGTCTCGGCGGACGGCCTACTCCTCGCGTCGTCACGGGATCTGCCGCGCGACCGGGCAGATCAGCTTGCCGCGATCTCATCGGGTCTGGTCAGCCTGACCCAGGGTGCAGCCCGCTGCTTCGAGGGAGGGGCGGTGTTGCAGACCGTCGTGGAGATGGACAATGGCTTCCTGTTCCTGATGTCCATCTCGGACGGCTCGTCCTTCGCCGTGTTGGCCGCCCGCAGCTCCGACGTGGGCCAGGTCGGCTACGAGATGGCGCTGCTCGTCGACCGGGTGGGCGACGCGCTGACCCCGCAGCCGCGTGCGGCCGCGGGCATGCTGGGCTGACGCCTCGCCGATCGTGAGGTCGGCACGACTGCAACGACGACAACGACGGGTTTCACCGGTGGGAGCCGGTAGCGGGTGCGAAGGAGGTGAACGGCGAGATGGCTGATCGTGACGAACCAACCGGAGCGTTGGTCCGTCCATACGCCGTGACCCGTGGTCGTACCCGTCCCCGGCTCGACATCGCGCTGGAGGCGCTCGTCGAGACGACGGTGCGCGGCCGGGCCGCTGCCAATGGCAACGGCGGCCAGGGCCGCGAACACCAGTACATCGCCGCGCTGTGTGACGGTCGCGTGCAATCGCTCGCAGAGATCGCGGCGCGGATGCAGCTGCCGCTCGGTGTGGCCCGGGTGCTCATCGCCGACATGGCGACGGACGGCCTAGTCGCGGTCCACGAGCCGACCATTTTGGACGACTCCGACGACGCGGTGGGCACTGAACTGCTGGAGAGGGTGCTGAGTGGACTTCGCAGGCTCTGACATGTCGCACCGCCCACCGAACCCGAGTGGGCGCGTGACGTCGGCGAAGATCGTTATCGCCGGTGGATTCGGCGTCGGCAAAACGACGCTGGTCGGCTCGGTCTCGGAGATCACGCCGCTGACCACCGAGGCCATCATGATCTCTGCCGGCGTGGGCGTCGATGACACCCGGCAGGTGCCGGGTAAGACGACGACCACGGTGGCTATGGACTTCGGCCGGATCTCGATCGACCGTGACCTGATTCTGTACCTGTTCGGTACGCCGGGTCAGACCCGGTTCTGGTTCATGTGGGACGAACTGGTCCGGGGTGCCATCGGTGCGGTGGTACTGGTGGACACTCGCCGGCTGGCCGACTGCTTCGCGGCGATCGACTTCTTCGAGCACCGACGCCTTCCGTACCTGGTGGCGATCAACTGCTTCGACGGGATGCAGTACCACGACCCGCAGGACGTCCGGGACGCCTTGGCGATCTCAAGCGACGTGCCGGTGGTGGCCTGCGACGCCCGTAACCGGGAGTCGACGAAGCACGTGCTGATCTCGCTTGTCGAGTACGTGCTCACCATGCGCCGTACCCGCGCGGTGGCCCCGGCCTGATCGCCGTCGCAAGCCCGGTGGTGGCTCCGGCCGCCACCGGGCGTTTCGCGCTGTCCGCCGCACTGCTCGTGCCGGCGGGCCCCACGCCGCCCTCTGAAGATCTGGAAGCCGTCCGCCCCGCTCCGGGGTGGGCCGGCCCTCGGGTCTGCGCGGGGCGGCGTTTCCGTGCCGCTCGGCACCCATCCCGCTGACACGAGCGCGCCCCCGGTCGACCGACCGGGGGCGCGATTCGCGGGTGTGGAAGAGAGCTGACGGTCAGGACTGGTAACCGGCGGAGCGGTACTCGTACTCCCGGTCGTCGTCGCGGTCACCGTGGTCGCGGCTGAAGTCCCAGCCACCGGCTGCCTCGCGACCCGGCCGGCCGCCCACCGCGAAACCACCGATCTCCTGCCCGCGTCGCCAACCGCGGAAGTAGCCCGTGGTGTTTTCCGCAAGGCTTGCCGCATCACGCACTATCCGCAATGGGCGCTCCTCGCGCAGCGGGGAACCAGGGACCAGATTGGCCTGTGGCACGCGCTTGGGGAGCCCGGCGTTGGTCTCGGCACCCACCGCGGGGCGAGCTGCCTGCTCGGCGGCCTGCCAGCCCGTGTCGGCAGTTGTCGACCAGTCCAGGTCGGTCTCCTCGGCCTGCCCCACGAACCAGGCCGACTTGGTCTGGGCGAAGATCAGCAGGTCGCCGTCGCCCTCGTCGGCGACCGGCGGTGGCCGGTGCTCGACCGGGGGCTGCCGGTGCGGCAACGGTGGTGGCCGGTGCTCCACCGGGGGCGTTGGCCGGTGCTCGGCGGCACGGGTGGCTGCCCGGCCGTTCCGAGCGGCCTGCTCCCGGTCGACAAGCCGCAGCGGCGGCGTCTCCAGGTGCGGGTCCGCCGGCGGGTTGAGCCCCTCGCGCAGCGCCCGGTCAGCGAGTGGCGGTGGCTCCACCAGCCGCAGCATGGGCGGCTCCTGCGGCAAATCGTCCGCCAACCAGGGCGGGGTGACCCGACCGTCGGCGCGACCCGGGTCGGTCGGAGCCTCGATGCCGCGACTGCCGCCGTAGGAGTAGGGCGCCGGGTTGTTCGCCGGAGTGTCGGCCGGGTCCTCCGGGTTGTTGACGAGCGGCCAGTTGGCGCGGGAGCCGGGCGGCGCCGACTCCTGACCGGGCCGGGGTGCCGGCACCGGAATGCTCAGGTCGGTGGCGCTGAACCCGCCCGTCGGTGGCTCGTCGACCGGGCGTTGCAGGTGACTCGGCCGGGGCTCGCCGTTCGTCTTCGGCCGGGGCGGGATGACCGTACGCTGCCGTTCCGCCCGCGCGTGGTTGATCGCGGCGGTGG
Organism: Micromonospora sp. NPDC049047; assembly: GCF_040649135.1. NCBI lineage: Bacteria > Bacillati > Actinomycetota > Actinomycetes > Micromonosporales > Micromonosporaceae > Micromonospora > Micromonospora sp. NPDC049047. The sequence goes on from NZ_JBEZEY010000007.1 coordinate 64,873, forward strand.
TGAGCGTCGGCCGGAACGGCTCACCGGCCTCGGCCGGCGGCACCAGACCCCGCTGCGCGGGTGCGATCGGGGTGATCCCGGGCGGCGGGGGAGGCGGCGACGAGACCGGTCGGTTGGTCGGACCGTCGATCCGGTTGGCGACCTGCTCACCGCGCCCGGGCAGGGTGGGCGGTTGCGGAGCGGCCATCGCTGCCGGGGCCATCGGCGCGGGTGCGACAGGCGGCGGCGTGACCGGCGGTGGGGCGACCGGTGGCGGCCCGAGTGGACGGGGCGACGCCAGTGGTGCGTTACCCGGAATCGGCTCGGGGCGGCTGCGGCGCCCGACGGCGGGCGCGGGCTCGACAGCGGGCGGGGTGGGTCGGACCGACCGCAGACCGGCACCGGTGCCGGCCAGACCTGTCAACTCGCCGACCGACTCGCCACGGCGGGCGGCGGCGCGGCGGCCAGGTGCCTGGTCCGGTGTGCTGACCCGGGAGTTGAGCGCGCTCACCAGCGCCTCACAGCCCGCGTCGCAGGCCCGCACGGAGGCGACGGCCTGGCGGACCGTCTCGGCCACCGCGGACGTGAGCGCCCGATTGACAGCGGCGCGGCGCGGCGTCTCGGAGATGGCGACCCGTAGCGCGGTGACCGCCTCGTTGATCTCCTCGGCGTCGGCGACTCCGTCGGCGGCGAGGTGCGCGGCTATCGCATCCGCCGCGACCGACACCTCACGGCCCCGGGCGACGGTGCCGCCGAGCATGCCCGGCTCGGGCAGCGCGTCAAGCACCGCCAGCGAGACCGGCTCGGCCGGGTCCGGGTACGCCCGCAGGGCCGCCGGGTAGAGCTCACGCAGCACCTCACGCAGCGCCACGGCCGCGGAGTGTCGACCGCTGGCCAGGGCGGCGTGGGCGGCGAGCACCTGCTTGTAGCCGGCGAGGTCCCGGGGTGCCGGCAGGGTGACGGCGGAGAGCGCGCCGGCCTGCAACGCGCGGGCCAAGCCGACGGCCCGTCGTTCGGCCGGAGGTGACTGCATCTCCTCCAGCGAGTCGTCGTCGGCGAACCGCTCGGCGAAGTCGTCCACCGAATCGTCGTCGGCGATGGCCAAGGGTCGACCCGCCGCGCTCAACAGCGACGTGACGGTGTGGTCGTCGCTGTCGGCGGCGATTGCCGCACCGCTCGGCCCGCCTGACCGCTCCACGAGCAGCGCGACGAGCTGGGCGTAGCCAGCGGCGTCGTCGCTGATCTCGCAGACATGCAGCAGACGGCCTGCGTCGTCGACCACAGCGGACGTCAGCGTCGAACCGGCGGAGGCCGGTCGGTCAGCCGGATCCGCCGAGGCCAGACCGCAGTAAACGCGCACGAGCGCCACGGCGTCGTCCTCCTCCCGGGACAGGTCTTTCCTCTGCCAGCAACTGATGCTCCCCGGTACGGGTCAGTCGCGCCAGTCCACCACCGCAGAGATCTTGCCGACAATGGTGCGCCAACCCAAACTCGCGGTCTGCGCTCCGATCTTCTTCAGCCGTCGCCGACCCATGAAAGCACCGATGCCACCGTTGGCGGTGGCCCGCAGTGCCTCGTCCAGGTCGTCGAGGCTGGAGCCGGCGGAGAGCATGTCCAGGACCGCAGGCAGCCGCAACGCGTACGAGATGTCACGTGCGATCTCGCCGGCCTCGATCAGCAGGGTCGAATCCCAGGTGTCGTGACCGCCGCGCAGGTTCTCCACGACCAGGTCGAGTTCGTAGGTGTCCTCGTCGAGTGGGGCGATGTCGGCCGGCTCCACCCGTTCGGCCAATTCATTCCAGCTGTCCAGTTGGGACAGATCGTTCGGCGCACCGGACCTGATGAAACTGACGAGCGACTCGGGGGTCTTGAACAGCAGCAGCTTGCCCTGGTTGCTGAGGAAGACCGGCACCTCCTCGTCGTCCGCCTCGTCCGGGACGTCCTCGTCGGCCTCGCCGTCGGCCTCATCGTCGGCGGTGGCGTCGGCGCGTCGGCGCGTCGCCTCGTCCTCGTCGCTGTCGGCGAACTCCTCGGCCAGCTCCTCGTCGAGGATGACTACCGTCTCGTCGTCCTCGTCCTCGACGACCTGGCGGCGGGCGAGGAACGGGTCGTCCTGGTCGCGTTCGGTCACATCGGTCGGGGTCAGCGAGCTGGCCGGCCGGTACGCCCGCAGCGTGAAGCCGGTGCCGGCGGGCAGGGCGATCTCCACCGGATCGATGCGCAGCTCGTCCCAGAGCGACCTGTCGACCGAAGCCGACGGGCGGTCCGTCTCCGCGGCCTCATCTGGCTCGGCCGCGCTCGTGGTGTCGTCGAGCTCTGGCTCGTCGGCGTCGGGCCGTTGGGGCGACTGGCGGGCCACGCTGACCTCCGTGTGCTTCGGGTTGCCCACCCGCCGGGGTCTCTGTCCGACGAGTGACTCTGGGCACATACCCTAGTCGGCAGACCTGGGTGGCCGATGCCCGCACCCCGGTGGTCGGCTGGTGCACGGGTTCGACCTGCTGGTAGCTGGCGCTGGCGGACGGGCCGCTCGACAAGTAGCGTAGCTACACATGAAGGCCCAGTCGTTGCACGGCCATCTCGACGCTCTGCTGCTCGCCGTGCTGGAGCAGGGCGAGCTGCACGGCTACGCCATCATCGAGGCGCTACGTGAGCGCAGTGACGGCAGCCTCGATCTGCCCACCGGCACGATCTATCCCGCGCTCCGTCGCCTGGAGCGTGCCGGGCACGTGGCGAGCACCTGGAGCACGGTGAACGGTAGGGAGCGGCGGACGTACCAGCTCACCGACTCGGGCCGACGGGCGTTGGCCGGAGAGCGCGCCGGTTGGCACGAGTTCCGACTGACAGTTGGCCGGTTCCTCGATCCCGGCAACCCACCCACCACCCCGGCCTGATCCCGCCGGCCGGCTGTTGTCGACCGACCGGGAGTGTCCGGCCCGCGTCCGACGCGGCAGGGCGGGGGTGGGCGGCGCGGCGGGGTGGCGCGGGTCAGCGGGCGACGGCCAGCAACCAGCCGCGCGTCGCCCGGGTGAGCGAGAAGTACGCAGCGCTGACCAGCACCGCGCCGATGATCATCGGTGGCCAGCTCAACGCCGCCTCCCAGAGGCTGAGTGACCAGCCGAAGAGGGCACACCCGGTCACCATGGCCAGGGCCAGCAGGCCGGTCAGGCCGGCGCCCACCGCGCGTTGCGCCACGACCAGGCCCGGTCGGGCCGACCGGGCGCTCGCCGCGACCACGAGCAGACCGGCCACCGAGAGCAGCAGCGTGCTCATCCAGATCCAGTCGACCGAGTTGGCGAGCAGCAGGTAACCGGCCGGCGGGCGCGGGCCGTCGCTCCAACTGGCCCCACGCCAGGTCAGGTCGCCGGCCGCCATCCCCACCCCGGCGACGGCAAGCATCCGGAGAGAGAGGCCCCGCAGCGCGCCCACGGCCAGCTCGGCCTGCCAGGAGGGCAGCAGTTGCGCCGGTGAGCCGAACTCGACAACCGCCCGCCGCTGCGCCTCGGTGGGCGGCACGCCGCTCTCCTGGTACGCCTCGACCGCGTCCCACAGCCCGTGCCGGGCCTCGGTCAGCAGGTCGGACTTGAGTCGCGCCGGACCCTGCAACCGGGCGGCCAGATCCCGCAGGTGCTCGTCGACAAACCCATCCTCACAGCGCGGCATGGCACCACCCTGCCACGGACACCGGAGCCCCGACGTCGGGGAGAACCCTGGTCCGTCCCCGAGCCGGTCAGGGTGCGAGCGCCAGGTAACCCCGTTCGGCCGCCGCCTGGAGCAGCCACTGGTCCCGGTACCAACCGTCGGTGGTGACCAGGTCGGCATGCCGGCCGCGCTGGATCACCCGACCGCCGTCCAGCACGACGATCTCGTCCAGGTCGGCGAGCCCGCTGAGCCGGTGGGTGATCAGCAGCACCGAGTGCCCGGCGGGGGTGGCGGCGAGGGCGGACGCGAGCACCGCGTCCGCGGCGGCCGGATCCAGCCCTTCGGTGGGCTCGTCCAGCACCAGCACCGGCGGTGCGGCGAGCAGTGCCCGAGCCAGCGCCAGCCGCTGCCGTTGGCCGCCGGAGAGTTGCCCGCCCTCCTCGCCGACGAGCGTGTCCCAGCCCGCCGGCTGGGCGCGTACCCACTCCAACAGGCCGGCCGCCGCGGTGGCCGCTGTCAACTCCTCCTCGTCGGCCCCGGCCCGCCCGAGCAGCAGGTTCTCCCGCACCGTGGCATGGAAGACGTACGCCTCGGCGAGTAGCCCGCCGACCGCGCGGGGCAACTCCTCCTCGGCGTACGCCGACAGGTCCCGGCCGTTCAGGATGACCCGGCCGGACACCGGCCGGACGGTGCCGGTCAGCACGGCGGCCACAGTGCTCTTGCCGGCGCCGCTCGGGCCCACCACCGCGATCCGCCGCCCGGCCGGCAGGTCCAGGCTGATGCCGTCGAGGGCGGGCGCCGCGCCGGCCCGGTACCGCACCGTCACGTCGTCGAAGCGCAGCTCGGCGGGCCCGGTCAGGTCGGTGCCGTCGCTCGGGGCCGGGCGCGTCGGGGGCCCGGCGTCGAGCAGGGCGGCCACCCGGGCCAGGCCGGGCCGCAGCTGGGTCCACTGTCGGGCCGCCGTGACGAGCGCCAGGGTCACCTCGACGGCGGCCAGCACCCCGACGGCCAGGACGCCCACCAGCACCCCGGGCACGTCGGCGGCCAGCGCGGCAAGCACCACCGCCGCGGCGGTCAACCCGGCGGTCAGCACCCCGGCCGCGTCCACAGCGAACCCGGTGGCGGCCAGCCGACGTTCCAGTCGGGCCAGCCGACCGGCGCGCTCCTCGGCGGCGTGCAGCGCACCGTCGGTCGCCCCGAACGCGGCCAGGTCGGCGGCGCCGTGGGTGAGGTCGACCGCGTCCGTGGCGAGTGCGCCGCGCAGCGGTGCCACCTCGGCCGCGCTGCGGCGGGTGACAGCGGTGGCCAGCGCGGGCAGCCCCACGCCGGCGACCAGCAGCCCGACGGCGAGCACTCCGGCGGCCGGCGGTGAGATCAGCGCGGCCCCGGCGACCGCCAGCACACCGACCAGGGCCGCGCCCGCGCCCGGGACCAGCACCCGCAGCAGCAGGTCCTGGACCGCCTCGACGTCGGAGACAAGCCGGCTCAGCACGTCTCCCGAGCGGTGCACGGCGCCGCGCCGGGCCGCGAGGGTGCCGAAGACCCGGGCCCGCACGTCGGTGATCATGCGGAGCACCGCGTCGTGCCCGGCGAGTCGTTCGGTGTAGCGCAGCACGCCCCGACCGATCGCCAGCGCCCGGACCGCGACGATCGCCACGGTGAGCCGGTCCAGCGGGGGTTGGCCGGCGGCGCTCATCAGCAGCCAGGTGGCAGTGGCCATCAGTGCCAGCCCGGCGAACTCGGTGGCCGCCGCGAGCAGCCCGGCACCGATCAGGCGGCCCAGGTAGGGCCGGGCCAGCCGCAGCACTGCCCGTTCGGCGTCGGCCCGCCCGCGCGGTGCCGGGTCGGCGACCCGCGTCGGGTCTGCCGGGCCAGGCCCGGGTGCCGCGCTCATCGGGGCGCCTTTCCGGCCGGCTCGGGGGTCAGTTCGGTGACCCGACCGTCCTCGACCCGCAGGATCCGGTCGGCGTCGGCGAGTAGCGCCGGTCGGTGGGCGACCAACAGCGCGGTCCGCCCGGCGACCAGCCGGCGGGTGGCGTCGAGCACCACCGCCTCGGCGGCCGTGTCCAGCCGGGCGGTGGGTTCGTCGAGCAGCACCAGCGGTGCGGCGCGCAGGAAGGCCCGCGCCAGGGCGACCCGCTGCCGTTGCCCGCTGGACAGCCCGTGCCCGCGTTCGCCGAGCAGGGTGTCCAGACCGTCCGGTAGGCCGGCCACCACGTCGTCCAGGGCGGCAGCGCGCACCGCCGCGGCCAGGACGTCGGGCGGGGTTTCCGGTGCGCCGAGCCGGATGTTGTCGGCGAGCGAGGCGGCGAAGAGGTGGGCCCGTTGCGGCACCCAGGCGAGCTGCCGGCGCCAGGCGTCCGGGTCGGCGGTGGCGAGATCGACCCCGCCCACGGTGACCCGGCCGCTGGTCGGTGTCACGAAGCCGAGCAGCAGGCCGAGCAGTGTGCTCTTGCCAGCGCCGCTGGGGCCGATGATGGCGATCCGTTCACCGGGTCGGATGGTCAGTGTGACGTCGCGCAGCGCGGTGGTCCGCTCGTACGCCACTGTCACCCCCTCGAACCGGATCTCGCCTCGCGCATCAGGGGTGGCGGCGCCCTCGGCGGCGCGGGGTGCGACGGGCGCGGCCGAGATGGTCAGCGCCTCGTCCAGCGCGGTGAGCCCCTCCATGCTGGCGTGGAAGCGGCTGCCCGCGGACCGCAACGGCAGGTACGCCTCCGGGGTGAGCAGCAGCACCAGCAGCGCGGTCTGCAGGGCCAGCCCGCCGCCGAGCAGCCGGATGCCGACCGGCACCGCGACCAGGGCCACCGAGAGGGTGGCGACAAGCTCCAGCACGAGCGCGGAGAGGAACGCGATGCGCAGCGTCTTCATGGTGGCGACGCGGTGCCCGTCGGCCATCCGGCGCACCACGTCGGTCTGTGCGCGGGCCCGCCCGAAGGCGCGCAGCGTGGGCAGCCCGGCGACCATGTCCAGGAAGTGACCGCCGAGCAGCGACAGCCGCCGCCACTGCCGTTCGGTGGCGGCCTGCGCCTGCCAGCCGAGCAGTGCGCCGAAGACCGGGATCAGCGGCAGGGTCAGCGCGATGATCACCGCTGAGCTCCAGTCGGCGAAGACGACCCGGGCCAGCACCGCCAGCGGCACTGTCACGCTGAGCACCAGCTGCGGCAGGTAACCGGTGAAGTACGCGTCAAGCGCGTCCAACCCGCGCCCAGCCAGGGTGGCGATCTCGCCGGCCCGCTGCCCGGCCACCCAGCCGGGGCCGTGCCGGCCGACCGCGCCGAGCAGGTCGGCCCGCAGCGTGGCCTTGACCGTTGCGGCGACCCGCGCGGAGACGGTGCCCTGCGCCCAGACCAGCGCCGAACGGGCGGCGACCGCGAGCACGAAGCCGGCCAGCGCCTGTCGGTCGAGCCGCCCGTCGACGGCGGTGGCAAGCACCGCCGCCAGCGCGGTGGCCTGCGCGACGATCAAGCCGGCGGTGAGCACCCCGAGCAGCGCGAGCACGGCGAGGTCGCGCCGGGCCGCGGGGACCCGGTGCAGCAGACGCCTGTCGAACGGACGGCGGTTCACCAGTACACCGGTGCCCTACTGTCGGTCCGTCCTCGGAAAACCCACAAACACATCGCCTGGAAGCCTAGTAGGGCCGGAAGTAGCGGCAGCGCCACCCAGCCCAGCAGCCGCAGGGTCGGTGCGCTAGCGGCGGCGTCGGCCACCGTCAGCGAGGCACCCGGATCGGTAGTGGACACCAGCACGTAGGGCCAGAGGGCGGCGCCGACAAGCACCACCGGCAGCGCCAGGGCCGCGCCGGTGGCGACCAGAGCCCACCCCGGCCGCCGCCGTGCCAACGCCGCGCGGGCCGCCAGCAGCGCCATCACGAGCAGCACCGGCAGGAGTACGGCCACCGTCGGCCGTTGGACCGCGTCGCGTACCCGGGCGGAGAGCACGCCCACGACGGTGGCCAGCGCGACAGCGGTGAGTGCCACCGGCACCAGTCGGCGGGCCGTGCGGCCGACAGCGGCGGCCTCGGCGGTCGGCAGTCGCAGGGTGAGGAAGGTCGCACCGTGTACCGCGACGAGCGTGACCATGGCCAGCCCGGCGGCGGCCGCGAACGGGGTGGCCAGGTGCGATATCCCGGCGACGTGCCCGTCGGCCTGGCGGGGCACGCCCTGGAGCAGCGCGGCGAGCACCGTGCCCCAGCCCAGTGCGGCAAGCGCGCTGCCGATCGTCACGATGCGGTCCCAGCGGGCGCGGACCCGCTCATCGGCGTTGCGGCTGCGCAGTTGCACCCCAGCGGTGACCAGGATGACGCCGACCAGAGCGCCGGCGACGGCCGGATAGCAGCCGGCGAGCAGTTCACCCTCCAGCACCGGAAACGCGCCGAACAGGATGCCCACGGCGGCCACCAGCCAGACCTCGTTGCCCAGGAAGAACGGGCCGAGGGCGGTGAGCGCGGCCCGCCGACCGGCCGGGCTTCCGCCTCGCGCGAGCAGCAGTCCAACGCCGTAGTCGTAGCCGGCGAGCACCAGGTAGGTGGCGAAGAAGAAGCCGAGTAGGGCGTACCAGGCGAGGTCCACTGTCTTCTCCTCAGGTGCTCAGACGAGGGCGGGTTCGGGGTGGGCCGACTCGTTCGGGGGCGCGGGTGGGCGGCCCAGCGCCGGGTCGGCGGCGCCTCGGGCGGCGTGCCGGGCGAGCAGCATCCAGTTGGTGACGGCGAGGGTGCCGAGCAGCAAGCTGAACCCGATCAGCGAGGTGAGCATCACCGGCGCGCCGACTCCGGAGACGGCCTGTTCGGTGGGGAGCAACCCGTACGCCACCCAGGGTTGGCGGCCGACCTCGCGGGCGATCCAGCCGAGGATCACCGCGACGAACGGCAGCGGCAGGGCCAGCAGGACCAGCCAGAGCGGGAAGCGCAGTCGGATGATCCAGTCGCGGAAGAGCAGCGGGAGCAGGAACCACACGCAGCCGAGGGTGAAGCCGATCAGGATCATGAAGCCCAGCCCGACGCTGGCCAGCACCGGCGGCGTGTAGTCGCCGGAGCCGAACCGGGCGGTCCACTCGGCGATCTGCGCCTGGGCCTCCGGGCTCTGGCCGCCGAATTTGGTGGGCTGTACCGCGCCGACCGGGCCGAACTGCGCGAAGCCGAAGCCCTGCACCATGGTGATCGCGAAGGCCGACGTGGTCACGCCGATCCGCAGCGAGGTGCGGAAGAGCGCGAAGTCCGGAGTGCGCCGGATCAGGTGCCAGGCGCTTACCGCCGCCATCAGCATTCCGCCCACCAGCAACGCCGCCGAGACCACGTGCCCGAACGCCATGCCGAGGCTGGGGTTGGTGAGCAGAGCGCCGAAGTCGGTGAGGTGGGCGATCCCGTCGCGGACCTCGTACCCGACCGGGTGCTGCAGCCAGGAGTTGGCCACCATGATCCAGAAGGCCGACGCGTACGCGGTGACCGCCACGCCCCAGAGCAGCGCCAGGTGGACACCCTTGCCGAGCCGGTGCCAGCCGAAGATCCACATCCCGAGGAACGTGGACTCCAGGAAGAACGCCACGAGCGTCTCGATGGCCAACGGCGCACCGAAGACGTTGCCGACGTAGCGCGACAGGCCACTCCAGTTCAGCCCGAACTGGAACTCCATCACGAGGCCGGTGACGATGCCGAGCACGTAATTGATCACGTAGAGCTGGCCCCAGAACCGGGTCAGCCGCTCCCACTTCGGGTTGCCGGTGAGCACCCAGGCGGTCTGCATCCCGACCAGCAGGGTGACCAGCCCGAGCGTGACTACCACGAACAGGAAGTGGATCGAGGTGGTGGTGGCGAACTGCAGGCGGGCGAGGAGCAGGGTGTCCATGGCCAGCTCTCCGTAGTGTTGGCTCCCTTGTCATAGGCACCCTACACGTAGCTTCACTACATGTCCGCCTACTACAACCTGTCGTAGAAAAGTTTACGACAAGCCGTAGTAGTTGTGCGTCCGGGAAGATCGCGCTCGATCCTGGATGTAGTGGCCTCGTCCGCCCGGGATGCCACTCGATCCTGGATCGAGCGCGATCTCGGGCCTGGGGGGCGGCACGCGCAGCGCAGGGCGCGGCGCGGGGCAGGGCGCGGCGCGGGTTGCAGGGCAGGGGCCCAGGCGGCCCCGCGTGGGGGTGCCGGGTCAGCTCAGGACAGGAAGAGGGTGATCGGGAGGGCGACAAGCGTGCTGGCGACCGCGAGGGCGGTTGCGCCGAGCACCCGGGGCGGCCGGTCGCTGACCAGAAGCCGCTGCACCCGTACGTCGAGATCCCGGTCGCCCACGCCCAACGCGCCGGCCGGGGTGATCCGGTGACCGGCGGCGGCGAACCGGCGCAGCGCGCCTGCCAGCGGCGCATCCGCGTGCAGCTCACGAGCCTTGTCGTCGGCGCGCATCTCGACAAGCAGGGCGACCCGCTCGTGGGCGTCGCGGACCCAGCCGAACCAGGGCAACGCCCGGCACAGCGCGGTGAACGGCAACAGCACCAGATCGTGCCGTTCGTGGGCGTGCGCCCGCTCGTGACTGAGCACCGCCGCCAACTCGGCGTGGTCCAGCAGGCTCAACGTGCCGGCACTCACCACCACCCGCGGCTTCACGCCGGGCAGGCAGTACGCGGCGGCGCTCGGGTGGTCGAGCACCAGCGCGCCGGGGGCGGCCGGGTCGTCCCGGGCGACAAGGGTGAGCAGGTCCCGGTGGCGGCGCTGGGCGCGTACGGTGCCGTGGATGCTGCGCACGGTAGTGGTGAGCAGCACCGCGCCGATGCCGAAGCCCACCCCGACCCCAGCCAGGTGGAAGGCGGTCTCCCCGACGGGCAGGGTGCCGTGCGCGAGATCGGAGGTCAGGGCGAGCAGCGCGCTCCCGGTCGGCAGGTCGTACGCGCTCAACCCGAGAGCCATCGGCAGACCCATCGCGGACAGGCCCAGCGCCAGACCGACGGCCTGCCAGCAGACGATCGCCACCCGGGGACTGCGCCACGTCCAGGTGGAGCGGGCCAGCACCTGAGCGGTCAGATAGCAGGCCAGCATGGTGGCGGCGAAGTGCACGGCGTACGCCATGGCGTGTGTCCTACCGCTCCGCTGCCTCGCCGGCGGGCCGGCGGCCCGCCGGCCCGTCCAGGCGGTCGGTCAGCTCGGAGCCGCCGTCGGCGGAACCCGGACCGGCCAGCCCGGCCTCGCTGCCCAGGGCCGCGCGCAGCACCTCGGCCTCGGTGCCAGTCACCGAACGGGCGAACCGCACGAGCGCGGCGTCCCGGCTGCCGCCGAGGTCGAGGGCGTCGAGCATGAGCTGGGCGATGTGCGCCTCACGGCTGGCCGCCGGCCGGTACCGCCAGGCCCGGCCCTCGCGTTCCCGCTGCACCATGCCCTTGCCGGCGAGCCGGTCCAGCACTGTCATCACCGTGGTGTACGCCAGCTCGCGACCGTCCAGCGCGTCGGCGACCTCGCGCACTGTCACACCGTCCGACGTGCCGGGGACCACGTCCCACAGCACGTCCATCACCGCACGCTCAAGATCGCCCAGCCGAGTCACGCCCCAATCCTACCCCCGGTAGTAGAACGCAGCTCACCCCCGACCCGAAGCCCGCGCCGCGCCCCCAAGATCCGCACCCCATGCGCCACGCACCCCAAGATCCGCTCCCGCGCGCGCCGCGCACCCCAAGATCCGCACAAGAACGGGGATGTTGTTGCCTCCAGCGCTCCGGAAGCAGCAACATCCCTGATGTTGCGTGAATCTTGGCGCGACCCGCCGCGACCCGCCGCGACCCGCCGCGGCGCGGCCCGGCGCGCGGCCCGACCCGGCAACCCCGTCGACCGCAAGCCGACCCGAGGCAACACCCGTGAGCTGACCCACCCGACGGGCCATGGCCACGTCAGGTTTTCCGGGGGAGCCCGCCCACGCAGGGATCAAGCCTGACCGCCCGGAGTGGGCGGGCTCCCCCGGAAAACCCCAAGGCCGAGAGACAGGCGATCACACCCCCTTGGGGTGCCACACCGTCTTGGTCTCCAGGAGCGCGGTCATCGGCGCCAGGCCCGGATCGGCGGACCAGTCGTGGTCGGCCGGGGCCGGTCGGAGCACCCGCTTGAGGTTCTCCGCAGCCTTGATCTCCAAGTCGGTGGCGAGCGAGGCGTCGGTCACCCCGGTCAGGTCGAGCGCGTTGACGTCCATGTGCGCGGCCAACGCCGGCACGGTCTCGGTGATCGCGCCGGTGAGGATGTTGACCACACCGCCGGGCAGGTCCGAGGTGGCCAGCACCTCGGCAAGCGTCACCGCCGCCAGCGGCTCCGACGGCGAGGCCGCCACTACCACCGTGTTGCCGGTGACGATCGCCGGGGCGATCACGCTGACCAGGCCGAGCAGTGCCGGGCGGTCCGGGGCGACCACAGCGACCACGCCCGTCGGCTCCGGGGCGGAGATGTTGAAGTACGGGCCGGCGACCGGGTTGGCGCCGCCGTACACCTGGGCGAGCTTGTCGGCCCAGCCGGCGTACCAGACCCAGCGGTCCACCGCCGCGTCCACCTCGTCGCCGGGGATGCCCAGGGCGACGAACTGCTCGCGGCGGCCCTCCAGCATCTCGGCGGCCCGGTAGAGGATCTGACCCCTGTTGTACGCGGTAGCACCGGCCCAGCCCTTGACGGCGGCGCGGGCGGCGACCACCGCGTCCCGGGCGTCCTTGCGGGAGGCCAGTGACACATTCAAGGACTGCACGAGATACGACCGTCCCGACTCGCTGCGCGGGAACTTCCCGCCGATGAAGAGCTTGTACGTCTTGCGTACCGCGACCCGCTCAGACATTGAGGTAGCCCTCCAGCCCGTGCCGGCCGCCCTCGCGACCGTAGCCCGACTCCTTGTAACCACCGAACGGCGAGGTGGGGTCGAACTTGTTGAACGTGTTGGCCCAGACCACACCGGCGCGCAGCCGGTCGGCCATCCACAGGATGCGGGAGCCCTTGTCGGTCCAGATCCCGGCCGACAGCCCGTACGGCGTGTTGTTCGCCTTCTCCACGGCCTCGGCCGGGGTGCGGAAGGTGAGCACCGACAGCACCGGGCCGAAGATCTCCTCGCGGGCGATCCGATGGGCCTGGGTGACGCCGGTGAAGATCGTCGGCGCGAACCAGAAGCCCTGCTCGGGCAGCTCGCACGGCGGTGACCAGCGCTCGGCGCCCTCGGCGGAGCCGGCGTCGGACAGATCGCGGATCCGCTCCAGCTGGGCGGCCGAGTTGATCGCGCCGACGTCGGTGTTCTTGTCCAGTGGGTCGCCGACCCGCAGCTGGGCCATTCGCCGCTTGAGCGACTCCAGCACCCGGTCGGCCACGTTCTCCTGCACCAGCAGTCGGGAGCCGGCGCAGCAGACGTGCCCCTGGTTGAAGAAGATGCCGTTGACGATGCCCTCGACGGCCTGGTCGATGGGGGCGTCGTCGAAGACGATGTTGGCGGCCTTGCCGCCCAGCTCCAGGGTGAGCTTCTTGCGGGTGCCGGCCACGGACCGGGCGATGGCCCGGCCGACGTCGGTGGAGCCGGTGAAGGCCACCTTGTCCACGCCGGGGTGTTCGACAAGGGCGCGGCCGGTGTCACCGGCGCCGGTGAGGATGTTGACCACACCGGCCGGCAGGTCGGCCTGCTGGCAGATCTCGGCGAAGAGCAGCGCGGTCAGCGGGGTCGTCTCGGCCGGCTTGAGCACCACGGTGTTGCCCGCGGCGAGCGCCGGGGCGATCTTCCAGGCCAGCATGAGCAGCGGGAAGTTCCACGGGATGACCTGCGCGGCCACCCCGATCGGCTGGGGGTTCGGCCCGAAGCCCGCGTGGCCCAGCTTGTCGGCCCACCCCGCGTAGTAGAAGAAGTGCGCGGCGACCAGCGGCAGGTCGACGTCGCGGGACTCCCGGATCGGCTTGCCGTTGTCCAGGGACTCCAGGACGGCCAGCTCGCGGGAGCGCTCCTGGATGAGCCGGGCGATCCGGTACAGGTACTTCGCCCGGTCCCGGCCCGGCATCGGACCCCACACCTTGTCGTACGCCGTGCGGGCGGCACGCACCGCGCGCTCCACGTCGGCCGCGCCGGCCTCGGCGATCTCGGCGAGCACCTCCTCGGAGGCGGGGTTGATCGACTTGAAGCTGCCGCCGTCGGTCGGGTCGACGAAGGCACCGTCGATGAACAGCCCGTACGAGGGTTTGAGGTCCACCACCGAGCGGGACTCGGGGGCGGGGGCGTATTCGAACATCGGCTATCAGTCCAGGGTGAAGTAGTCGGGACCGGAGTAGACGCCGGTCGTCAGCTTGGTGCGCTGCATCAGCAGGTCGTTGAGCAGGCTGGACGCGCCGAAGCGGAACCAGTCCGGGTCGAGCCAGTCCGGGCCGACTGTCTCGTTGACCATCACCAGGTACTTGATGGCGTCCTTGGTGGTCTTGATGCCACCGGCGGGCTTCACGCCCACCTGTCGTCCGGTGGCCGCCCGGAAGTCGCGGACCGCCTCCAGCATCACCAGGGTCACCGGCATCGTCGCCGCTACCGGAACCTTGCCGGTGGAGGTCTTGATGAAGTCACCGCCGGCCAGCATGGCCAGCCACGAGGCGCGGCGCACGTTGTCGTACGTGGCCAGCTCGCCGGTCTCCAGGATGACCTTGAGGTGGGCGTCCCCGCAGGCCTCCTTGGTGGCCACGATCTCGTCGTAGACCTCCTGGTACCGCCCGGCCAGGAACGCGCCACGGTTGATCACCATGTCGATCTCGTCGGCGCCGGCCGCCACGGCGGCCCGGGTGTCGGCCAGCTTGATCTCCAACGGCGCCTGACCCGAGGGGAAGGCGGTGGCGACGCTGGCCAGGTGGACTGCGGATCCGCGCAGCACCTCGGCGACGTACGGGACCATCGCCGGGTAGACGCAGACCGCGCCGACGTGCGGGCAGGACGGGTCGGCCGGGTCGGGGCGCAGCGCCTTCGCGGCCAGCGCGCGCACCTTGCCCGGGGTGTCCGCCCCTTCCAGGGTGGTCAGGTCGACCATCCGGATCGCCAGGTCGATCGCCTGGGCCTTGGCGGTGGTCTTGATGGATCGGGTGCCGAGCTGTGCCGCCCGCTGCTCCGCGCCGACCTGGTCCACGCCCGGTAGGCCGTGCAGGAAGGTCCGCAGAGCGGTCTCGGATCGTCCCAGCTCGGAGAGCTCCGACCGGGCCGACGTCGTTGTCGCCGTCATGCCCAGAAGTCTACGCACGGAACCCCTGAGTGATCTTGGTCACGGTTGGCCCGACGTGAGCGGCGTCGCCGGTCCGACCGCACCCGCACCAGCGCGCCGAACGGACCGGTAGGTTGAGCGATCGTGGACGTACACGTCATTGACCACCCGCTGGCCCAGTCGAGACTGACCGCCATGCGGGACGCGCGCACCGATTCCTCGACGTTCCGGGCCGCCCTGCACGAACTGACCACCATGCTGGTGTACGAGGCGGCGCGCACCTTCCCCGTCGAGCGGTACCCGGTGCAGACGCCGGTCACCAGCACCGAGGGCACCCGGCTGGCCAACCCGCCGCTGCTCGTCCCGGTGCTGCGGGCCGGTCTGGGCATGGCGGACGCCGCGCTCGGCCTGCTGCCGGAGTCCTCGATGGGCTTCGTCGGCCTGGCCCGCGACGAGGAGACCTACAAGCCGCGCGCCTACATGGAGTCGCTGCCCCGGGATCTGGCCGGGCTGCCGGTGCTGGTGCTGGACCCGATGCTGGCCACCGGTGGCTCGCTTGAGCACTCCTGCCGGCTGCTCGCCGACCGGGGCTGCACCGACATCACAGTGCTCTGCGTGCTCGCCGCGCCGGTCGGCATCGAGCGGCTGGAACGCTCCGGCCTGCCGCTGCGCCTGGTCACGGCCTCGATCGACGAAGGGCTCAACGACCGCATGTTCATCGTCCCCGGCCTCGGGGACGCTGGCGACCGCCAGTTCGGCGGCATGCCCCGCTTCTGAGAACCGCACCCGGTCGGCACCGGGTCGGGCGGGTCCGTGCGCAGTCGTGCACGGACCCGCTACCGTCTCCGGCCATGACTGGTGTTGCGCTCGCCGAGGAACTGTTGCTCCTCGCCTACGACGACACGACCGGCAAGGCGACCATGCCGCGAATCAGCCTGGACCTGGGCATGGCCGCCGCGGTGCTGGTCGAGCTGGCCCTGGCCGGCCGGATCGCGTACGCCGACGGATCGTTGGCGATGATCGACCCCACGCCCACCGGCGAGCCGGTCGCCGACGAGGTGCTCGGCCGGATCGCCGCCGACACCCCGCACACCCCGGCCTCCTGGGTGCAGCGCCTGCGGCACGGACTGCGCGACCGCATCCTCGGTGACCTGTGCGCCCGGGGCGTCGTGCAGGACGTCGACGAGACCGAGTTGGGCTTCATTCACGTACACCGGTATCCGGTGGTGGACTCCTCGGTCGAGGCGGAGACCCGGCAGCGGCTGGCCGACGCGCTCACCGGCGCGGCGGCCCCGGACGAGCGGACCGCCGCGTTGGCCACCCTGGTCGCGGTGCTGCGGATGGAGTCCGCGCTGGGGGTGAGCGGCGAGGAGGCCGCCACCGCCCGCCGGCGGTTGGAGGAGATCGCCACCGGTGCGGGCTTCTCCGGTCAGGTGAGCACCGACGACTCCGTGGTCCGCCCCTCGGTCGGCCTGGTCGTCGCCGCCCTGGCCACGGCGGTCGACGCGGCGCTCGGCAAGCGCGCCTGACCGCCGGGCCAGCCCGCCTCCGCTGTTCCCTTTGCTCTGCTTCAACCCACGCAACACAAACGGCTGCCGGGTGTTGCCTCCGCTGAAGCAGAGCAAAGGGGGCAGGACAGGGAGGTGGGGTCGGTCGTGGTCAGATGCCGAGGGCGGCGGCGACGTCGGCCCGCAACCGCGCGACCGCCGCGCCGGCCCGGCTGCGCGCGGCCGCGACATCGCCGTCCGGCACCGGCTCCACCACCTCGAGGTACGCCTTGAGCTTCGGCTCGGTCCCGGAAGGGCGGATCACCACCCGGGCCTCCGCGGTACGCAGGATCACCACGTCCGCCTCGGGTAGCAGGTCCCGGACGCTGTCGACAGGTTGCCCGAGCAGGGTGGTCGGCGTGGCCGCCCGGATCCGGGCCATCGCGTCGGTGATCACCCGCAGGTCGTCCACCCGGACGGAGAGCTGGTCGGTGTGGTGCACGCCGAACTCGGCTGCCAACTCGTCAAGCCGGTCGGTGAGCGTGCGGCCCTGCGTCTTCAGCCCGGCGGCCAACTCGGCCACTGTCAACGCGGCGGTGATGCCGTCCTTGTCCCGGACGTGCTCCGGGGCGACGCAGTAGCCGAGCGCCTCCTCGTAGCCGAAGACGAGCGGCGTGCTGCCACCGCCGGCCCGCACGATCCACTTGAAGCCGGTAAGTGTCTCGTCGTAGGGCAGGCCCCGCGCCGCGCACATCGCCCGCAGCAGTGACGACGACACGATGGTGGTGGCGTAGAGCCCGGTCACCCCACGGCGCATCAGGTGGTCGGCGAGCAGCACGCCCACCTCGTCGCCCCGCAGCATCCGCCAGGTCTGCCCGTCGCCCACGCTGTCGCGGACGACCACCGCGCACCGGTCGGCGTCCGGGTCGTTGGCGATGGCGAGGTCCGCGCCGGTGGAGTCGGCAAGGGCGATCAGTCGGTCCACCGCACCCGGCTCCTCCGGGTTGGGGAACGACACGGTGGGGAACGCCGGGTCCGGTTCGGCCTGGTCGGGCACCACACCGGGGGTCGGGAAACCCGCGCTGGCGAACGCGGCGGTGAGCACGGCCGCGCCCACCCCGTGCAGCGGGGTGTACGCCACAGTCAGGTCCCGGGGCCCGTCCGGGTCGATCACCGCGGTGGCCCGTTCGACGTACGAGGCGACCAGGTCGTCGCCGAGCACCTGACCGGGCCCGCCGAGCGGCACCTGGGTCAGCGGTCCGACCGACCGGATGGCCGCCTCGATCCCGGCGTCGGCGGGCGGCACGATCTGCGCGCCGGCGCCCAGCTCCCCGCCCAGCTCCGCGCCGAGGTAGACCTTGTAGCCGTTGTCCTGCGGCGGATTGTGGCTGGCCGTGACCATCACTCCGGCGACCCCGCCGAGGTGACGCACGGCGTACGCCAGCACCGGGGTGGGCAGCGGGCGGGGCAGCAGCAGCGCCGGACGGCCAGCGCCGGTGGCCACCTGGGCGGTGCGTTCGGCGAACTGCCGGGAGCCGTGCCGAGCGTCGTACCCGATCACCAGCGGGCCGGTGCCACCCTGGGCCGCGAGCCAGGTGACCAGGCCGGCAGCGGCCTGGGTGACCACGGCGAGGTTCATGCCGTTCGGGCCGGCGCGCAGCGGACCGCGCAGGCCGGCCGTGCCGAAGGTCAGCGGGCCGGCGAACCGGTCGGCCAGCTCCGGGGCGCTCGCCGGCAGCCCGTCGAGTACCGCCGTCAGCTCGTCCCGGCTCGCCGGGTCGGGGTCGTCAGCCAGCCAGCGCCTGGCTTGCTCGCGAATGTCGTCGATGTCAGTGGTGTCCGCCGCCATGCCCCTTGATAGCACGACGGCGGATCACCGCTGCCGGTTCCCTCGGCTCAGCCGTCGCCGGTGAGCTGGAACGTGCGCACCATCTCGTCGAAGATCGGCTTGCTCTCCGCGAACTTGGCGTCCGTGGCGGTCAGGTAGAACGAGTACGCCTTGCCGCCCTCGGCCACGCCACGCCAGACGCCGTGCCGCATGACGTCGCCCTGGCCGCAGGTGTATTCGAATTCGGCCGCCGGCTTGCTGGCCAGCTCGGTCTCGGCGGCGTTGATCTGCTGGTACGGCTTGACGCAGGAGGTGCTCCTGGTCTTGAGACCGTTCTCCGCCGTCTCCGCCCAGCGGTTGGAGTCGGTCGACCACTTCTCGGTGATGATGCGGACCTTGCGGCCGCTGTCCTCCGGGTCGATGTAGTCGGTGTACGTAGGGCCGGTGGCCTTCTTCCAGCCCTTCGGCACCATGACCTGGATGCCGCGGGCCGCGTGCTCCTGCATCTCGACCGGGGGAGCCGCCGGGGCGGACGCGGTGGGCAGCGCGGCCGGGGTGCTCGGCGGCGGGTCGTCGCCGCTGGACAGGGCCACCACGGTGAGTAGCAGCACGACGACCAACCCGCCGGCCGCGGCGAGCTGCGTCTTGCGAGGCCAGCCCTGCACCGTGCGGACGAGCTGACCACCGGTGGCGCGGACCTTGCCGAGCGCGCCGCCGTCCGAAGCGGCGGGCGGGGTGGCCCAGGGCTGACCGGTGCCCGGCACCGACCACTGGTTGCCGCCACCGTAGGTGCCGCCGACGCGCTGGGTGGCCTCCGGCGCGCCGCCGTATCCGACCTGCTGGGTGGCCTCGGCCGGGCTGCCGTAGCTGACCCGCTGGGTGGCGTCCGGGTGCCCGCCGGCGTCCACCCGCTGGGTGGTGTCGGCGCTGCCACCGTAGGTGCGCGCGGAGAGCGGCCGGTCGGGGCCGGGCATCGCGCCGGTGGGCGTGTGCAGCGGACCGGCCAACGCGTCGGCGCTCGTCTCGTCGAACCCGGTGGCACCGGCCGACGCGGCCGGCCGTGGACGCTCACCCCGGCGTAGCGCGGCCAGCCGGTCGGTAAGGGACTCGTTCGGGGCCAGCATCGCCGGGCCACCGATCTGGTTGTCCGACTTCGGCTCTGCCGCAGGCGGCGGGAGGACCGGCACCGGGCGTTGCTGCACCGGCACCACCGCGTACGGGTCGGTGACCGAGTGCACAGCGGTGGCGGTGCTGCCGAGCGGGCCGGCGAGCAGCTCGCGCAGCATGGCCCGGGAGGTGTGCACGTCCAGCCGGCGGGCCGGGTCCTTTTCCAGCAGGCCCATCAGTACGCGGGTCAGCGGCCCGCTGCGCTGCGGCGGGGCCGGTGGGTCCTCGACCACCGCGTGCATGGTCTCGATCGGGTCACCCTTGTCGAACGGGGGACGCCCCTCCACCGCCGTGTAGAGCGTCACCCCGAGCGAGAAGAGATCGCTCGGCGGGCCGAACTCCTGGCCCATGGCCCGCTCGGGCGAGATGAAGTGCGGCGAGCCGAGCACCATGCCGGGGGTGGTGAGCTGCACGTCGGTGGGCATCCGGGCGACCCCGAAGTCGGTGAGCACGCACCGCCCGTCGGAGCAGATCAACACGTTTGCCGGTTTGACGTCGCGGTGCAGCACGCCGATCGCGTGCGCCACCTCCAACGCGCCGAGCAGCGCTATGCCGATCTTGGCGACGGCGCGGGGTGCGACCGGCCCGTCCTCGATCACCATGTCGGCGAGGCTGCGGGCGTCCAGCAGCTCCATCACGATCCACGGCCGACCGGCCTCGGTGACCACGTCGTACACCTGCACCACTGCCGGGTGCTGGATGGCGGCGGCGGCCCGCGCCTCGCGCAGGGTGCGTTCGTACATGGCGTCGCGGTCGCTGGGGGCCAGCCCTGGGGGCAGGACGACCTCCTTCACCGCCACGTCGCGGCGCAGCAGGGTGTCGGTGGCACGCCACACCGTGCCCATGCCGCCGTTGCCCACCGAGGACCGCAGCGAGTACCGGTCACCGATGGTGGTGCCGGGTGCTGCGCGGCCGTTGGCGGGACTTACCGGTCCGCCGCTCCACGTCGGGATCTGAGTCACAGAAAAGCCACCGGGGGAAATCGAGGGGGCTGGGACACAACCCCCCTATCTTGCTGGTTCCGACGCCTGATGCGAAAGCCGACGCGGCGGACGTTTATTCAAGTCGACAGAAAGTGCCACGTCGTTCACCTCCTGTCGACGGTTCGGGACGGGCTGTGCGGTATCCCTCACCCGCCGAGATGCCCGGGCGTCCTACCATCCGGGGATGAACGAACGGCGGTCAAGCGAGTCCGGTTTCCCGATCCAGGACGTCTACACGGGCGCGGACCTCCCGGAGGATCTGGACTCCAGGCTGGGCGCGCCCGGCGAGTTCCCGTACACCCGGGGCGTCTACCCCACCATGTACACCTCCCGTCCGTGGACCATGCGTCAGTACGCCGGCTTCGGCACCGCCACCGAGTCCAACGCGCGGTACCACCATCTGTTGCGGGCCGGCACGATGGGCCTGTCGGTGGCGTTCGACCTGCCGACCCAGATGGGCTACGACTCCGACGATCCGATCGCGCACGGCGAGGTCGGCAAGGTGGGTGTCGCCATCGACTCCATCGAGGACATGCGGCTGCTCTTCGCCGACATTCCGCTGGACAAGGTCTCCACCTCGATGACCATCAACGCGCCCGGCTCGGTGCTGCTGCTGCTCTACCAGCTCGTGGCCGAGGAGAACGGGGTGCCCGGCTCGGCGCTCAACGGCACGATCCAGAACGACATCCTCAAGGAGTACATCGCCCGGGGCACGTACATCTTCCCGCCGAAGCCGTCGCTGCGCCTGGTTGCCGACACGTTCGCGTACTGCCGCAAGGAGGTGCCGAAGTGGAACACCATCTCCATCTCCGGCTACCACATGGCCGAGGCCGGCGCGACGCCCGCGCAGGAGATCGCGTTCACCCTGGCCAACGGCGTGGAGTACGTGCGGGCGGCGCTCGCCGCCGGGCTCGCGGTTGACGATTTCGCGCCCCGGCTGTCGTTCTTCTTCGTGGCCCGCACCACCCTGCTGGAGGAGGTGGCGAAGTTCCGCGCCGCCCGGCGGATCTGGGCCCGACTGATGCACGACGACTTCGGCGCGAAGGATCCGAAGTCGATGATGCTGCGGTTCCACACCCAGACCGCTGGCGTGCAGCTCACCGCCCAGCAGCCGGAGGTGAACCTGGTCCGGGTGGCGGTGCAAGGGCTGGCCGCGGTGCTCGGCGGCACGCAGTCGCTGCACACGAACAGCTTCGACGAGGCCATCGCGCTGCCCACCGAGAAGGCGGCCCGGCTCGCGCTGCGCACCCAGCAGGTGCTGGCGTACGAGACCGACCTGACCGCCACCGTCGACCCGTTCGCCGGGTCGTACGTGGTGGAGGCGATGACCGCCGAGATCGAGGCCGCCGCGCTCGAGTTGATGGAGCGGGTGGCCGATCACGGCTCGGCGGTGGACGCAATCGAAGCCGGGTTCCAGAAGCGGGAGATCGAGCAGTCCGCGTACCGGATCGCGCAGGAGATCGACTCGGCTGAGCGGGTGGTGGTCGGGCTCAACCGGTTCACCGTGGACGAGGAGGAGCCGTACGAGCCGCTGCGCGTCGACCCGACGATCGAGGCGGCCCAGGCCGAGCGGCTGGCGCGGTTGCGCGCCGAGCGGGACGGTGCGGCAGTGACGCGGGCGCTCGCCGAGCTGCGGGCCGCCGCGGAGGGCTCGGACAACGTGCTCTACCCGATGAAGGAGGCGCTGCGGGCCCGGGCCACGGTGGGTGAGGTCTGCGGGACGCTGCGCGAGGTGTGGGGGCTGTACCGGCCGTCCGATCGGTTCTGAGCGTCCGTTCGCCGCGGCGGTGTGTCCATCGCGTTCGGCGGGTACCGGGTTGGCGGAGCGCGGACGCACAGGGTGTGCGCCCGTGGTGGGCGACGCCGTGTGAGCGTCCCTATCCGGCGCGTTGCGGAGTGTGGTCGGCTAATTGTCGGAGTGTCAGTTCATCACACCGACTAATGCGACAATTTGCACCAGGAGCCGCACGTGTTCCGCCGAATCCGGAGCCTCCGCGATCGGTTACGCGTTGTAGGAGGTGAGGGGCGGATGTCGGCGTTCGATAGCGATCTACCTGCTGTCCCACACATCTCTGAGCGCCCCGAGCAGGGCATTCCTGACGCTGCGCGGTCTGATCATTACCGTAACGAGGTTGCGCAGCGTCACCGTCGGAGGTCTAGGCTGTCTGCTGTCCCCGATGATCCATCCATCTCTAGTGATCGAGAATTCGACGTGACGAGTGCGTTGACGCTGCCCACGGATGGCCAGCTGGCGTCGTCCTGGCTGGAGACGTCGCCAGGCTCCCAGCCGCTGCCCCGCGACCTGGACCACCTCCTCGCCCTGCGGGTTCCGGGGCTTATCGCTACGCGCCGTCACCTCCACTCGCACCCCGAGTTGTCCGGCAACGAGTTCGAGACGGCCGCCCTGATCGCCCGGGAACTCTCGCTGGCCGGGCTCAACCCGCGCCTGCTGCCCAAGGGCAACGGCGTGATCTGCGACGTCAACGGTCGCCCGGACGGCCCCGTTGTCGCGCTGCGCGCCGACATCGACGCCCTGCCCCTCGACGACGTCAAGGACGTGCCCTACCGGTCGACGGTGGCGGGCGTCTGCCACGCCTGCGGGCACGACGTGCACACCTCGATCCTGCTCGGCGTCGGCATGCTGCTGGCCCAACTCGCCGACCTGGGCGAGTTGGACGGGCGGGTCCGGCTGATCTTCCAGCCGGCCGAGGAGATCCTGCCCTGCGGCTCGCTGGAGGTCATCGAGGCCGGCGGCCTGGACGACGTGGTGCAGATCTTCGCGCTGCACTGTGACCCGAACCTGCCGGTCGGGCGGGTCGGCCTGCGGGTCGGTCCGATCACCGCGGCTGCCGACAACGTCACCGTCCGACTCTCCGGCCCGGGTGGGCACACCGCCCGGCCGCACCTGACCGTGGACCTGGTCGACGCGCTCGGCCGGTTGGTCACCGAGGTGCCCGCCCTGGTCAGCCGCCGGGTGCCGGCCAACAGCGGCCTGCTGCTGGTCTTCGGCCACGCCTCGGCCGGCACCCGCTACAACGTCATCCCCTCGGAGGCGAGTGCCTCCGGCACCCTGCGGGTGATGGACCGCGACACCTGGGAGCAGGCGCCGAAGATCGTCGCTCAGGTGGTCCGGGACGTCATCGCGCCGACCGGCGCCACTGTCGACCTGGAATACCTGCGCGGCCGGCCGCCGGTGTCGAACGACTCGCGGGCCATCCAGGTGTTGACGGCGGCCACCGCCGCCGCGCTCGGTCCGGAAGGGATCGCCGAGACACCGCAGAGCATGGGCGGCGAGGACTTCTCCTGGTATCTGGAGTATGTCCCGGGCGCCCTCGCCCGGCTCGGGGTGGGCCGCTCGGGTCCCAACGTCGACCTGCACCGGGCCAGCTTCGACGTGGACGAGCGGGCCATCCCCGCCGGCGTACGCGTCATGGTGCAGACCGCGCTGCGGGCACTGGCGGCGGCGCGCTGACCGCAGCGGTCGGGGCCGACGTCCGCTTCCGCCGCCGCAGCACCAGCAGCAGCACCGCCACCGGCACGCCGACCAGCACCAGCCACGGCAGTAGTGCCCCGAGCACGGTGAGCAGGACGGTCAACGAGGCGGCGAACGCCTGCCAACCGCCCCTGAGCCCGGCCAGGAAACCGGTCTCGGTCTTCTCCTCGGTGACCTTGGCCGCCGGCCCGGCCAGTGCCACGGTGATCGTGGAGAGCGCGGTCAGGTCGGCCAGTCGCCGTTTCTTGGCCTCCAACGACGCCAGGTCGGCCTCACGACGGCCCAGCTCGTTCTCCAACGACACCAGGTCGGTGATCGAGGTGGCGCGGGCCAGCAACCGCCGTGCACTCTCCACCCGGGCCTGCTGAGTGGTGATCCGCGCGTCGAGGTCGACGATCGCCTCGGTGGCGTCCTCGGTGCTGATCTCCCGGCTCTGTTGCTTGCCGAGTTTCGCGATCTCGTCCACCACCGCCGTGAACTTCGCGGCCGGCACCCGCAGCTGCAACTCGGCCACCGCGTCGGCGTCGGCACTGCGCCGGTTGTCGCCACCGATGAAGCCGCCGGAGCGGGTGACCAGCGCGCTCACCTCGCGGGCAGCGGCGTCCACATCGTCCACCTGCACCCGCATCGAGCCTGTGTAGATGATGGCCCGCTGGTCGACGCGCAGGTCCGGTGCCCCGGTGCCGGCCTCCTGGGGTGCCCCGGCCCCACCCTGCTGCGGTTGCGCCTCCCGGGCCGCCTCGGGTGCGCCGGCCTCCTGGGGTGCCCCGGCCCCACCCTGCTGCGGTTGCGCCTCCCGGGCCGCCTCGGGTGCGCCGGCCGCCTTGTCCTGCTGGGCGACGTCCCCGTTCGCCGGGGCCACGGCCGCGGTGTCCGCCGACCCGCTGTCGCCGGCCCCGCAGCCGGTCAACGCGAATACCGCCGTCAGTGCCGTCACCGCCAGCAGTCCGCCGCGGCGTCGTATGACCTGTCCGTCCATCCCCGCTCCCTCGTTGTCGTCCGGTGTGGCGATAGCTCGGACGCAGCGCGCACGTCGGCTGGTTCCGGCAGACTGCGCTGAGGACGTCACGATTCGATAATTGAGGAGTCACGATGCGGCTCACCAAATACGCCCACTCCTGCCTGCGGGTGGAACACGACGGGGGAGTGCTCGTCGTCGACCCCGGTGTGTTCAGCGACTCCGCGACGGCGTTGGCCGGCGCGGACGCGGTGCTCATCACCCACCAGCACCCCGACCACCTCGACCTGGCGGCGGTGCGCCAGCGCCTCGACAAGCAGCCGCTGCCGATCCACGGTCCCGCCTCGCTCGCCGAGACCCTTGGCGACGCGGCCGAGGTGCTGCACCCGGTCGCCCCCGGTGAGTCGTTCACCGCAGCCGGTGTCGCCGTCCGGGCGTACGGCGGGAAACACGCGGTGATCCACCCCGACATCCCGGTGGTGGACAACCTCGGCTACCTGATCAACGACGTGGTCTTTCACCCCGGCGACTCCCTGGTGGTGCCGGACGAGACACCCGTCGACACGCTCTTCGCACCGATCCACGCCCCCTGGTCGAAGTTCTCCGAGGTGCTCGACTTCATCCGCGCGGTCGCGCCCCGGCGGGCGTACGCCCTGCACGACGCCCTGCTCAACGACAACGGTCTGGGCGTGCTGAACCGGCAGTACGCCGCGATGTCCGGCACCGACTACCAGCGGCTGGAGCCCGGTAGCCGGGTCGACGTCTGACCTGATGCCCGGCCCCCCAGCGGAGCTGGTGCAGCAGCTCTACCGCATCCCACCGGACCGGTTCGTGGCCGCCCGGGACGCCGCCGTGGCCGACGCCCGCAGTGCCGGCGATCCGGCCACCGCCCGACAGTTGGCCCGGCTGCGTCGCCCGACGGTGGCGGCCTGGCTGGTGAACCTGCTCGCCATCCAACGCCCGGAGCTGGTCGGCGACCTGGTCCAGCTCGCCGACGCCCTGCGGACGGCCCAGCGGGAGCTGCGCGGGCCCCGACTGCGGGAGTTGTCCGCGCAGCGCCGGGCGGTGGTCGGCGCCCTGGTCGCCGAGGTCCGCAAGCTCGCGGCGGCCGAGCCGGACGCGCCACCGGCCGGTCGGCTGCCCCTGGCCGAGGTGGAGTCGACACTGAACGCGGCGTTCTCCGACGTCGAGGTCGCCGAGCAGGTCCGGGCGGGCCGCCTGCTCCGGGCGGCCAGCTACGCCGGCTTCGGCGAGGTGCCCCGGCCGCAGCTGAGGTTGGTCACCGGCGACGACGAGGAGCCCGACGAGGAACGTCCGGCCCGCCGACCGGACACCCAGCGGGGGCGTCCCGAGCCGGTGCCCCGCCCGGATCGGGCCGCGGAGCGCGCCGAGCAGGCCGCGCAGCGGGCCGCCCGGGCCGAGCGGGCCCGGCAGCGTCGCGCCCTGGATCGGGAGTTGGCCAAGGCCCGGACCGACGAGCAGCGCGCGGCGGCCGAGCTGACCGAGGCGGCCGGACGGGAGCGCGACGATGCTGCCGTACTCGATGCGATCGAGGCTGAACTGGCCGAGCTGGAGCGGCGGCGGGCGGTCGCCGAGCAGGATCTCAGCCGGGCCAAGCTCGCTCGGCGTGCCGCGGAGCGTGCGGTAACCGTGGCTCGGCGGCGCGCCGGCGAGGTTGAGGCGGCGGTCGAGGCGTTGGCGGCCGAAGAGGGGAATGCGGACACGGGCGGTGGCGCGGCAGACTGACAATCGATGGACGACGACGAGTGCGCGGGCCGGGGTCTTGTCGTGGACGCCGGACCGGCCTGCCCGAGCGGGCCGCCCGGATGACGCCGGAGCAGGTCGCCGCCGCAAGTAAGCCGGTCGTGCTCGACCTCGGCGACGCGTTCACCAGGGACCCGGCCACCCTGCGGCGGGCCCGGCTGCTCGGCATCTCCGGCTGGGCGTTCTACATAAGTGGCCGGGCGGGTGCGCTCGGCGACGTGCGGGCCGAGACGGCCGCCGCGGCGCTCGGGTTCATCGCCCCGGACGCGGTCGCCGACGGGTGGGACGCCGCTGCCCGGGTCGTCCCACCGATCGAGGTGGCGGCGGCGAGCCTCGCCGAGTGCTGCCGGTGGGGCGCGCAGCAGCTCGACGCCCGGCCCGCCACCGAACGCCTGGCGGTCCTCGTCGAGCGGGCCGTGGTGGCTGCGGACGCCAGCGCGATGCCGCTCTTCGCCGCGTGGCGGGCCATGCCGCTGCCGGATCTCTCCGCCGGGGCCCGCAGCGCCGCCGGGCTGCGACTGCTGCGCGAACACTTCACAGGTGCCTACCTGCTGGCGGTACGCGCCGCCGGGATGACCCCGCTGGAGGCCGTGCTGGCCGGGCCCGAGGGCGAGGCCGGGGCGGTGGCCTGCGGCTGGCCGCCGCCCTACCCGCCGGTCGGGCCGTTGGTGCGCCGGCGCCTCTGGGCGGAGGCGGTGACCAATCGTCTCGTCGCCCCGGCGTTCACGGCCCTCGGCCCGGCTGCCGGGGCCGAGCTTGTCGAGTTGCTGCACCGCACCCGGGCCGAGCTCGCCGCCGGTGTGTGATTGACGACCCCCGGCGCACCCGATCCGCGCTCCGGTCGGCGGTGGTAGCAGACTGGCGGGGTGCGATACGCGCTGCTACGCCGACGCGGTGCCGGTGGGGCGGGACCGCAGCTCGGTGACGTAGTCGTCCGGGGCGCCCGCCTTCTCGGCGGCGCTCGCGATCTCGGACAGATACCACGACGTCGGCAGGCCACCCTCGTACCCGTTGAAGACGTAGATCCACGCGGTCACGTCGCCGTCGAGGGTGGAGACCCGAACGTGCAGCTTGCGGTAGGTGCCGGCGGTCACCCCCTCGATCTCGTCGAGCTGGCCCGCGTCGTACGGGTGGATGTCGTAGAGGGCCACGAAGACCCGGTCACCCGGCGACTCGACAAGGGTGCTCACCGCGCCCTCCCAGCCGATCACGTCCGCCCCGGCGAAGGTCAGCCGCCAGCCTTCCAGCCAGCCGGTGCCCACCATCGGCGAATGCGGACAGTAGGCACGCATCCGGGCAGGGTCGAGATTTGAGCCGTAGGCGGCGTGATGACGCACGGCGATGACGATAGCCCGGTCGACGGGTGGGGGAGAATACGACGGTGCGTGTCGGATGCGCTCGGGAGAACAAAGTCACTGTGAGCACTGACGAAGGGCAAACGCTGTGAGCCGGATCGTGATCATCGGTGGGGGGCCGGCCGGGTACGAGGCGGCGCTTGTCGCCGCCCAGTTGGACGCCGATGTCACAGTGGTGGAGGCCGACGGCGCCGGCGGGGCCTGTGTGCTCTCCGACTGCGTACCGTCGAAGACCTTCATCGCCAGCTCCGGGGTGGTCACCGGTTACCGGGACACCGAGGAGTTCGGAGTGCACTCGGACGGCCTGGAGGCGGTCACCGTCGACGCGCGGGCCGTGCACGAGCGGGTCAAGCGACTGGCGTTGGCGCAGTCCGCCGACATCCACGCCAAGCTGCTCAAGGCCGGGGTCACCTTCGTGGCCGGCACCGCCCGGCTCGGCGAGGACGCCCTCGGGCACACCCACCTGGTCGTCGTGACCCCCGCGGACGGCGGCGAGGAATACTCCATCGCCGCGACCACAGTGCTGGTGGCCACCGGTTCGACACCCCGCCAGCTGCCCACCGCCGTACCGGACGGTGAGCGCATCCTGACCTGGCGCCAGGTGTACGACCTGCCGGAGCTGCCCGAGCACCTGATCGTGGTCGGCTCCGGGGTCACCGGCGCGGAGTTCGCCAGCGCGTACCTGGCGATGGGGGTCCAGGTCACCCTGGTGTCCAGCCGGGACCGGGTGATGCCGCACGAGGACGCCGATGCCGCGTCCGCCATCGAGCGGGTGTTCCGCAACCGGGGCATGGAGATCCTCAACAACTCCCGGGCCGACGCGGTCCGGCGTACCGCCGACGGCGTCGAGGTGGAGCTCTCCGACGGCCGGAAGGTCACCGGCTCGCACGCGCTGATCACTGTCGGATCGGTCCCGAACACTGCCAACCTGGGCCTGGCCGAGTACGGGGTCGAGCTGGGCCGGGGCGGCTACGTGACTGTCGACCGGGTCTCCCGGACCAACGTGCCAGGCATCTACGCCGCCGGCGACTGCACGGGTGTGCTGCTGTTGGCGAGTGTCGCCGCGATGCAGGGCCGGATCGCCATGTGGCACGCGCTCGGCGAGGCGGTGCGCCCGCTGCGGCTGCGTACCGTCGCGGCGAACGTCTTCACCGACCCGGAGCTGGCCACCGTGGGTGTCTCGCAGGACGAGGTGGACGCGGGCAAGGTGCCGGCCCGGCAGGTGATGCTGCCGCTCTCCGGCAACGCCCGGGCGAAGATGGACGATCTCGCCGACGGTTTCGTGAAGTTGTTCTGCCGTCCGGCGAGCGGCCAGGTGATCGGCGGGGTGGTGGTCGCCCCGAAGGCCAGCGAGCTGATCCTGCCCATCACCATGGCGGTGGAGAACAACCTCACCGTCAACGAGCTGGCCCAGACCATCACCATCTACCCGAGCCTGTCCGGTTCGATCACCGAAGCGGCCCGCCAGCTAATGCTCCACGAGCTGGAGTAACCCACCCCCACTCGTCGATCATGGACTTGTGGTGGGCGGTTCACGTCGTCACGCCCCTTTTGTGGGGCACCACAACTCCATGATCGACGGCGTGAGCGGTGGCTGACCGGGTTTGGGTCAGGGCTACGGTCGCCAGCACCGCCACCTCGGTGAGGATGAGGAGGCGTTCGGCCAGGCCGATCAGCAGACGGTCACCGGGGTAGGCGGACCAGATCATCGCCGCCGCGAGGGTCAGGCTCAGGAGGACCAGGGTGCGTAGCGTCCGGGCAGCGGGGGCCAGGTCGGGTCGCCGGGCGAGCAGCCAACCGGCCGCCGGCAGGGCGAGGAAGGCGACCACCGAGGCGTACCGGTGCACGTACGCGGCGGTGGTCATGGCGGTGCCCGGCTCGTTCGTCGGCACCACCGCGGCCAGCAGCAGCCCGGCCACCCACCCCCCGAGCAGCACCTCGACCGGCCGACCGGGCCGTGGTGGGCCGGTGCGACGTAGCCCGTACAGCAGCGCCACAGTGGCGAGCGCCAGCACCACCATGGCGATGTCGATGACGCCGCCCCGGTCGGAGACGGCGAAGTCGCTGACGGTCAGCGCCCACGGGTTGAGGTCGTCGTTCACTTCGAGGTGGCCGATCACGGTGAGCAGCGCCGCCAGGGCGATTCCGCCGAGGGCCAGCACACCGGTGTTCCGGGTTCCGGGCATGCCTCAGCCTGTCGCCGGGGGCGCCCGAGCCGAATCCGGGACGGCCACCGAATTCGGACCCCGGGACCACCCCTAGTCAGTCGGTTCGGGCGGGGACGACCCGAGCGGTCGGGCCCGGAGTTCCACGTGATCAGCGCACCCGGCGGACCCTAGGGGTCCCGCATCCGGGATCTGAGCACGTCGAATTCGCATCCCGGCGCGTCCGGATCGAAGCCGTGTTCGATCAGCCAGCGTGACGCCACCAGGCTGCGCAGTGACCACCAGGCGCGGATCACCTCCCGGTCCGCGTCGGGCCCGTACCCGGCGAGCAGGTCGTCCAGGCGTTCCTCGTGCCCGAGCGTCAGGATGGCGAGATCGAACATGGCGTCGCCGGGGGCGGCTTCGGACCAGTCGATGACGCCGGTCACCTCGTCGCCGTCCACGAACACGTGGGTGATCTGCAGGTCGCCGTGGATGAACACCGGTCTCCACGGCCGGAGCGCGGCCTCGGCGATCTCGCGGTTACGCCGGATCACCTCGACCGGCAGCACGGCGTTGGCGAGCAGCCACGCGCACTCGCTGTCCAGCTCCGCCGCCGCGTCGTCGAGCCGGCGCCCCGGCCACGGCGGCAGCGGCGCGTCGTGCAGCCGCCGGATGGTGGCACCCGCCGCGGCCCAGGCCGCCGGCGACGCGGACGACGGTTCGCCGAGCAGGCCGAGCGCGGTGCCCGGCACGGCGGCGATGGCGAGCACGGGCGGCTGGTGCCAGCGGATCGCCGGGGTCGGTACCGGCGCCATCGCCATCGCCCGTACCTCCACGTCGGCGTGCGCGGGGTCGCCGTCGACCTTCAGGAACACGTCGCCGACGCGCAGCGTCGCCCGCTGGCGGTGGGCGACGACGACTTCAACCTCGTCCATACCGGCCATCCTGGCAATGACAGCTGCCGATGTCGCCCGACTTTACCGCCGTCGGTTCCGCTCCGTCCGGACGACGCCCTGCGGTGGGGTCCGCTCAGTCGATCGGGATGTTGGCTGCGGCGGCGGCGCGGGCGTGCCGGGCGCTGACCAGCGTCATGGCCCAGCCTGCCGCGGCGAAGCCGGCCGCCGCGGCGGTGGCGATGATGGCCAGTCGCCACGCCGACTCGGTGAGCGCGGTGCCGCCGAGGTGCCCGACAAACGCGCCGTAGCTGGCCCAGCCCAGCGCGGCGACTGCCTCGTAGAGCACGAACAACCGGTACGGGTAACGGCTGCGGCCGGCCGAGAAGCAGGCCGCCATCCGGCCGCCGGGCACGAACCGGCAGAGCAGGATGACAAGCGGTCCGGGTTGTCGGAGCCCCTGGGTGACCCGGCTCGCCATCCGGCGGGCCCGGCTCAGCTCGGCGTGCCGGGGCGACCGCCGGTCCGGTGCGAGCCGTCCGAGCAGGTAGCAGGCCAGGTCGCCGACGAAGACGCCGAGTGCGCCGACGGCGATGGTGACGGGCAGGTTGAGCCCGCCGTAGACGGTGAGCGCGCCGCTGGTGATCATGACGATCTGGGTGGGGATCACCGGTACGAAGGCGTCCGCGACCAGTAGGGCGAGCAGCACCAGGTACGCCCACGTCGGCGATGCGACGTCAGTGAGTAGTTCGGGCACGCCTGCCACCTCGCCGGATGCGGCCGATTGGGTGTCTTGAGCCTGACGGCGTGTCCGGCGTCACCGAGAACAGGCCCGGCCCGTCGTGACGGTCGACACGACAGGGGCCACCCAGGCACAACGAGTCGAACCGATCCCGGGTGACGGGTTCACCGCCTGTCCCACCCGTCCGGTACCGGTCGGCGGATCGGCGTACGTCGGCGTACCGTTGACGCGCGCGGCCCATGCCCGTCGGGTCCCCCGTTCCTGACGATTCGGGCCGCGAGGGCCGCCGGCGGGTCCCGCGCCGGCGGCCCATCTCTCTGCTCGCCGCCGCAAATCCGGGTGCGTCCCCGGCTGCCCCGCGAGTACGGTCGCCGTATGCGCAGCGCGGTAGTGGTGACCACGACGCCGGGAATCCCCGGCGTGCCGCTCTGACGTAACCACAGTCGACCAGGCCCCGGGGCGATCCGCCCCCGAGGGCCGCGCGCCGTTCGGAGACCAGGTCGCCTCCGGGTCGTACCCGATCCAGGAGCCCGACATGATCGACCACCGCAGGCTCGGCCGCGAGCTGGACCTCTTCGTCTCCGACCCGCTGGCCGGTGCCGGCCTGCCGATCTGGCTGCCCGCCGGCGCCGCCGCCCGGCACGCCGTCGAGGAGTACGTCCGGGAGTTGGAGCGCCGCTCCGGCCACCAGCACGTCTACTCGCCCCCACTGGGTAAGCGGGAACTCTTCGAACTCTCCGGGCACCTCGGCTACTTCGCCGACGACATGTTTCCGCCGATGCGGCTGAGCGCCGACGACGAGTTCGTGCTCCGGCCGGCGCTCTGCCCGCACCACGCCCTGGTCTTTCGCGCCCGGGGCCGCTCCTACCGCGAGCTGCCGCTGCGGATCGCGGAGCTGGGCGGGATGTACCGCTCGGAGCGTTCCGGGGTGCTCGGCGGGCTGTCCCGGGTGCGGGCCATCTCGCTCAACGACGCGCACACCTTCTGCGCCCCCGAGCAGGTCGGCGCGGAGGTCGTCGAGATCCTCGGGCTGATCCGCGCCGCGCACGCCGCGCTCGGCGTCCGCCCGGCCGGCTTCCGGCTCTCGTTGCGCGGGCCGGGAGAGAAGTACGTAGGCGACGACGCGCAGTGGGCCCACGCCCAGGAGCTGCTCCGGGGCGCGCTGGCCGGGGTGGAGTATGTCGAGGCACCCGGTGAGGCCGCCTTCTACGGCCCGAAGATCGACATTCAGATCGTCGACGCGGCCGGTCGGGAGTCGACCATCTCCACCATCCAGCTCGACTTCGACAAGCCGGAACGGTTCGACCTGTCGTACACCGCCTCGGACGGCAGCCGGCGTCGCCCGGTCATGGTGCACCGCAGCCTGGTCGGCAGCATGGAGCGGCTCTTCGCGTACCTGATCGAGGTGCACGAGGGCGCCTTCCCGGCCTGGTACGCGCCGGTCCAACTGGTCCTGCTGCCGGTCGACGACGGGCAGGCCGACGCGGCGGCCGACCTGGCCCGCCGAGCCGTCGACGCCGGCCTGCGGGTCGAGGTGGACGCCACCGGCTCGCTGGGTGCCCGGATCCGGGACGCGGCCCGCCGCCGCGTCCCGTACCTCGGGGTGTTGGGTGCCCGGGAGGCGGCCGACGGCCTCCTCGCGCTGCGCCTGCGCGGCGGCCGGGCCCTGGAGCCGATGCCCGCCGCCGCGGCGCTGGCCCTGATCGGCGGGCAGGTCGCCGCCCGGGCCACCGAGCTGCTCCCGGTGGGCTGACTCCCTCGCTGAGCCGGGGTGGGTCGCCGCCGGTCGTTTGGCGCGCACGGCGGCGACCCGCCCTCAGACCGTCGCCGGCTGGGCGGCGGGGTCGGCCGGTTCCTCGTCGGCCACCGCGCCGGTGAACTGGGAGCGGTAGAGCCGGTGGTACGCGCCGTGCGCCGCGAGCAACTGCTCGTGGGTGCCCTGCTCGACGATCCGGCCGTTCTCCATCATCAGGATCAGGTCGGCGTCCCGAATGGTGGAGAGCCGGTGCGCGATGACGAAGCTGGTCCGGTCGGAACGCAGCGCGGCCATCGCCCGTTGCAGCAGCACCTCGGTGCGGGTGTCCACCGAGCTGGTGGCCTCGTCGAGGATCAGCAGTGACGGTTCGGCGAGGAACGCGCGGGCGATGGTGATGAGCTGCTTCTCGCCGGCGCTGACGTTGCTGCCCTCCTCGTCGATAACCGTGTCGTAGCCGTCCGGCAGGCTACGCACGAACCGGTCCACGAAGGTGGCCCGGGCCGCGGCGAGGATCTCCTCCTCGGTGGCGTCCGGCCGCCCGTAGGCGATGTTGTCGCGGATGGTGCCGCCGAAGAGCCAGGTGTCCTGGAGCACCATGCCGATCCGGCCCCGCAGGTCGTCGCGGCGCATCGCTGTGATGTCCACCCCGTCGAGCGTGATCCGACCGGCGTCCAGCTCGTAGAAGCGCATGACCAGGTTGACAAGTGTGGTCTTGCCGGCACCGGTCGGGCCGACGATCGCCACCGTGTGCCCCGGCTCGGCGACCAGCGACAGGTCGTCGATCAGCGGCTTGTCCGGCTCGTAGCGGAACGAGACGTGCTCGAACTCGACCCGCCCGTGCGGATCGGTGACCCGGGCCGGCGCGACCGGGTCGGGGGTCTGCTCGTCGGCGTCGAGCACCGCGAAGACCCGCTCGGCCGACGCCACCCCGGACTGGAGCAGGTTGGCCATCGAGGCGAGCTGGGTGAGCGGCTGGGTGAACTGGCGGGAGTACTGGATGAACGCCTGTACGTCACCGAGGCTCATCGTGCCGGAGGCGACCCGCAGCCCACCGACCACGGCGATCGCCACGTAGCTCAGGTTTCCGATGAACATCATCGACGGCATGATGATCCCGGAGATGAACTGCGCCCCGAAGCTCGCCCGGAACAACTCCTCGTTCTTCGCGTGGAACGCGGCCTCCACCTCACGCTGCCGGCCGAAGACCTTCACCAGCTCATGACCGGTGTACGCCTCCTCGATCTGACCGTTCAACGCGCCGGTGTGCGTCCACTGGGCCACGAACTGTTTCTGTGACCGCTTCGCGATGCGCTGGGTGACGAGCACCGACAGCGGCACCGCGATCAGCGCCACCAGGGCCAGCAGCGGCGAGATCCAGAACATCACGGCCAGCACGCCGATGACCGTCAGCAGCGAGGTGAGCAGCTGGCTGAGGGTCTGCTGGAGGCTCGTCGAGATGTTGTCGATGTCATTGGTGACCCGGCTGAGCAGCTCGCCTCGGGGCTGCCTGTCGAAGTAGGGCAGCGGTAGCCGGTTGAGCTTCTCCTCCACCTCGGCGCGCAGCCGCAGGACGGTGCGCTGGACCACCCCGTTGAGCAGCCAACCCTGCCACCAGGACAGCACGCTCGCGGCCAGATAGAGCCCGAGCGCCAGCAGGAGTACCCGGCCCAGGGCGTCGAAGTCGATGCCCATCCCGGGCACCACGTCCATCCGGGCCAGCATGTCGGCGAAGCTGTCGTTGCCGCTGGCCCGGGCTGCGGCGACGGCCTGCTCGGCGGTGGTGCCCGCCTCCAGTCGCCGACCGATCACCCCACTGAAGATGATGTCTGTGGCGTGGCCGAGGATCTTCGGGCCGGCCACGCTGAAACCGACGCTGACCAGGGCCAGGGTGATGATCGCGGCCAGGTGCAGCCGGTGCGAACGCAGCCGGCCGAGCAACCGCCGGGCCGAGGGCCCGAAATTCATCGACTTCTCGGCGGGCATCCCGGCACTCATCCAGGCTGGACCGCCGCCCGGCCGGCCGGCCGGCAGCCGCTTCGGCGTCGCCGCGTCGCCGCCGGGTTGCGGCCCGGTCTCCCCGCTGGGCTTCTGACTGGGTACGGCCGCAGTGCGCGGCTCGTCGCGCTCGCTCACGCCGCCACCTCCGTGGTCTGCTGGGACGCCACGATCTCGGCGTACGTCGGGCAGGACTCCAACAACTCCGCGTGTCGTCCCACTCCGACGACCCCTCCGTTCTCAAGCACGACGATCTGGTCGGCGTCGATGATCGTGGAGACCCGCTGGGCCACGATCACCACCGCGGACTGCGCGGTGACCGGCCGCAGAGCGGCTCTCAGCCGCGCGTCGGTGCCCAGGTCGAGCGCCGAGAACGAGTCGTCGAAGAGGTAGATCTCCGGCTGCCGGACCAGCGCCCGGGCGATGGCCAGGCGTTGCCGTTGTCCACCGGAGACGGTGGTGCCGCCCTGGGCGATCGGTGCCTCCAGGCCGCCGGGCATCTGGGCCACGAAGTCCCGGGCCTGGGCGATCTCCAGTGCCGCCCACAGCTCCTCGTCGGTGGCGTCCGGATTGCCGTAGCGCAGGTTGCTGGCGACAGTTCCGGTGAACAGGTACGGCCGCTGCGGCACCAGGCCGATCCGCCGCCACAACTCGTCCGGCGCCAACTGCCGCACGTCCACCCCATCGACAAGCACCGCGCCCGCTGTGACGTCGACCAGGCGGGGGATCAGCGACAGCAGTGTCGTCTTGCCGGCGCCGGTGCTGCCGATGATCGCCGTGGTGGTGCCCGGGGCGGCCCGGAAGGAGATGTCGCGCAGCACCGGTTCGACCGCGCCCGGGTACTGGAAGCGCACCCCGCGCAGCTCCAACTCGGCCCGGGTGGTCAGCTCGCTGACCGGCGCGGCGGCGGGGACCACCGAGGACTCGGTGTCCAGCACCTCGACGATCCGCTCGGCGCAGACCGCGGCCCGGGGCACCATCATCAGCATGAACGTGGCCATCATCACGGCCATCAGGATCTGCATCAGGTACGCCAGGAACGCGGTGAGCGCGCCGATCTCGATCGCACCCGAGTCGACCCGCTGGGCGCCGAACCAGAGCACCGCCACGCTCGACACGTTCAGCACCAACATGACCACCGGGAAGATCAACGCCATCAGTCGTCCGGTCCGCAGGGCGGTGGCGGTCAGGTCGGCGTTGGCGACACCGAAGCGGTCCGTCTCGTACGGCTCGCGGACGAAGGCACGGACGACCCGGATGCCGGTGATCTGCTCGCGCAGCACCCGGTTGACGGTGTCGATCCGGGTCTGCATCAACCGGAAGCCCGGCACCATCCGGCGGATGATGGCGCTCAGCGCGACGGCCAGGACCGGCACGCTCACCAGCATCAGCCAGGAGAGCCCGACGTCCTCGCGCAGCGCCATCACCACGCCACCGACGCTCATGATCGGCGCGGCGACCAGCATGGTGCAGCTCATCAGGACGAGCATCTGCACCTGTTGCACATCGTTGGTGTTCCGTGTGATCAACGAGGGTGCCCCGAACCGGGCCACCTCGCGGGCGGAGAAACGGTTGATGTGCCCGAACAACGTGGCCCGGACGTCCCGACCGAAGCCCATCGCGATCCGCGCGCCGAGATAGACCGCGGCGATCGAGCAGATGATCTGGATCAGACTGACAAGCAGCATCCAGCCGCCGGTGTGCACGATGTAGTCGGTGTCGCCCCGCGCCACGCCCTTGTCGATGATGTCGGCGTTGAGGCTGGGCAGGTAGAGCGAGGCCATGGTGCCCACGAACTGGAGCAGCACCACCGCCAACAGCGGTCTGGAGTACGGGCGCAGTTGGCCGCGCAACAGTTGGATCAGCACGACGGTTCCTCCGCGTCGGTGGGTCGTCCGGTCATCCGCGGGTCGTCTCCGCTGCCGATGACCTCGAGTAGGAACTCCCGGATCACCTGGGCCTTCGCCGGGTCGGCGTCGACCGAGGTGAGTGGGCGTCCGGTGTGCATGAGGGCGCCGAGCGCGGCTACCCGCTCCCGCCCGGCGGGGGTGATGGCGAGTCGGATGCTGCGCCGGTCGCTGTCGTCGCGCTGCCGCTCGACCAGACCGTCGCGTTCGAGTGTGTCGACGATGCCGGTCAGGGTCGCCGGGCGGACGAACCCCTTCTCGGCGACCTGGCGGTGGGGCAGCTCGCCGTGTCGGGCGAGCGTCATCAGGGTGATCATGCCGGCCTGGGTGAGGCCGTGCTCCTCGGCGAGGTAGCGGTTCCACCGCTGCCCAACGAGGTGCCCGGCCACCACCAGCAGCCGGCCGAGCGGCACATCCTGGAGGGTGATGAGTTCCACGGGAGTACATTAGCCCCCTGATAGTCAGGGGCCAAACGAAATAACGGCAGCCGTGGCGACGAACACGAGTTGCAGGACGGTGCGCTGCGCGAGCGGAGTGACCGGGCGTCCGGCGAGGGTCAGCCTCCGGCGCGCGGCCGAGACGTTGGCCGGGAACATCGCGAGCATGAGCAGGCCGAGTCCGGCCGCGGCCAACCGGGCGGTGGC
The DNA here is from genome assembly GCF_040649135.1 of Micromonospora sp. NPDC049047. Classification (NCBI taxonomy): domain Bacteria; kingdom Bacillati; phylum Actinomycetota; class Actinomycetes; order Micromonosporales; family Micromonosporaceae; genus Micromonospora; species Micromonospora sp. NPDC049047. The sequence goes on from NZ_JBEZEY010000007.1 coordinate 102,770, forward strand.
CGGGATCAGCAGCCCGACGGCGCCAACCAGCTCCAGCGCGCCGGTGACGGTGACCAGCAGATCCGGCCGGGGCAGGCCGGGCGGGACCATCGCGATCAGGCCGTCCCGGCGCTTGCCGACGAAGTGCGCGAGGCCGGTCACCAGGAACAGCAGTGCCAGCCCGACCCGCAGTGCGGGGTGCCAGCCGTCGAGTGCGGCGACACCGGCCAGGCCAGCCAGTCGGGCCATCGTGGTGCCGATCAAAAGGGCCATCAGGGGTGCCATCGAAATCCTCCTCAGCGCAATCTTGTCATTGGCAAGATTGCGCGACGGAGTGGCATCTTGTCAATGACAAGATAGGATTTGGGCATGACCGAGACGCGCGGCTACCACCACGGCGACCTCCGGCGCACCCTGCTCGCAGCGGCACTCGACGCGATCGAGGAGGTCGGGCCGGCCGCGTTGAGCCTGCGCGACCTGGCACGTCGGGCCGGTGTCTCGCACGCCGCGCCCGCCCACCACTTCGGCGACAAGGCCGGCCTGCTCACCGCCCTCGCCGCTCAGGGCTTCGACCTGCTTGCCCAGGCGTTGAGCGCGGCGGGAGACGACCTGCTGGCCGCCGGAGTCGCGTACGTCGACTTCGCCGTCGGGCACCGCGCGCACTTCGAGGTGATGTTCCGGCCCGAGCTGTACCGGGCCGACGATGCGGAGCTGGTCGCCGCTCGGGAGCGCGCTGGCGCCGCCCTGCGTTCCGGGGTCGCCGCACTGCCAGCCGGAGGCGACGCCGACCGGGATGCCCTCGCCGCCTGGTCGATCGCCCACGGTTTCGCAACCCTCTGGCTGGCCAACGCCCTCCCGGCCCGGGTAGGCAACAACCCGAGCAAAGCAGCCCGCCAAGTCCTAAGCCGCCTAACCCCCTAACCCCACCCCCGGCCCCCCGGCCCCCCGCCCTCTCTGGTTGATCATGAAGTTATTGCCTTCCGCATCGGCGTGTCGGGGCAATAACTTCATGATCAACGAGGTGGAGCGGTGGGGGTGGGGTGGGGTGGGGGTGGGGGTGGGGTTACCAGCTGGTGGGGAGGGGCATTCCCTCGGTGAAGCCGGCGGCACTCTGGACACCGACGATCGCCCGCTCGTGGAACTGCGTCAGGTCCCGCGCGCCGGCGTAGGTGAAGGCGCTGCGTACCCCGGCGATGATCTCGTCGATCAGGTCCTCGACGCCGGGTCGGGTCGGGTCCAGATACATCCGCGCCGAGGAGATGCCCTCCTCGAACACCGCCTTGCGGGCCCTGTCGTACGGGCTGTCGTCGGCGGTACGCGCACTGACCGCCCGCGCCGAGGCCATCCCGAAGCTCTCCTTGTACCGCCGACCGTCCGGCTCGGTGTAGAGGTCACCGGGAGACTCGTAGGTGCCGGCGAACCAGGAGCCGATCATCACGTTCGACGCGCCGGCGGCGAGGGCGAGTGCCACGTCGCGGGGGTGCCGCACCCCGCCGTCGGCCCAGACGTGCCGGCCCAGCTCCCGGGCCGCCGTCGAGCAGTCGAGCACTGCGGAGAACTGCGGCCGGCCCACGCCGGTCATCATCCGGGTGGTGCACATCGCGCCCGGCCCGACGCCGACCTTGATGATGTCCGCGCCGGCCTCCACCAGGTCGCGTACCCCCTCGGCGGTGACCACGTTGCCAGCCGCCACCGGGACGCCCGGGTCCAGCTTGCGGACCGCCCGCAACGCCGAGATCATCCGCTCCTGGTGGCCGTGTGCGGTGTCCACGACAAGCGTGTCCACCCCCGCTTCCAGCAGGGCGCGGGCCTTGCCCGTGACGTCGCCGTTGATCCCGACGGCAGCCGCGATGCGCAGCCGGTCCCGGTCGTCCACCGCCGGCGTGTAGAGGGTGGCGCGCAGCGCGCCCTGGCGGGTCAGTACCCCGACCAGCCGACCGTCGGCGTCCACCACCGGAGCGAGCCGGCGACGGCCGGCGGAGAGCCTGTCGAAACCGGTACGCGGGTCGGCGTCCGCCGGCACGGTGTGCAGCTCGGTGGACATGACATGACGTAGCTGGGCGAACCGGTCCACCCCGGTGGTATCCGCCTCGGTGACCACGCCCACCGGCCGGCCGGCCTCGTCGACCACGATCACCGCGCCGTGCGAGCGCTTCGGCAGCAGGTGGATGGCGTCCCCGACGGTCTCCGTCGGGCCAAGCGTGATGGGCGTGTCGTAGACCAGGTGCCGCTGCTTGACCCAGGCGACGACATTCGCCACCACCTCGATCGGGATGTCCTGCGGAATCACCGCGATCGCGCCCCGACGGGCCACCGTCTCGGCCATCCGCCGGCCGGCGACCGCTGTCATGTTCGACACCACGAGCGGGATGGTGGTGCCGGTGCCGTCGCTGGTGGACAGGTCGACGTCGAGCCGGGAACCGAGGTCGGAACGGGCCGGCGCCATGAAGACGTCGGTATAGGTCAGGTCGTGCGCGGGAACCGCGCCGTGTAGGAACCGCACCCGGCCATCATTCCCGCCCTCGGTCGCCATCGCCCACGTCGGTGCCGCAAACCACCCGGCCGCACGCCCTGCAGCCCGACAAAGCGTAAGGAAGGGCCCGTTCCTATGCGCCCGGCGCCTTCCTTCAGGTGATGGTGCAGATGGGTGCACCGGCGGTGATCACGGCACCGACCTCGGCGGTGAGCCCGCTGACCGTGCCCGCCTTGTGGGCGTGCAACGGCTGCTCCATCTTCATCGCCTCCAGCACCACCACCAGGTCGCCCTCGGCCACCGTGTCCCCCTCGGCGACCGCGATCTTGACGATGGTGCCCTGCATGGGGGAGGCGAGGGCGTCGCCGCCTACCGGCGCGCCCGCCTTGCCCGCGCCACCGCGCCGAGTCGGCTTGCGGGTGGCGGGTGCGGCGGTGGTCGTACTCCCGCCGAAGCCGGCGGGGAGGCTGACCTCGATGCGCTTGCCGCCCACCTCGACCACGACGGTGTCGCGTTCGGCCGGCGCGTCGACGGCGCCGGCGGCGGCGGTGAACGGCGGCACGGTGTTGTCGAACTCGGTCTCGATCCATCGGGTGTGCACGGTGAACGGTTCGGCGGTGAACGCCTCGTCGCGCACCACCAGGCGGTGGAACGGCAGCGCGGTGGCCATCCCGTCGACCACCATCTCGTCAAGTGCGCGGCGGGCGCGCTCAAGTGCCTCGGTCCGCGTCTCACCGATGATGATCACCTTGGCGAGCAGCGAGTCGAAGTTGCCGCCGATCACGTCGCCGGCCGAGATGCCGGTGTCCACCCGGACGCCGGGCCCCGAGGGCAGCCGCAGCGCGGTGACAGTGCCCGGGGCGGGCAGGAAGCTGCGACCCGGGTCCTCGCCGTTGATCCGGAACTCGATGGCGTGGCCGCGCGGCGTCGGGTCCTCGGTGCTCCGCAGCTTCTCGCCGTCGGCGATCCGGAACTGCTCGCGGACCAGGTCGATGCCGGCGGTCTCCTCGGTGACCGGGTGCTCGACCTGGAGCCGGGTGTTGACCTCCAGGAAGGAGATGGTGCCGTCCCTGCCGACCAGGTATTCGACAGTGCCGGCGCCGTGGTAGCCGGCCTCGCGGCAGATCGCCTTGGCGCTGTCGTGGATCTGGGCACGCTGGGCGTCGGTGAGGAACGGCGCGGGGGCCTCCTCGACCAGCTTCTGGTGCCGGCGTTGCAGCGAGCAGTCGCGGGTGCCGACCACGATTACGTTGCCGTGCTGGTCGGCGAGGACCTGAGCCTCGACGTGGCGGGGCTGGTCCAGGTAGCGCTCGACGAAGCACTCGCCCCGGCCGAACGCCGCTACCGCCTCCCGGGTGGCCGACTCGAACAGTTGGGGGATCTCCTCCATCGTCCGGGCGACCTTGAGGCCGCGTCCGCCACCGCCGAAGGCGGCCTTGATGGCGACCGGCAGGCCGTGGTCGACGGCGAACGCAATCACCTCGTCCGGGCTGGCCACCGGGTCCGGGGTGCCGGGGACCAGCGGAGCGCCGGCGCGCTGGGCGATGTGCCGGGCGGTGACCTTGTCACCCAGGTCGCGGATCGCCTGCGGGGTGGGGCCGATCCAGGTCAGCCCGGCGTCGATGACGGCCTGGGCGAAGTCGGCGTTCTCGCTGAGGAAGCCATAACCCGGGTGTACGGCGTCGGCGCCGGCCCGGGCGGCGACGTCGAGCAGCTTGTCGATGCGCAGGTACGTGTCGGTCGCGCTGTCTCCGCCGAGGGCGTACGCCTCGTCCGCGAGCGTGGCGTGCAGCGCGTCGCGGTCGGAGTCCGCGTACACGGCGACGCTGCCCAGGCCGGCGTCGCGGCACGCACGGATCACCCGGACGGCGATCTCGCCGCGGTTGGCGATGAGTACCTTGCGCACCTTCGTGGCTCCTCCCCGGCAGGTTACTGACCGGGAGTGTATCGGCCGCCTCGGTTGCCCTAACGATCGCTCAGTGTGGAATGTGGCACTCACTATAGTCAAACTTGGCTATTACGCTTGCGGGGTGTCTGCGACTCGAATGATGATCCTTGGTCTGGTGCGGTGGATGCAGCCCGTGCACGGCTACGACGTGCGCCGTGAGCTGTTGAGCTGGAGTGCCGACAAGTGGGCGAACGTGCAGCCCGGCTCGATCTACCACGCGTTGCGCAAACTGACCGAGGAAGGGCTGCTCAACGCCGTCGCGACCGAGCAGGTCGGCGGACGTCCGGCGCGGACGACCTATGAGGTGACCCCCAAGGGGGAGGACGAGTTCGAGACGTTGCTGCGCAACCTCTGGTGGAACCTCAGCGAGCCGCCCGACCCGTTCGCGGCGGCGTTCTCCTTCCTGCCGGCGATGCCCCGTTCGGAGGCGGCGGCCGCCCTGCGGAACCGGGCCAACCTGCTCCGGGCCAACGTCGCCTCGATGCGTGCCTCGCTCGAATCGGACTGGGTCCGAAACGCCAAGCCGGTGCACGTCAGCTGGATGGTGGAGCTCTGGTCCGCCCGCGCCGAGGCGGAGGTGGCGTGGTGCGAGCGAATCGCGGAACGGGTCGAGTCCGGTGTGTCGTACCTGCCTGCTCAGATGGAGAACGCGGATGGTTGGTCGGGGTGGCGGGACGGCGAGGAGCGACCCGCGCCCAGCGCGTAATAATCAACGTTGACTAAGAAAGTTATATCGCGTTACCCTGCTGTGGCACAGCGGGGGAGTGCGCCGTCCGGCGTCGTCCCACTCGGCGGCCGGCTCGACCGGCCCGAACGACCAGGAGCGAAAATGATCGAGACCAGGGGGCTGCGGAAGTCGTTCCGCTCCCGCGCGGGTCGAGAGACGAAGACGGTGGACGCCGTGCGGGGCGTCAACCTTGAGGTCGCCGAGGGCGAGATCTTCGGCTTCCTCGGTCCCAACGGCGCCGGCAAGACCACCACGCTGCGGATGCTCGCCACGCTCATCGAGCCGGACGGCGGCGAAGCCACCATCGCCGGCGCGGACCTCCGCAAGGACCCGGCCGAGGTACGCCGTCGCATCGGCTACGTCCCGCAGGGCGGCAGCACCTGGGACGAGTCCACCGCGCGCGAGGAGCTGGTGCTGCACGCCCGCATGTACGGCATCGGCAAGGCCGACGCGCAGCGCCGCGCCGTCCGCGCGCTGGACGCCTTCCAGCTCTCCGAGTACGCGGACCGCAAGTGCAAGACCTACTCCGGCGGGCAGCGTCGGCGGGTCGAGATCGCCCTCGGCATCATCCACGAGCCGAAGATCGTCTTCCTGGACGAGCCGACCACCGGCCTCGACCCGCAGAGCCGCGCGCACATGTGGGACGAGATCCGGCGGCTACGCGCCGACGGGATGACCGTCTTCATCACCACCCACTACCTGGACGAGGCCGACGCGCTCTGCGACCGGATCGCGATCATGGACAACGGCGAGGTCGTGGCCGAGGGCACCCCCACCGAGCTCAAGCGCGAGATCTCCGGCGACGTGGTGCTTGTCGGCCTCGACCTGACCGCCACCCCGCAGGCCGCCAAGGCCCTCGACGGCGAACCGTTCGTCAACAAGCTGGAGACCGTCGACGAGGGCGGCCTGCGCCTCTACGTCGACGAGGGCGCCACCGCCATCCCGCAGGTGCTGCGCCGACTCGACCACGCGGGCCTGGAGCTGCGCTCGATCGAGCTGCACCGCCCCAGCCTGGACGACGTCTTCCTCACCAAGACCGGTCGCTCGCTGCGCGAGTCCTGACAATCCGGAGATCACTCATGAAATTCGCCCGTGACACCTGGCTGATCTTCCAACGCCAGACTCAACTCCTGCTGCGCAACCCGGTATGGGTCTTCGTCGGGGTGTTCCAGCCGGTCATGTACCTACTGCTCTTCGCCCCGCTGCTCAAGCCGGCCCTGAACGCGCCCACCCAGGCCGCCGCCTACAAGATCTTCGTACCCGGTCTGTTGGTGCTACTGGCGATCTTCGGTGGGCTGTTCCAGGGCTTCGGCCTGATCGCCGAGCTGCGCGCCGGGGTCATCGAACGCTCCCGGGTCACCCCGATCAGCCGGTTCGCCCTGCTCCTCGGCCGCTCGCTGCGCGACGTCGTGTCGCTCATCGTGCAGGCGGTCATCATCACCCTGCTGGCGCTCCTGTTCGACCTGCGGGTGTTCATCGGAGACCTGCTGCTGGCGTACCTGATGCTCGCCCTGATCGCCCTCATGACCTCGGCCGTCTCCTACGGCGTCGCCCTCAAGGTCAAGAGCGAGGACGCGCTGGCTCCCCTGATGAACACGGTGGCGCAGCCGGTGCTGTTGCTGTCCGGCATCCTGCTGCCGCTCACCTACGCCCCCGGCTGGTTGCAGGGCATCGCCAACTGGAACCCGTTCTCCTGGGCGGTCGACGGCACCCGGGCGCTCTTCGCCGGTGACCTGGCCAGCGACAAGGTCTGGCAGGGCCTCGGCATCACCGCAGTGCTCGCCGCGCTGGGCGTCTACTGGGCCGCCCGCCAGTTCGCCCGCAGCGTCCGCTGACCCGCTCGTGCCCGGCCGTGCTCGGCCGGCTCGGTGTGCCCGGTTGGCTCGGCGTGCCTGGCTGGCTCGGCGGGCCCGGTCGCTCGGAGTGCCGGCCCGGCCCGGCGTGATCGACTCGGTTTCCTGAAAGTCGGGGTGTCCTACCGCGTGGGATGCCGCGACTTTCAGGAAACCGAGAGGATCAAGGGGTGGCGTCGCCGCTCAGCGCACCCGGGCGAGGGTGAGGCCGTCCGCGATCGGCAGCATCACCGGGTCCACCCGTACGTCGGCCAACACCGCATCGTTGAACGCGGCGATCGCCCGGTCGCCCTCGTCTTGCGGCGCGACGATCCGTCCGCCGCGCAGGACATTGTCGACTGCGATCACTCCACCGGGGCGCATCCGGGGCACCAACTCCGCCCAGTAGACCGGGTAGCCCGTCTTGTCGGCGTCAATGAACGCGAAGTCCAGGTAGCGCTCGTGCGGTAACTCCCGCAACGTCTCACCGGCCGGGCCGATGCGCAGCTCGATCCGGTCCTGTACGCCGGCCCGCGCCCAGTAACGCCGGGCGATGCCGGTGAACTCCTCGGAGATGTCGAAGCAGGTCAACCGCCCGCCCTCGGGTAGGCCACGGGCGATCGCCAGCGACGAGAGGCCGGTGAACGTGCCGACCTCGACCGCCTGCCGTACGTCGAGGAGCCGGGTGAGGAACGTCAGAAAGGCCGCCTGCTCGGGTGCCACCTGCATCGTGGCGTGTTCTGGCAGCACCGACCGGGTCTCCTCGGCCAGATCCTGAATGATCTCGTCCGGCGGGGAACCGTGGGCGACCAGGTAGGCGTGCAGCTCGTCAGTCAGCGGGATCGACTTGGTGGTCATGACCGGACGTTACCGACCGGATCGACCGACTGACCCCCCGGCGCGACCTTCGTCCACAGGTCAATGATCCGTAGGCCGAGTTCCGCGAGGAGTCGACGCAGCAACGGCATCGACAGCCCGACCACCGTCCCCGGGTCACCTTCGATCCGCTCCACGAATGGCCCGCCCAACCCGTCGATCGTGAACGCGCCGGCCACCGCCAGCGGCTCGCCACTTGCCACGTACGCGGCGATCTCGTCGTCGCTGATGTCAGCGAAGTGGACAATTGTCGAGGCGACCGCCTCCGCGCGCCGGCCGGCGGTGACGTCGACGAGGCAGTGCCCACTGTGCAGCACGCCGCTGCGCCCCCGCATCCGCAGCCACCTCCCGGTAGCGTCCGTCGGATCCGCTGGCTTGCCGAGAATCTCCCCGTCGAACTCGAGCACCGAGTCGCAGCCGATCACCAGCGTCCGCTGGTCGGCGCCGGGGCTCAGCCGGGTCAACACCGCCTGCGCCTTGAGCCGCGCCAACTCCAGGCACAACTCCTCAGCCCGATCGGTCACCACCAACGACTCGTCCACCCCGCTGACCAGCACATCTGGCTCAATCCCGGCAGCCTGGAGGGACTTGCGACGAGCGGGGCTCGCCGAGGCGAGCACAAGGCGGAGCGGCAGATTCTCAGACACCCGTCCGACGTTACCGGCTACCCACCCCCACAACGACCTCCCGCCACGCAACCACCGCGCGCCCGCGCCCGCCGTGTCCGCTGTCCGCTGTCCGCCGCGCCCGCCGCGCGATGATCGACTCGCCTTCGCTGATATCGGGGCATCCCAGCGACCCGGACACCGCGACATCAAGAAACCCGAGTTGATCGCCAGACCGCCGACCAATCAGCGGCTAATCCTGGGCGGCGGATCATCACCGCGCCGACGCCGCCGCGCCACCACCGCCCATCCGACCCCCGCGGCCAAAATCACCCCAAGCGTGGCCAGCCCGCGCGCCGTCGCGGCACCCTCGTCGCCGCCGGGCTGTGCAACAGCCGTCGTCGGGCCAGCACCAGCCGACGCGGTCACAGATTCAAACCCCAGCGGCGGTACGTCCGCAGTCAGCGCCGCCACCAGATCGATCACGCCATAGCCGTACTCGTCGTCACGCCCAGGCGCACCCTTGTCGATCGCCGTCGCAGTGAGCCGGTGCGCCACCTCCCGCGCCGGCAGGTGCGGGTACTTGGACCGAATCAACGCCGCCGCCCCCGCCACAATCGCCGTGGCGCTAGATGTGCCAGTACCCTTCGAATACTTTCCGTCGTAACTGGTGCTGTAGATGTCAACAGCGGGAGCAGCCACGTCGACTCTGGGCCCGGTCACCGAGATGGCGGCATGCAGTCCGTCTCGACCGATACCCCCAACGGCGATTACGCCCTCTTCGCTTGCCGGGTATCCAATGGTTTGATCCCGAGGGAGGTTGCCTACACCAGCCACAATAACAATGTTTGATTCCCGGGCGGCGCGCACCGCTTGACGCAGTCTTGAGCTGCTGCTCCCAACAGAAGAAATGCTTATTACATCCGCGCCGTTCGCGATCGCAAATTCTATTCCTTGTGCCAAATCGTCGGGCTCGCCGTTGCCGCCAGGCGGAGAATCGAATATAGGCAGAATCTTCGCTTCGGGTGCTATGCCTAGGGCCCCCGAATTTCCCCCTTGGCCGTGAGCTGCAATAAGTCCTGCCATTGATGTGCCATGACTGTCCAAGTCTCTTCGGCCATCGCCGACTCCTCCAGGAATGGTGTCCTTTCCGGGGAGTAAATTATTCCGAAGGTCGGGATGCGGATCTACTCCGGTATCTGGCACAGCAACAATGACTCCGGAGCCGCGGCTCACCTTCTGGGCCTCAGTTGCCCTCAAGTAGGCGAGGTGCCACTGCTTGTCGCGGATTAATGCGGCGGGGGTTGCTGGACTCGGGGATGAGGCGAGCATTGTCGGCGCTGCGAGGGTGACTACTGTAGAAAACGCTGCTACCAGCCCGATAGGCCCTGTTCTCACCGATTGAAGCCAATGGCCGGGCCGGGATCGATCGGGCCCTGCTCGTCGCTTGACTGAACAATGGGAGGAACCCCTTGGTCGGTCTCCCATGGATTGTCCGCGTCCCACCGGCTCGCGGCATCGCTGTTATATTCCTGATCTTGACGCCGTGGTCCTGGGGGGTGCCCGACGCTTGGGTTGCCGCCCATTGTCGGGGCACCGCCGATGGGGGTTGGGCCGCCGATTGGGGCGAGAGGTGAACGGCCGCTACCCGGGCGAGAGCCGGCGCCGCCCGTGGGCCCGGTGCCCGCCCCGCCGCCGCCACCAATTACTCCGCCAATCGGATTGATCTTGCGAGGTTGTGTCGCATTGGGCCCAACAGGGCCACCGCCTGGACTCGGCATGCTGCCGATTACTCCGCCGCGAGGAACTGAGTGTTGCGGCGTCGACGTATGAGGCCGCCTTAGGGCATCGCCCGTGAATTGGTTGCTCGAATTCGATTTCCCCGTGAGGCGGGACGGCAAGGGCGCGCCGGGTGGCATCGCTAGGCTTGAACTTGGACCAGTCGATGCTGGCGGAAATGCGGGCGCTGCGTTCGGGTTTGTGGGATTGCTCGTTAGGCCAGCGACTGCGCCTCCCAGCACTGGCCCGACGCCTTGCGTCCGAGGGATCGGCGTGCCCGTATCGGGTGCTATATGTCGGCCTGCTGTGCGGCTGTCGCTTGTTGGCATGGGTATTGGCAGGATTGGCGGAATGATTGGCGCCGTGGGCGTAGCGCCTAAAGCGTCGGGATCCCCGGCCTGAATCGGAGGCCTAACTGCTGGTGGTTTTTGGAGGGTTGCTTGGGCTTGTTGGAGTTCGCCGCTGAGGTTGAACATGGCTGTCCGGGCCTGAACGTTGAGCCGTTCCAGGTCCCCGTCGGTAACGGGCGTTTCGGTGACCCGATTACCCATCACCGCCTTCGGGTCGGCGGCCATCGATTCGAATGCCTGCTTCTGTTGGGACTTGGTCGCGTACTCCTCGTGGATCCTGCGGAGCGCGGCGCGGGTGGTGCCGATGGCCTGGGTGGCGGCGGCGAGCGCCGTGTAGTTCGCGGCGGCGGCGTCGTGGGTGCGCTGCACCTTGTCGATCAGCTCGTCGAGTTCGGCGAGGTAGACGCTGGCGGCGGCGCTGGTTTCGGGCGGCCATGCCGCGGCGAGCCCGCGCCGGTATTCCTGGAGGCGGCTGAGGTGGGTTTGCGCCAGGTCGCAGACCTTGCGCCAGCCGGCGACCTGCTTCCAGTGGTTGTCGGTGTCGTGGTCCTGAAGGCACGCCCACATGCTGTTGACGTCCATCAGTTGCCAGTCGGTGAGGCCGGAGGTGCGGCCGGCGCCCCGTTCGATCATGGCAGGATCACCGGGCCTTCGACGTCGGGGCCGGTCGGGTCGGTAAGCAGCGGTGTCGGGCCGCCGGGCAGCATGCTTGTCGGGTCGGCGAGGGCCTGTCGGACGTCCACCACTCGCGCGGCGGTGAAGGCGTCGCTGTCGGCGTACCGGGTGGCGACCTGGTTGGCGGCGGCGGCCAGGTGGCCGGTGGCGCCGCGGACCGCGTAGACCATGTCGGCGGTGGCCTGTTGTGTCTCGTGGTGCGCGTGCAGGAAGTGGACCAGCTCGATGAAGGCGTCGCACGGGTTGGGTAGCCGCGCGGACATGTCTTCGGCGATGTACGGAAGGTGCGGCGCGTAGTTGCTCTCGACCTCGTCGGCGAGCCGGTCGGCGAACTCTCTGAGCTGGCTGATGTCGGCCTCGATGCCGCCGTAGTCGCGTAACCAGGGCGCTGGCCGGTCCTCTTCGGGGATCACGGGCCCTCCCTAACTGTCACGACGCCGTCTCCCTGAGTGAGGGTAACCGCTGCACGCGCCCCTGGCAGCCCCCGCCCGGGAGGGTCGGGTCAGCGGGGCAGGCCGGTGCTGCGCCACCCGCCGGGGCCGACCGGCCGGCCGCTGCGCGCCCAGGCGGACGTGGCCGGCGGCGTGGGTGCGGCGGCAGGGCGGGATCGCATGATGACCGCCCCCACCAGGGCGGCCAATTCCTCCGCGGTGGGCACGCCCCGGACGACCCGGAACAGCGGCTCTTCGGCAGACATGACGCCAGGGTACGCGGCGCGAAGTTACGGGATGCGGACAGTGGCGTGCCGGCGGTGTGAGCGTCGGCGGGTCCGGGTACCGTCTCACCGATGTCGAACGCGCTTCCCCAACTCGTCGCTGACCGATACCGGCTTCTGTCGCCGCTCGGCCAGGGTGGCATGGGCCGGGTGTGGAAGGCGCGCGACGAGGTGCTGCACCGGGACGTCGCCATCAAGGAGTTGGTGCCGCCGCCGGGTCTCACCGACGAGGAGCGCCGGGAGATGCGCGAGCGCTCGTTGCGGGAGGCGCGGGCCATCGCCCGCCTCAACCACGCGAACGTCGTCCGCATCTTCGACGTGCTGCGCACCGATGGCGATCCGTGGATCGTGATGGAGTACGTGGCGTCGAAGTCGTTGCAGGACACCCTCGCCGAAGATGGTCCCGTGTCGGTGGCCCGCACTGTGGAGATCGGCCTCGGCGTGCTCGGTGCGCTCAGCGCCGCGCACAAGGCGGGCGTCATGCACCGCGACGTCAAGCCCGGCAACGTGTTGCTGGGCGAGGACGGTCGGGTGGTGCTCACCGATTTCGGTCTCGCCACCATCCCGGGCGACCCGAACGTGACCCGCACCGGCATGGTGCTGGGCTCGCCCGCGTACATCTCGCCGGAGCGGGCCCGCGACGGCACCGCCGGTCCGGAGGCGGACCTGTGGTCGTTGGGCGCGACCCTCTACGCGGCGGTCGAGGGTAAGTCGCCCTACGCCCGGCCGTCGGCGATCGGCACCCTCGCGGCGCTGGCGACGGAGCCGATTCCGCCGCCGAAGAACGCCGGTCCACTCAAGGCGGTGCTCAACGGGCTGCTGCGGAAGGATCCGAACGAGCGGATCACCGCCGAGGTGGCCGAACGCCTGCTGCGCCGCGCCGGTGGCAAGCGTGCGCGGGGGATCTCGCTGCTTGATGGCGTACGCCGACCGGGGCCGAACGGTCCGCGCGAGCCGCGCCCGCCGTTGGTGCCGGCACCGCGACCGGCCGAGCGGGCCGACCGCCCGGTGTCGCCGCCACCGGCCGCCGCCGCTTCGGCCGCCGCCGTCACCCCGGCCGCTGACCCGGCTCCGGCCGCCGCCACGCCGACGGCCACCGACGCCACCCCCACCGCAGTGGTTGCGTCCGGTGCGGCCGCCGACCCGGCCACGTCGGAGCCGACCGCCACGATCGACCGACCGGCCTCGTCCGACGCCGACCCGACCGCGAAGGTCACGGCGACGAGCGACACGACCGGCGGGGGTACGACGACCGACGACGACGAGCCGACTGTCGTCGACGGTCCGCCGGTGGCACCGGAGCAGCGCAAGCCGTCGACGCCCACGGCGCTGATGCCCCCGGTGGGTCCCTCCGGTCGTGCGGCGGTGCCGCTGCAGGACGGCACGAAGCCGGACAACACCCGGCGCAACCTGCTGATCGGGGCGGTGGTCGTCCTGCTGTTGATCGGCCTCGCGGTGGTCGTGCCGTTGCTCAGCAAAGGCGACGACGACAAGACCCCGCAGGCCGACCCGACCGGGGCCGCCGCGACATCGGCAGCGGCGCCGACCTCGGCCGCTGCGGTGCCCCCACCCACCGCTGGCGCACCGAGTCCGACACCTTCGGCCTCGCCCTCGGTCGACCCGAACGCGTTGCCGGCGGGTTGGAAGCTGCACAAGGACCCGGCCGGCTTCGCCCTGCCGATCCCCGACGGTTGGGTGCGCCGGCAGCCCCGCAGCGACACCGTCGTCTTCGACGAGTCCAACGGGCCGGGGGAGCTGCTCGTGCAGTGGACCCCCACGCCGAAGAAGGACGCATATGCCGACTGGCAAAGCATCGAGGGCTACCGCAAGGACGAAGTCACGAACTACCAGTACCTCAGCATCGAGCACTGCAACTTCTGGAAGACCTGCGCCGACTGGGAGTGGCTGGAGACCCGCGACGGGACGCGCATCCACGTTCGTAACCGCGGGTTCGTGACTGCGAGTAACCGCGGCTACGCACTGCGGTGGGAGATCGCGGAGAAGGACTGGCAGGCCAACCTGCCCAACTTCGACCGGATCGCCAAGGGGTTCGTGCCCGACCGCCAGGACTGAAACTCATTCGCATGACTCTCTGTCGTTCTGGGTAATTGACAGTCGACGACGGAGGGAGGCACGACATGGGTTACCGACGGAGGGACACCCGGCCTCGGCTGGCACTGTGGATGCTCGTGGCGCTCGGCGACGCGATCCTGCTGCTGGTCAGCGCGGGGGTTTCGGTGCTCGTCGCACTGCTCGGCGTCGTGATCGTTGCCGGCTTTGGCGTGGCCGCCTGGCGGTTGACCCGCCGGGGCGCGCTGGCCCGCGAGGAAGCCGTGGTGCCGGCGTTGAGCCGACGGCGGGCCTGACCCGCAACCGGTGTGTGGCGGCAGCCGGACCGATTGTCAACCGTGTGGTGACCGTCGATCCCGCTGCCGCCAACGACCCGATCAGGTGTTGTTGGCCAGTGCGATGAGTCGGCTGCGGTCACCGTTCCAGTAGTTCCGGTCCACGTTGCCGCTGATCCCCGAGACGGCGCCGCTGCTCGTGTACTGCCAGAAGCTCCACACCGGAGCGCCGGCCGGCAGGGTGCCGGGCGCGCTCGCCCAGCGGGCCAGCCAGAGCGGGTGGTTCGCCCACGGGCCGGTCCAGCTGCCGGTGCACTGGTTCCACCAGCTCGTGGTGGTGTAGATGACCGCGTACCGGCCGGTGCGGGAGCGGTAGGTGTTCAGGAAGTCCTGTACCCAGTTGCGCATGCCGGTCGTGCTGAGGCCGTAGCAGTAGCCACCGGCGTACGGGTTGCCCTCGATGTCCAGCGCGGCGGGCAGGGTGCGGCTGTCCGCCGACCAGGCGCCGCCGTTGGAGGCCAGGTAGTTGGCCTGGGTGGAGCCGGCGGAGATGTTGGGCCGGGCGAAGTGGTACGCCCCGCGGATCACCCCGGCGTTGTACGCGTTGACGTAGTTGGCGTTGAAGTTGGGGTCCTTGTAGCTGGTGCCCTCGGTCGCCTTGATGAACGCGAACTCGATACCCGCGTTGCGGACGCTTGTCCAGTTGATGCTGCCCTGGTAGCGGGACACGTCGACGCCGGCTGTGGTGGCGGCGGCGGCCGGTCCGGCGGTCGCGACCAGGGCCGCCGCCGCGGTGGCGAGGACGGTGAGGCTGGCCGCGAGGGCGCGGCGCAGCGATGACGGGGTACGGGCCATGAGTGCCTCCAAGAGGGTCGCTCTATCGACAACCATCTTTGGAGATAAGTGCCCTAGATCGCAAGGGTGACTGAAAAAAGCTTCATTGACGGATCGTGAAGGCCCGATGGCCGGGGCGGGACGGGTCAGCGCAGCGTGGCCGGGTCGAGCTGCCAACGGAACGGCTCGACGACGCTCAGCGTCTCTCCGGGCTTGGCCACCTGGTCCTCGACGTAGTGCTCACCGTCGAGCCGAAACAGCCGCAACGAATGGTCGTCGCCGTCCTGCTCGACAAGCAGATACCAGGGGATCCGCGCGATGGCGTAGAGCTGCATCTTGACCAGCCGGTCCGCGGCGGCGTTGCCGGGCGAGACGACCTCCCCAACCAGGCACACCCGGTCGGCGTCGAGAAAAGTGCCCTCGTCGTCCAAGTCGGTCACGACGAGATCCGGTATGACGACCCGGTCGATGCCGAGCCGGACGTTGATCGCGTCGTAGACCAGGAGGCCATTGGGATCTGCTGCGGCCTCGATGCTGTTCGCCAGCCGGCGCGACACCCGCTGGTGCCGTCGGCTCGGGGCAGGGCTCGCCAGCAGGCTCCCGTCGAGCAGTTCGATGCGGTCCGGCGTCTCGCCCAGGGCGAAATAATCGGCCTCGGTCCAGAGCCCGACGTGGTGTTCCAGGGGTTCCGCACTCATCGGCGCTCACCTCCCGTTTCACTCGCCACCCGATCAGTCTTCCAGGATACGAGCCGGTGCTCCGGGAGCGACCCGGAACGCCGCCGGTAGGCTCGCGCCCCATGATGTCGATCGACGGGCTGGGCGAGAAGTGGGACACGCTGTTCGGCGCTCAGCCGGACCCGCCCCCGCTGCTGGTGCTGATCACCGCGGCTGTCGCGTTGGTGGTGGTGTCGACCCGGCTGCCGTGGCGGATCGCCCGCAACGCCATCACCATCGCGCACGAGGGTGGGCACGCCCTCGTCGCCCTGCTCACGGGCCGCAAGCTGCGCGGCATCCGGCTGCACTCGGACACCTCGGGCCTGACGCTCTCCGCCGGCCGTCCCACCGGACCGGGCATGATCCTCACCCTGCTCGCCGGTTACGTCGCCCCGCCGCTGGTCGGGCTGGCCGGTGCCTGGCTGCTCGGCGGCAACCGGATCACCCTGCTGCTCTGGGTGGCGGTGGTGCTGTTGCTCGCCATGCTGATCATGATCCGCAACGCCTTCGGCGTGGTGTCACTGCTTGTCACCGGCGCGTTGGTGTTCGCCGTCTCGTGGTACGCGACACCGCAGGTCCAGGCCGCGTTCGCGTACACCGGGGTGTGGTTCCTGCTGCTCGGCGGGGTGCGACCGGTGGTCGAGCTGCAACGGCTGCGGTCGCGGGGCCGGATGCCCGCCTCCGACGCCGACCAGCTCGCCGGCCTCACCCCGTTTCCGGCGTTCTTCTGGGTGACGGTCTTCGCCATTGTCAACGTGCTCGCCCTGGTCGCCGGGGCGCTCCTGCTAGCCGGCCCCATCGTCACCAACCCCGACCCCACGCTCTGACCGCCCCCCGCCCCCGCCCCCACCCCCGCCCCCTCACGCGGTCGATCATGGAGTTGTGGTGGTAATAAAAGCCGCAAAAACTCCTGACTCGGGCACCACAACTCCATGATCGACGGGGTTGGAGGGTGGGGCGGGACGGGGGGCGGGGAGGGGAGGATTAGGCGCATGCGATACGTGATTGTCGGGGCTGGGGCGGTTGGCGGGACCATCGGCGTGCGGCTGGCTGGGGCCGGGCGGGACGTGACAGTGGTGGCCCGTGGTGCCCACCTGGAGGCGATCCGGGCGCGGGGATTGACCCTGCGGCAGCCCGACGGGGAGGTCACCGCCCGGCTCGCCGCCCTGGCCGGGCCCGGCGACCAGCCGTTGCCGGCGGATACCGTGCTGATCCTCACCGTCAAGTCGCAGGACACCGCAGCTGCGCTGGCCGCTTGGGTGGACGCGCCGGTGGTCGGTGGCGGCACGGCGGGAGAGCGGCTGCCCCTGGTGACCGCCCAGAACGGGGTGGCGAACGAGCGGGCCGCGCTGCGGCTCTTCGCCGACGTGCACCCGGTCTGCGTCTGGTTGCCGGCCACCCACCTGGACCCGGGTGTGGTGGTTGCCAACGGCTACCCGCACCCGGGGATGCTCCACATCGGACGGTACCCGGAGAGGGCCGACGACACCGACCGGGCCATCGCCGCCGATCTGCGCGCCGCCGGGTTCGTCGCACCGGTCCGCGCGGACGTGCTGCGCTGGAAGTACGGCAAGCTGCTCAGCAACCTCGGCAACGGCCTCCAGGCGCTGCTCGGCCGGGACATCCCGGACGCGTTGGCCGAGCGGGTACGCGCCGAAGGTGTCGCCGCGCTTGCCGCGGCCGGGATCGCGCACACCACGCCGGAGCAGGAGCAGGCCGAACGCGGTGACCTGGTGCAGCACCGCCCGGTCGACGGCGAGGCCCGCTCCGGTGGCTCCACCTGGCAGAGTCTGGCCCGGGGCGCCGGCTCGACAGAGGTCGACCACCTCAACGGTGAGATCGCGCTGCTCGGCCGGCTGCACGGCGTACCGACGCCGGCAAACGTGGCCGTCCAGCGGGCCGTACGCCGGGCGGTTCGGGAGCGGATCGCGGCCGGCGCGTTCCCGCTCGCCGAACTGGACAAGATGATCTCCTGATCGGGGCAACCGACGGCCCGTCGCGGCGCGTGTTCCCTGCGACCGACACGGGGAGGTAGCGGGTGCCGGACGTCGACGAGTTCGACGAGTTCTACCGGGGGAGCCGGCAACGGCTGCTCGGGTTCGTCTACGCCCTGACCGGTGACCGGGTCGAGGCTCAGGACGCCGTGCAGGAGGCGTACATCCGGGCGTGGCAGCGCTGGTCGACGGTCCGTGCGTACGACGAACCGGAGGCGTGGGTGCGGGTGGTGGCCAGCCGGATCGCGGTCAGCCGGTGGCGCAGTCTGCGCAGCCGCGCCCGCGCGTACCTGCGGCACGGGGCCACCGAAACCGTTCCCGGGCCGGGCACCGACACCGTCGAGGTGGTGGCCGCCCTGCGTCGGCTGCCCGAGGAGCAACGCACCGCGATCGCCCTCTACTACCTGATGGGTATGCCGGTCGCCGAGGTGGCACGGGAGACCGCCGCGCCGGTGGGCACGGTCAAGGCCAGACTCTCCCGGGGGCGGACCGCGCTCGCCGGGCTGCTTGCCGTCTCTGATCTGGAGGAGGCCACCGATGCGTGACGAACCGGGATTCGTCGAACAGGTTCAGCGGGACCTGCGGGACGTGCGCTGGCTGGCCCCGGAGGAACTCCGTTCCAGGGCCCGCCGCCGCAGCCAGCGCCGAGTGGTGGTGGCCACCGTCGTGCTGGCCGTCGCCGGGGTGTCCGCCGTGGCGGTCGCCGCGCCGCGGCAGTCCCCGCCACCGGTTCAGCCGGTCGCCTCGGCCCCGCCGGCCCGGCACGAGATCACCACCGACGCCCTGTTGCAGCCGGCCGACCTGCCGCAGCCGGTTCACGTGCAGCTCAGCCAGTCAGGGCTGGGCGAGCCGGTGCTGCTGGATTCGATGCTCGGCTCGTGCCGGACGAGCCAGGGGCTGTCGGACGGCTGGCAGATGTCGATCCTGTCCCGCTCGCAGACCCTGCTGCCGAAGCGAGCTTCGACGATCCTCACCGAGGCGGACGGTCTGGTCACGCAGGATCTCTTCCGGCTGACTCCCGACGAGGCCGTCCAGTTGCTCGCCACCCTGGACGACGTGGTCGCCCCGTGCGCCGAGTGGACAAGCGTCGGAGGGTACAAGGTGGGGGGTGCGACGGGCACCGGAGCGGCGACGCACCGCTGGACGGTGGTCCAACGGGGTTTCGCCGGCGACGGGGCCGCGCTGCTGCGGCACACCGGTTCGCCGCCCGTCGACCAGAAGACGGGCGAGCCGATCGGTGCGGCCCCCCGGCCGACCACCACGGCTGTGGTCCGGGTGGGCGATCTGATCACCGTGCTCAGCCTGGGGCAGGCCGGCACCGAGCGGGAACTACGCGAGCTGGCGGAGGTCGCCGCGCGCCGGATGTGCGTCGCCGCCAACCCGGCCTGCTGACCCCGGCCCGATCAGAGCGGGATGTTGCCGTGCTTCTTCGGCGGCAACGTCTCCCGCTTGGTGCGCAGCACCCGCAGTGCGCGGACGATCTGGGTACGCGTCTCGTGCGGCGGGATCACCGCGTCGACGTACCCGCGCTCGGCGGCCACGTACGGGTTGGCCAGGGTGTCCTCGTACTCGGCGATCTTCTCGGCCCGGACCGCCGCCGGATCGTCGGCACCGGCCAGCTCGGAGCGGTAGAGGATGTTCACCGCGCCCTGCGCGCCCATCACCGCGATCTGGGCGGTCGGCCACGCGAAGTTCAGGTCCGCGCCGAGGTGCTTGGAACCCATCACGTCGTACGCCCCGCCGTACGCCTTGCGGGTGATCACGGTGACCTTCGGGACTGTCGCCTCGGCGTACGCGTAGATGAGCTTGGCGCCCCGGCGGATGATGCCGTCCCACTCCTGGCCGGTGCCGGGCAGGAAGCCGGGCACGTCCACGAAGGTCAGCACCGGGATGTTGAACGCGTCGCAGGTGCGCACGAACCGGGCGGCCTTCTCCGACGCGGCGATGTCCAGGGTGCCGGCGAAGTGCATCGGCTGGTTGGCGACCACGCCCACCGGCCGGCCCTCGACCCGGCCGTAGCCGATGACGATGTTCTGCGCGTAGAGCGGCTGGACCTCCAGGAACTCCCCGTCGTCCAGGACGTGGTCGATGACGGTGTGGATGTCGTACGGCTGGTTGGCCGAGTCCGGGATCAGCGTGTCCAACTCCCGGTCCTCGTCGCTGATCGCCAGGTCGGCCGGCGCCTCGAAGACCACCGGCTCGTCGAGGTTGTTCGACGGAAGGTACGACAGCAGCGCCTTGACGTAGTCGACGGCGTCGTCCTCGTCCGTGGCGAGGTAGTGCGCGTTGCCGCTGCGCGTGTTGTGCGTGCGGGCCCCGCCCAGCTCCTCCATGCCGACGTCCTCGCCGGTCACCGTCTTGATCACGTCCGGGCCGGTGATGAACATGTGCGAGGTCTGGTCGACCATCACCGTGAAGTCGGTGACCGCCGGGGAGTAGACCGCGCCGCCCGCGCAGGGCCCGACCACCAGGGAGATCTGCGGGATGACACCGGAGGCCCGCACGTTGCGGAAGAAGATCTCGCCGTAGAGACCGAGCGAGACCACTCCCTCCTGGATGCGGGCACCGCCGGAGTCGTTGATGCCGACCACCGGGCAGCCGATCTTCATGGCCAGATCCATCACCTTGACGATCTTCTCGCCGAAGACCTCGCCGAGCGAACCGCCGAAGACCGTGAAGTCCTGCGCGAACACGCACACCTGCCGGCCGTCGACAGTGCCGTAGCCGGTGACCACACCGTCGCCGTACGGGCGGTTGCGCTCCAGCCCGAACGCCGTGGAGCGGTGCCGGGCCAGCTCGTCGAGTTCGACGAAGGAGCCCTCGTCGAGCAGCATCTCGATCCGCTCGCGGGCGGTCTTCTTGCCGCGGGCGTGCTGCTTCTCCACGGCACGGGCCGACCCGGCGTGCACCGCCTCGTCGACCCGGCGCTCCAGGTCCGCCAGCTTGCCCGCGGTGCTGTGGATGTTGGTCCCGGTCTCGGTAGTCACCCACGGAATATAACGATGGTTCAGGTAGGTGCCGCTGTGCAGTACCCCTCAGTGTCGACGCCGCCACCGTCGTAGGCTGGCGGAATGTCGGGCTCCCCGTACACCGATCTGGACCGTCCGCCGCTGTCGGCGGCCCGGCTGCGCCGGGCGTTGGTCGCGCCGAACGGACCGTGGGCCCGCCTGGAGTTGCGCGCCGAGACCGGCTCCACGAACGCCGACGTGGCCGAGGCGGCCCGGTCCGGCGAACCCGAGGGTCTGGTGGTGGTGGCCGAGCGGCAGACCGCCGGGCGTGGTCGGCGCGGACGGGTCTGGCAGTCACCGGCGCGGGCCGGCATCGCGACGAGCGTGCTGCTGCGGCCCGGTGCGGCAGTGCCGGACCGCGACTGGCTGCCGGTGCCACCCACCGGGTACGGGTGGCTGCCGTTGCTGGCCGGCGTGGCGCTGGTCGAGGCGGTGGCCCGGCTGGCCGAGCTGGACGCCACCCTGAAGTGGCCGAACGACCTGCTTGTCGACGACGCGAAGTGCGCGGGCGTGCTGGCCGAGGCGGTGCCCGGTCGGGCACCGGAGCAGCCGCCGGCAATCGTGCTGGGCATCGGGCTGAACGTGACGCTGCGCGCCGACGAGTTGCCGGTGAACCCGACCGGGCTGTCGGCCACCTCGCTCCAACTGGCCGGTGCGGCGGCGACCGACCGGGATCCGCTGTTGCGGGCGCTGTTGCGGGGGGTCGCCGACTGGTACGACCGCTGGCGCTCGGCGGGTGGGGACGCGGTGGCCAGCGGCCTGCGCGACGCCTACCTGGCGGCCTGCGCGACGGTCGGCCGTGAGGTACGCGTCCTGCTCCCCGACGGCGAGACCCTGACCGGCACCGCCACCGGCGTGGACCCGGACGGCCAACTCCAGCTCAGCACCCCGACGGGGCCCCGGACGCTCGCGGCCGGCGACGTCCTGCACCTGCGCTGACCACCCGATCCGGGGCGCCGCGCCCGCTGCCCCGGGTCGAACGGGCGGAGGCCAGCGAGCGGCGCGCGGCGAGCGGCGAGCGGCGCGCAAGATCGTGAAGACTCGGGTGGGGCCGCGTGGCGGATGTGCTGGCGCGTCCTGGGGGCTTACCGTCTGCGCGTCGGAAAAATGGCGATGGAGGTTGTCGTGGCGTTTCCTGAAGACGTGCTCACCGCGGACGAGCATGTCGTGCTCCATCTGCACCCGCACTGGAAGGCGTTGATTCGGCCGATCGTGGTGCTGGTGCTGGCCATCGCCGCGGTGGTGGTCGGTGTGCTCCTGTTGCCCGAGAGCAGCGGTGGTTCGATCGCGCTGGCCGTGATCGGAGTGATCGCCCTGGTCGGGGTGCTCTGGCTCGGGCTGTGGCCGTTCCTGGTCTGGCGCACCACCCACTACCTGTTCACCAACGAGCGGGTGCTGATCCAGCAGGGTGTCTTCTCCCGCGACCGGCGGGATCTCCCGCTCACCCGGGTCAACGACCACTCGATGAACCAGCGGTTCGTCGAGCGTCTGCTCGGCTGCGGCACGCTCACCATCGAGTCGGCAGGCGAACGGGGCCAGTCGGTGCTCGCCGACGTGCCGGGTGTCAGCCGGGTGCAGACCACCCTCTACGAGCTGGTCGAGGCGCAGCACGACAAGCACTCGCTGGGCGACGGGGAGATGCGCGACATCCTCGCCGACATGCGCGAGGGCAAGCCGCTGCGGGACACCACCACCTGATCCGGGTCGACCGCGGTCGAGGCCCGCCCCTGGGGCCCAGGGTCTGTTTCATAAGGGCGGCCGGCCAGCTCTTATGAACCGGACCCCAAGGGTCGGGGCGGGTCAGTCGGGTGGTTCGGTCCGGGGCGGGCCGTTTCCTGGTCGTTCGGGGCTGATCTCGGCCGGGCCCGCGTCGGCTGGCCCACCGGCCGACGGGCCGGCGTCGGACGATCCACCCTCGGCGGGGTCGGTCTTGGCCGGGCCGGCTGCGGTGGGGTCGGCTGCGGCTGGATCGGCCCCGGTGGGGTCAACTGCGGCTGGGTCAACTGCGGCTGGGTCGGCGTCGGCTGGCCGGACGGCGAACCAGCCGCGGAAGCGGGTCCGCAGCACCTCCTGCTCGGGCCTGCCGTCCGGGCCGAGACGCAGCATGGTGCCGGTGAGGCTGACGGTGCCGAGCCCCGGACGGGCGGTCGACGGTCGGGCGCCCATCACGTCGACCCGAACGGCCAGCCGGTCACCGGCGCGTACCGGGGCGAGCCAGCGCAGCTCCTCCAGGCCGGGGGACGCGTCCGCGGCCGCCCGGGACAGCAGATGGTCGACGTAGGCGCGCATGAACAGGCTTACCGTGTAGAAGCCGCTGGCGATCAGCCCACCGTGCCGGCTGGCCCCGGCCAGGTCGGCGTCGACGTGGTACCACTGCGGGTCGAAGCGGCGGGCGAAGGCGACCATCTCGTCGCCCTCCACGGTGACCACACCGAGGTCGACGGTGAGCCCCGGGACAAGATCTTCGAAGAACAGCTCGGCGGGTTGCCCGGTGCCGGAGCGGGCGTCGGGAGACGTCACCGGCGGGGCGCGCGGCGAGTGCCGACGTGCAACTCCGCGGCGAGTTCCGCGTCAAGGTCGGCGGCGGGGCTGACACTCAAGCGGGGGCGGCCCTGGGTGGGTGCGCCGGGCGGTGGGTCGGCGCGGCGCGCGGCCTCCGCCTCTTCCAACTCCGAGACGGACTCGGCAAGCTCGGCGACCGGGTCCATCCCCGCCATGGTGTCCCACTCGTCGCGCGGGATGTCGTGCCAGGTGGGCTCGGGCTTCGTCTCGTCCTCGCCAGTGACGGGCTGGAAGACGAAGGTCCGGTACGACCAGAAGCGGAACAGCGTGGCCAGCAGGACGCCGGCGGTCTTTGCCACGTTCAGCGCCAGCAGGCCATGGACGCCGAGGCCGTACTTGGCGGCCGCCACGGCACCCAGCTCGATGAGCAGGCCAGCCCCGTTGAACAGGAAGAACAGGACGTACTCCCGGCGCAACGCCGATTTCGGGCGATCCCGGTACGTCCAGTGCCGATTCATCAGATACGAGGTGATAGTGGCGACGACTGTCGCAATCACCGTCGCCTTCAGCTGACCGTTGACGAAAACGGTTAGTGCAAGGGCATTGAACACCGCGTAATTGATGACGGTGTTGATGCCACCGACGATGCCGAACTTGAGCGCCTCGTGGATGAACTTCTGCCAGCGCTCAGGCAGCAGACGGACAAGACGCATGCGAAACACCTTAGGGCAGTCGGTGTGACCGGCGATCACCGGCCAAACGGGGTGAGCGGCAGGTCACGCCCCGAGGTCGGGGTCGGGTCTTACCTGCGGAACGGTTCGGGTTCCCGCTTCGACGAAGACGAACCGCCGGTACGACCAGAATCGGAACAGCGTGCCGAGGCCGGTGCCGACGATGTAGCTGGCGACGTTGTCCGCCAGGCGCGTCTGGAACACTGCCGGCCAGATGCTGCCGAGCCCGTACCGGCTGATGGCCAGGCAGGCCACCGCGATGCCGAGGCCGACCACGTTGAAGAAGAAGAACAGCGCGTACTCGCGGGCCGGGTTGCTGCGCTGGCGGTGCCGCCAGGTCCAGAACCGGTTGCCCACGAAGGCGACGGTGGCCGCGATGACGGTGGAGACCGTCTTCGCGGTCAGCTCCTCGACGTCGCGGGTGCTCGTCAGGTAGTTGAAGAGCGCGAAGTCGACGAGGAAGGCGATGCCACCCACCGTGGCGAACTTGCTCAGCTCGCGGACGAGGTGACCGAAGCGGTCCAGCAGCTTGCCAGCGAGACCCCGTCGGGTCTGCCGGGGACCCGGTTGCTCCCCGGTCATCGTGGCGGCCACGGAGCGAGCCTACCGGCTCTGGACCGGTCAGCGGGGTAGCTACCGCAAGCGGGCGTGGTCGGCCGACGGAGCTGATCACCGTGCGCGAAACCGTCGTACGCAGCGTAACCAATTGGGAGGACTGACGCGGCTCGGAGCGGGAATCCACGCACCGGTCGGCGGGGCAGGTCCACGGCCCGACCACACCAAGCGTCTGCCGGGGTGCACAACAAGATTTGCGTGAAACTGCGCAGGAAAGCGGGTATCAGATCGTGATGCCGCAGCGTGACCGTAGCTTGTGCAGTTCTTCACAACCAGTCCCACTGACTCGGAAGGCTGCCCGGTTTACGCTGAGGCCAATCCCAGGTTTCCACGAAGGCGACGCATCGCGCCGCCGAGTCTCGTGCATCCCATAGATCGGTCAGCGTCGACCACAAGGAGATGTGTCATGGTTGCTCCGGCTGTTGTGCGGGGTATTGATCAGGCCCCGACGTCCCATCCGAAACTGCTCGCCTGGGTCCGCGAGGTCGCGGAACTGACCACCCCCGACCGGGTCGTCTGGGTGGACGGGTCCGACGAGGAGTGGCGCCGCCTCACCGACGAGCTGGTCGAAGCCGGCACCCTGATCCGGCTGAACCCGGAGAAGAAGCCCAACTCGTTCTACGCGCGTACCGACCCGACCGACGTGGCCCGGGTCGAGGAACGCACCTTCATCTGCTCCGTCGACGAGGCGGACGCCGGCCCCACCAACAACTGGATGGCGCCGGCCGAGATGAAGCGGACGATGACCGAGCTGTACCGCGGCTCGATGCGGGGCCGGACCATGTACGTGATCCCGTTCGTGATGGGCCCGGTCGAGGCCGAGTCCCCGATGTTCGGTGTCGAGATCACGGACAGCCCGTACGTGGTCGCCTCGATGCGCATCATGACGCGGATGGGCACCCGCGTCCTGGAGGCGATGGGCGACGACGCCAATTTCGTGCACGCGTTGCACTCGATCGGCGCCCCGCTCGCCCCCGGTCAGCAGGACGTCGCCTGGCCGTGCAACGAGACCAAGTACATCTCGCACTTCCCGGAGACCCGGGAGATCTGGTCGTACGGCTCCGGCTACGGCGGTAACTCGCTGCTCGGCAAGAAGTGCTACTCGCTGCGGATCGCCAGCGTGATGGGTCGCGACGAGGGCTGGCTCGCCGAGCACATGCTGATCCTCAAGATCACCTCGCCGGAGGGCAAGGTCCACCACATCGCCGGCGCGTTCCCCTCGGCCTGCGGCAAGACCAACCTGGCCATGGTGGAGCCGACCATCCCGGGTTGGAAGGTCGAGACCATCGGCGACGACATCGCCTGGATGCGGTTCGGCCCGGATGGCCGCCTCTACGCGGTCAACCCGGAGTACGGCCTGTTCGGCGTCGCGCCCGGCACCGACTGGAAGACCAACGCCAACGCCATGCGCACCCTGGACCGGGGCAACTCCGTCTTCACCAACGTCGGCCTCACCGACGACGGGGACGTCTGGTGGGAGGGCATGGGGGAGCCACCGGCGCACCTGATCGACTGGAAGGGCAACGACTGGACGCCGGAGAGCGACAGCCTCTCCTCCCACGCGAACAGCCGGTTCTGCACCCCGATCACCCAGTGCCCGATCCTCGCCGACGAGTACTTCGACCCGAACGGCGTACCGATCGACGCGATCCTCTTCGGTGGCCGCCGTAAGGACACCATCCCGCTGGTGACCGAGGCCCGCGACTGGGTGCACGGCGTCTACATGGGCGCGACGCTGTCGTCGGAGACGACGGCCGCCGCGTCCGGCGCGGTCGGCGTGGTCCGCCGCGACCCGATGGCCATGCTGCCGTTCATCGGCTACCACGCGGGCGACTACTTCCGGCACTGGATCGAGATGGGCAAGGGCACCGACGGCGACGAGGCGAAGCTGCCGAAGATCTACTACGTCAACTGGTTCCGCAAGGACCCCGACGGCTCGTTCCTCTGGCCGGGTTTCGGGGAGAACTCCCGGGTGCTCAAGTGGATCGTCGAGCGGATCGAGGGCACTGCCGACGCGGTCGAGACGCCGGTCGGCATGGTCCCGGCACAGGACGCGCTCGACGTCGAGGGTCTGGACATGACCCCGGAGGACGTCCGCATCGCGCTGAAGGTCGACCCCGACGAGTGGCGCAACGAGCTGCCGATGATCACCGAGTGGTTCGAGAAGTTCGGTGACAAGCTGCCGGGCGTGCTCTGGGCCGAGTTGGACGCGCTGCGCGCCCGCCTGGACGCCACGCAGCCGCAGCGGTAGGTGTGAAGATCGCCCCGCGCGGGCATCATCTGATCCCATGAGGACGGCCGCCGAGACCCAGGTCCGGCGGCCGTCCGCCGTCCGGGTGCTCACCATCCTGCTCGCCACCACGGCCGCGGCCACCGTCGTGGTCGAGCTGCTCAACTGGTGGTACGCCCCGGAGCAGGGCTTCGGGCTGGCCGTGCGGACCGGCTGGGCGATGCTGCGCTCGTTCGGCTTCCTGTTGCTGATCGGGCACGTGCGTCGGGGTCGGACGGTGGCCCGCCCGTTCGGGCTGATCCTCGCGGTCACCACGGTCTTCGCGGTCGGGCGGCTGATCGTGCCCCGGCAGGGGGTGCCGCCGCTGCCCGGCCTGCTCGGCTTCGCCGTGCTCACCACGCTCTGCGTGGCGGTGGTCTGGCTGTTGTACCGCTCGTCGGCGCTCGCCGGGCACCTCGTCCGACATCGGCCCCGGCTGGTCATCGACCGCGACGGTTTCTCCTGGCGGGAAACCCCGCCGCGCCGGCCGGAGGCGAACGCCTGGCTGTTGACCAGCCGGGTGGCGGCGTTCACCTACAGCCCACTGATGCTGGTGCCAGCCCTGGTGGCCGGTGGTTCGATCCTGGACGGTCGACTGACCGCGCTGCCGGCCGTGCTGTTCTGGTTCGGCGCCGGCATCGCGGCCAGCTACGCGGTGCTGTTCTGCACCGCGTTCCTGATGCGCGGCAAGGACTGGGCGCGGGGCCTGCTTGTCGGTGTCACAGTGGTAGTGCTCGCCGTGGATCTGCCGCTGTGCTGGTGGCTGCTGGGCGTGGACGGCCTGGTCCGCGACGGCGCCCCGCTGCTCGCCGCCGCGGCGTTGACGCTCTACGGCCTGCGCCGCGCGGCCCACGCCCCGCACCCCGCCCCAACCCCACCCTGACCCCCCACCCTGGCCCCCGTCGATCTTGCACGGCTCTGTCGCGACAAACAGGTGCGAAAGGTGCTAAGCGGCGACAGAAGTGCAAAATAGCGGTCGGGGGGCGGTAGCCTGGGACATTTGTCACTGCCCGGCCGGTATTGGCGGCTCTGCCGGCGGGCTCTGGGCGTTCGTAGCGTTCTGGGCATGGGTGACATCGTTGTACGTCTCACTGGACTGACCCGATCGTTCGGACCTGTGCGAGCCCTTGCCGGCATCGACCTGAGCATCGCGCGGGGCAGCATCGTCGCGCTGCTCGGGCCCAACGGCGCGGGCAAGACGACAGCCATCTCGATCATGCTCGGTCTCGCCCTGGCCGATGCCGGGACCGTGGCCCTGTTCGGCGGGTCTCCCACCGAGGCGGCCCGGGCCGGCCGGGTCGGCGCGATGCCGCAGGGGGCCGGGGCCGTGTCCGCCGCCACCGTTCGAGAGGTGATCGAGCTGGCCCGCGCGTTGTATCCGCGCCCGTCGGCCACCGATCGGATCCTGACGACGGCGGGGCTGACCGGCCAGGCGAATCGTCGGCTGGACCGACTCTCCGGTGGGGAGGCGCAGCGGGCCCGGTTCGCGTTCGCGTTGGCCGGCGGCCCGGAGCTGTTGGTCCTCGACGAACCCACCGCGAGCATGGACGTCGCCGCCCGGAGGGAATTCTGGGCTGCCCTGCGCCGGTACGCCGCCGAGGGCAACACCGTCCTGTTCAGCACGCACCAGTTGCACGAGGCCGACGAGTACGCCGATCGGATCGTGGTGCTGGCCGCCGGCCGGGTGGTTGCCGACGCGCCGCCCGCCCAGATCCGTGCCCTCGCGGGTAGCCGTGCCGTCGCCTTCGACGTTGCCGGCGCAGCGATCACCGGGCTGGAGTCGCTGCCCGGTGTCCGCTCGGTGGAGGTGCGGGGCGACCGGGTGGTGCTCACCACCGACGATGCCGACGCCACAGTCATCGCGTTGGCGGGCACCCGCGGTTTCCGCGGACTGGAGGTCTCCGTCGCGCTGGAGCCCGCCTTCCTCACTCTCACCGACGCCGGAGGGGACAACTGACATGCGCGCCTATCTACGATTCGAGGTGCGTCGGCTGATCCGGGACCCGCGTCTCATGCTGTTCTCCGTCCTGGGGCCGGTGCTCACGTACCTGATCTTCTCCGGGTTCGCCGGTAGCGGTGACCAACTGGAGGGCGTGGCCGCGCCCGCCGCGCTCATGGTCGGCCTGGCCGGATACGGCGCCGTCGCGGGCGTGCTCTCGGTGGGGTCGGCGGTCGCCCAGGAGCGGGCGGTCGGCTGGCTGCACCAGCTCCGCGTCACCCCGTTGCCGCCCTGGCGGGCAGTCGTGACGAAGGCACTGGTCAGCACCCTGACCGGGGTGCCGTCGGTGGTCGCGGTCGGTGTCGCCGGGCGGCTGCAACAGGACGTCCACCTGGACGCGGCCCGCTGGACCGCGCTCCTGCTGCTGTTGTGGGCCGGCTCGATACCGTTCGCCCTGCTCGGGCTCGCCATCGGCTACGGGCTCGCCCCGCAGGTGGCCCAGGTGGTCAATTTCCTGGCCTTCCTCGGCCTGTCGGTCCTTGGTGGCCTGCTGCTGCCGGTGACGTACTTCCCCGCCGCGTTGCGGCACCTGGCGCACCTGCTGCCGACCTACCGGTACGCCGAACTCGGCTGGCGGTCGGTCGCCGGGCTGCCGCCCACCCCGTCCGGGTTGGGCCTGCTCCTGGCCTGGACCCTGCTCTTCGCAGCGGTCGCGGCGTGGGCCTACCGGCGCGCGGCCGTGGGCCGTTGACCACCGATACGGTTTTCGCCATGCCTGATGCGGCCGACCTGCCTGGTACCGCCGACACGACGGTGTCCGTCGACCGCAGTCGGCGGCACCGCGGCGTCGTGCTCGTGTTGGCTCACACGTTGTGGCTGTGGTTGCTGCTGCCGCCGGCCGCCACGATCGTGCGGGGAGAGGTCCACCCGGTGGCGATGGCAGCGGCCGGGCTGGCCCTCTTCGCCCTGCTCTATCTCGCCCTGGTGGCGGTCCCCGTGGTCGGACTGACCATCCGACCGGCCCTGCACCACGCCGGGCTGGCCCTGCTCGCGCTGCTCGGGGTGACGCTCGCTGCCGCGTACGCCGGTGCCTCGGAGGGCTGGCTGGCCCTGCTGATGTACGTGTGCTCCGCCGGCGCGGTGGGACTGGTCCAGGTCGGGTGGGGCTTCGGCTGGGTCGGTGGCAGCGTCGTGGCGGTGCTGGTGATCGGGGTGGCCCGACGTCTGCCGGCCGACAACATGGCCCAGATCGCGCTGATCACGCTGCTCGCGGGTGCCATGACGCTGGCGTTCGCCCGGGTGGCCCGTCTGGTCGACGAGTTGCGCCGCACCCAGCGAGAGCTGGCCCGCACGGTGGTGGAGCGGGAACGACTCCGGTTCGCCAAGGACCTGCACGACCTGCTCGGCCACACGTTGTCGCTGGTCGTGGTCAAGGCCGAGGTGGTACGCAGGCTGGCTCCGACAGACCCCCAACGGGCCACCGTGGAGGCAGCGGACATCGAGCGGATCGGTCGCACCGCCCTCGCCGAGGTACGGGAGGCGGTCACCGGCTACCGCGAGCACAGCTTCGGCCGGGAGTTGGACAACGCCCGTACCGTCCTGGCGGATGTCGGCATCGCGGTCAGCGTGCGGATGGGAGGGCAGCTCGACGTCGAGACCGACGACGTGTTCGCGTGGGTGCTCCGGGAGGGGGTGACGAACGTGCTGCGACACAGTCGGGCGTCACGGTGCGACATCAGGATCGACACCGACGCCGACGGATCGGTGCTCACCGTTCGGGACAACGGGGTGGGTGGCCGGCCGACCTTCGGCAACGGTCTGCGTGGTCTCACCGAGCGGCTGGAGCAGGCGGGCGGCACCCTGGAGGTCGGTCCGGCGCGCGGCGGAGGTCTGCTGCTCACCGTCCGGGTTCCCACGAGCCGGATCGCGACGGTGACCGGATGATCCGGCTGCTGCTCGCGGAGGACCAGGGCATGATGCGCGGCGCGCTGGCCCTGTTGTTGAACCTTGAGGCCGACATGCAGGTGGTCGCCGAGGCCCGCACCGTGGCCGAGTCGTTGGAGGCGGCCCGCACGAGCCGTCCGGACGTGGCACTGCTCGACATCGAGATGCCCGACGGCAGCGGTCTGGACACCGCGGCGATCCTGCGGGAGCAGTTGCCCGAGTGCCGGGTGCTGATCCTCACCACGTTCGGTCGTCCCGGTTACCTGCGACAGGCGATGGAGGCCGGCGCGGCGGGCTTCCTGGTCAAGGACGGGCCGGTCGAGCAGCTCGCGGTCGCCGTCCGCCGGGTGCTGGCCGGCGAGCGGGTGATCGATCCGGCGCTCGCGGCGGCGGCGCTGTCGGCCGGCCCGAACCCGCTCACCGAGCGGGAGCGGGACGTGCTGACCGCTGCCGTGGACGGTGCCACCATCGCCGACATCGCCGCCCGCCTGCACCTGTCCGAGAGCACCGTCCGCAACTATCTGTCGGCCGCCATCGGCAAGACCGGAACCCGCAACCGGATCGAGGCGGCCCACCACGCCCGCGCCAACGGCTGGATCTGACGTCAACCCGCCCTGGTGCGCCACGCCCCCGCCCCGACCCCGACCGCGTCGATCATGGAGTCGTGGTGCCCGGCTTGCCACTGTGCGCGTATTACGTCTACCACCACAACTCCATGATCGACGTCGCGAGTCCGGGAACCGCGCCGTGCGGCATCGGTACTGGTGAGCGGGCGGGGGGCAGGATGGCGGGTGGCGTCGGCCACAGCGGCTGGCGTCCGCGACGCGGGCGGATCGCCGGACGGGGTAGGAACCGGCCGCCCACCGAACAGAGGGAGGCGCGGTGAGCGACGAGTTCGACGTGGTGGTGGTGGGCGCGGGGCCGGCCGGGGCGGCCGCCGCGTTGACGGCACGCCGGGCGGGCGCCAGCGTGCTGCTGCTGGACCGGGCCGACTTCCCCCGGGACAAGGCGTGTGGCGACGGGATCGCCGCGCACTCGGTGGACGTACTTGCCGAGTTGGGGGTGAGCGAGGCGGTGGCGGGCTACGCGCCGCTGCCCGCGTTACGCATGATCGCGCCGGGTGGCGGCGCCGTGGCGCGGGCGCTGCCCCGACCCGCGTACACGGTGCCCCGGGAGGTTTTCGACGCGCGGCTGGTGGCGGCGGCCGTGGCGGCCGGCGCGCAGTTGCGCAGGCACACAGTGCGCCGGGTCGAGCCGCGCGCCGACCGGGTGGTGCTCGACGGCGAGTTGTCGGGGCGCGTGGTGGTGGGTGCCGACGGCGCCGGTTCGGTGGTACGCCGGGCGCTCGGCCACCCGCAGAATCCCGACCGGCACCTGGCGCTTGCCATCCGGGGGTACGCGCCGGCCCTGCCCGGCCCGTCCGAGCAGCTCATCGTCACGTCGCGGGCGCGCTGGCCGGCGTACGCCTGGTCGTTTCCGATCGGCGACGGACGGGCCAACGTCGGGTACGGGGAGGTGCTGCGCGGTGAGCCGTTGAGCCGGGCCTACCTGCTGGACCGGCTGGCCGCGCTACTGCCCGACACCGATCCGGGGACGGTGACCGCGCTGCGCGCCCATCACCTGCCGCTGTCCACCCACCGACCGACACCGGGGCGGGGTCGCGCGTTGCTCGCCGGAGACGCGCTGTCACTTATCAATCCGTTCACCGGGGAGGGCATCTTCTACGCGTTGCTCTCCGGTGCGCTCGCCGGTGCGGCAGCGGCCCAGGCACCCGAGGTGGCCGCGCAGCGCTACGCCCACGGGTTGCGTCGCCGCCTCGGCACCCACCTGCGGCACAGCTCGGTCGCGGCCTGGTTGGCCCGGCGTCGTCGAGTGGTGGACGCGGCGGTCCGGGCGGCCCGGCGCGACGACCGGGTGTTCTATGACGTGGTCGAGCTGGGACTGGGTGACGGACGCCTCACCGCCCGTACGCTGGCGATGATCGGGATCGGTCTGCCGGGCGGTGATGGGGCTCCGAGGCGGTGATCTGGTCGAAGGGTCGCTACGCTGCTAGGTGATGACGCTGCGGAACCTTATCTACTCCGTGTACGAGCGCCGGCTCACGGCGAAGCTCGCGGGTAAGCCGGTGCCCCGGCACGTCGGGGTGATGTGCGACGGCAACCGCCGCTGGGCGAAGGAGATGGGCTTCGTCGACCCGAACGACGGGCACCGGGTCGGCGCGGCAAAGATCAAGCATGTTCTCGGCTGGTGTGACCAGGCCGGCGTCGGGCACGTGACGCTCTACCTGCTGGCCACCGACAACCTGCGCCGGCCGGCCAGCGAGCTGGACCCACTCCTCAAGATCATCGAGGACCTGGTGGTGGAGCTGTCGGAGGAGGGCAATCCCTGGCGGCTGCGCATCGTCGGGGCGCTCGATCTGCTCCCGGCGCAGACCGCGGCGGCGCTCAAGGGCGCCGAGGAACGCACCCGCGAGCGCACCGGCGGCGCGGAGGTCAACATCGCGGTGGGCTACGGCGGTCGCCGGGAGATCACCGACGCGGTCCGCTCACTGCTGTTGGAGCACGCCGCCGCCGGCGGCACGCTCGAGGAGTTGGCCGAGGTGCTTGACGTCGAGCACATCTCCGAGCACCTCTACACCCGTGGCCAGCCCGATCCCGACCTGGTCATCCGCACCAGCGGAGAGCAGCGGCTGTCCGGCTTCATGCTCTGGCAGTCCGCGCACTCGGAGTTCTACTTCTGCGAGCTCAACTGGCCGGATTTCCGGCACATCGACTTCCTGCGCGCACTGCGCTCGTACGCGACCAGGCAACGCCGCTACG
The DNA here is from genome assembly GCF_040649135.1 of Micromonospora sp. NPDC049047. Lineage (NCBI taxonomy): Bacteria > Bacillati > Actinomycetota > Actinomycetes > Micromonosporales > Micromonosporaceae > Micromonospora > Micromonospora sp. NPDC049047. The sequence goes on from NZ_JBEZEY010000007.1 coordinate 136,445, forward strand.
GCGTCTGAGCCGGCGGCGGGCGACGCGCCTGTCGTCGCGCCGGCCGGGTCAGGGCAGGTGGGTCAGTGCCTGGGTGAGGAAGTCGCCAAGGGCGGCCGGGGACTCGATCGTCAGGTCGGCGGCGTTCGCCACCTCGTGGCCGGTCTCCGGGTTGGCCACCGCCACGCAGACGCCGAGGAAGTCCGGGTCGGCGGTGGCGCGGGCGCGCAGCGCGGCGAAGGCCTTGATGTCCGAGACGTCGTCGCCGAAGTACCAGGCGCCGGTGGCGCCCTTGATCGCCTCGCCGATCACCATGCCCTTGTCCCGGTCGACAGGTGGTTTGAGCTCCAGCACCATCCGCCCGGCCTGCACGCGCAGCCCCAGTCGGTCGGCCTGGGCCTGCCCCCACTGCTGCACCGTCGAGCCGAGCTGCGGGGCGGTACGCCAGTGCAGGGCGACGGAGAGCCGCTTGTATTCCACGAGCGTGCCGGGCGGCAGCTCCGCCCGGGCGAGGTCGGCCAGCTCCACCATTGTCGGCACCCAGGGCAACGCGGCCGGCTCGGTGACGGTCTCCCCGCCGGAGTGGCTGTGCTCCAGCCCGTAGAGGCCGTAGAGGTCCACGCCTTCGAGCCCGCCGAGCTGATCCCGGAGGAACTCGACGGGCCGGGCGGAGACGATCGCGACCCGCTGCACGACCAGGGCCAGTGCCTCGATCGCGGCCAACGCCTTGGGCGCCGGTCGTACCGCGCTCGGATCGTCGTCGACGGGCGCGAGCGTGCCGTCGAAGTCGAAGAAGAGCACGGTACCGGCCGCCCGGCGGGCGGTGGTCCGCCAGGCCTGGTCGGCGTTCAACGGGGTTCTCGGCTGGTGATTGCCCAGATTCAACGGCGGCACGCGCGTCAGCGTACCCCGGCGATCCAGGCTCATTCCTGGCCGAGCGGACCCGTTGCGCGGTGGGCGATCAGCGTTCGGCGGCTCCTCGTCCACGCCGGCCGAACGGCACCACGGCCGCGTCCTGGCCGTGGCTCAACAGGTAGCCCTCCACGAACCCGGTGTTGCGATCGCCGGTGTGGTTCTCGATCTCGTTGAGCCGGGCCACCAGGAACTCGGTGAGCGCGCTGATCCGGTCGTTCATCCGCTCGTGCAGCTCGGCGACGACGGCCAGGATGACCGCGGTGCCGGCGGTGATGAGTACGAAAAGGTTGACGAGCAGCGGAAGCTGCCCGCCGTTGACCGCGAGGGTCACCGCGTTGCCGGTCGCCCACAGTGTCATCGACACGGTCGCGACCACGACTGCCAACCACTTCAGGGTCATGGACAGACCCCTCCTTTTGTCCCGCAGGGCTGGGTTCGGCCTTGTCCCGTCCCCCCGCCGATGACGAGCCCAAGCAGTACGAGTACGGACGCTAGCGTGCCCGTTCCGGCCCCGGAGGCAAACGAATGAACCTGACCAGGCGTTCTTTCGCCATCTGAGGAACTAGCCTGCTTGATTGCCTCTATTTCGGACATCGACCGGCAGCGTTGGGCGGTATGCGAGATATCTGATGGTTTCCCGGATGTGGAACTTCTCCGCGTCCGAGACGTTCGGATCGACAAGTCGGCGGAGCAGGGCTTCCACGTCCGGGTCCATTGGAGGGGTGGGCTGGCCACCGCGCGGGCCGGTCGCGGTGCGGTCCCAGCCGAGCGCGGCGAAGGCGGCGGCCGGGTTCAGCCCCAGGCCCTCGCAGAAGGCGACCACCCGTTCGGCCTCCGGGTCGCTGGCCCAGTCGCCCCGGACCCACCGGTTGATGGTCTGTCGGGAGACCCCGGTGCGCCGGGAAACCTCGGTGCCACTCCAGGCTCGGGTCGCGCGTGCCTCGTCCAGGGCGCGGCGGACGAAGGTGGCGAAGGCGATCTTCCGCGCATTGGCCGTCTCGGTCACCCCGTGACCGTACGGCCAGCCGGTGGTGGGCGTGCGCCCCGGCTCGCCACTGTCACGCATACGTGACGGGATCTTCGGATTTCCGGTAAACGATTCAGTGCCACTGTTGAGGGGTGTCACGCGGGCAGAATAGATGCCCGTAGTGGTGAGCGTAAGCGGACGAAAAGCTGATACTGTCACGCCCATGGGACAATCTACGGTGTGTCACGTGCATGAGACGATTGGTGCTCACATGCGTCACGCCCCCGGTTCCGAGGGGGTGTGGTGACCGAGCTCGCCACCCGCGCCCAGGCCTTCGGGCTGATCGCCGAGGGGGTGGCCGCGGGGCTGACCGCCCCCTGGCGCCTCTACCTCGCCCGAGGCTGCCGCTACCTGTCGCTGAGCGTCGGCGACCGCGCCGAGTGGAACGCCTGGCGTACCCACCTCGGCTGCCCGGAGTTGAGCGTCCGGGTCTACGACGCCGGCGGTGAGATCCGCCGTTCCTCGGTGGCCGAGATCGTGCTGGACGGCTGCCGGATCAGCGTCGAGTTGGTCGAGGAGGTCAGCACCGACGACCTGGACCGGCTACTCGTCGCGGATCCCACAACGATCGAGCCGGAGGAGCGATGACCGGGCTTCCGGGCCGGGCCGGGGTCGCCCGATGAGCCCGTTCCTCGCGGTATTCCTCGTCCTCGTGCTCGGCGCGACAAGCTACGCGGCCGGCCGGTTGCACGGGCAGCTCAGTTACCGCATCGGCTACCGCTTCGGCTACCGACAGGGTTACTTCGACGGTGACCGGGGCGCCTGGAACCGGCGGCGCCGCGACGCCCAGGCCGCGATCGCCTCCGCCCTGTCGGTCTCCCCGGCGGGCGTCGTCCGCTCGGCCAGCACCGTCGCCCGACCCGGCACCACGTACACCGGCTCGTCGTTCAGCGCGCCGGCCGCCCCGATCACCGGGCGGCACCCGACCGGCACGCTCGTTCGACGTACCGGTTGAGGTCGGTCGGCGACCGGCACCATCGACGCGGTGCGTCGTCCGCGGCGGACACGCACCGTCGGGGTCACGTCAGACCGGTGACAGTGACCCCAACCGGCCGGGGTGCGCGCAGGGGGCATGCATCCCGGCCGGTTCCGCCCTGCCCGCCACTGGCCTTCGTGGTGGTCAGCGGCCCGGGGAAGCCGCGTTCATCCGCCCGTCTAGGTAGATCCACGTCCGACCCCTAGCCGGAAGGGTCAGTCGGGGCTAGCGTCTAGGCATGGCACGGGGTTCTCCCGAGCCAGCCGGTCCGCCCGGATCTGCGACCTCGCGCACGGGGTTCCGCATCCGACCCCGTGTCCCCGGGCACCGGAGGAGGCGGAACACGGGTGGCGGGTGCCCATCCGTCGGAGCAGGCCTGTGACGACTCGCCGTACCACCGCCGGTGCCGACCAGAGCCCGGCCGCGACTGCCACGACCCGCCGTGCCACCCGGAGCCGCCGTTCGGCGGCCGCCGCGCCGGCCGACCCGAAGGAGCCGCGACCAGCCGGCCAGGCCTTCGTCCTGGACACTTCAGTGCTGCTCTCCGACCCGGCGGCGTTCCACCGGTTCGCGGAGCACGAGGTGGTGCTGCCCCTGGTGGTCATCACCGAACTGGAGGGCAAGCGGCACCATCCCGAGCTGGGTTGGTTCGCCCGTCAGTCGCTGCGGATGCTCGACGACCTGCGCGTCCGCCACGGCCGGCTGGACACGCCGGTGCCCGCCAACGACGTGGGCGGCACCCTGCGGGTGGAGCTCAACCACACCGACGACGGCGTGTTGCCGCCCGGTTTCCGGACCGAGAGCAACGACGCCCGGATCCTCTCCGTCGCGCTCAACCTCGCCGCCGAGGGGCGGGAGGTGACCCTGGTCAGCAAGGACATGCCGCTGCGGGTCAAGGCGGCATCGGTGGGCCTGCGCGCCGACGAGTACCGCCACGGCCAGGCCAGTGATCCGACCTGGACCGGCATGTCCGAGCTGAACCTGGGCGACGAGCAGATCGGTCGGTTGTACGCCGGCGAGACGCTCGACCTCGACGAGGCGGCCGGTCTGCCCTGTCACACCGGCCTGGTGCTGCACTCGGGGCGGGGCTCCGCGCTCGGTCGGGTGCTGCCGGACAAGTCGGTCCGGCTGGTCCGCGGCGACCGTGAGGCGTTCGGTCTGCACGGCCGCTCCGCCGAGCAGCGCATCGCCCTCGATCTGCTGCTCGACGAGTCCATCGGGATCGTCTCGCTGGGCGGCCGGGCCGGCACCGGCAAGTCGGCGTTGGCGCTCTGCGCCGGGCTGGAGGCGGTGATGGAGCGCCGCCGGCACAAGAAGGTGATCGTGTTCCGCCCGCTGTACGCCGTCGGCGGCCAGGAGTTGGGCTACCTGCCGGGCTCGGAGTCGGAGAAGATGTCGCCGTGGGCCCAGGCGGTCTTCGACACGCTCGGTGCTGTGGTGCACGAGAACGTGCTTGAGGAGGTCACCTCGCGGGGCATCCTGGAGGTGCTGCCGCTCACCCACATCCGGGGGCGCAGCCTGCACGACGCCTACGTGATCGTGGACGAGGCCCAGTCACTCGAGCGCGGGGTGTTGTTGACAGTGCTGTCCCGGATCGGGCAGGGCTCCCGGGTGGTGCTCACCCACGATGTGGCGCAGCGGGACAATCTGCGGGTCGGCCGGCACGACGGGGTGACAGCGGTCATCGAGGCGCTCAAGGGTCACCCGCTCTTCGCCCACGTCACGCTCAGCCGGTCGGAGCGGTCGCCGATCGCCGCGATGGTCACGGATCTCCTGGAGGACATCCCGATCTGACGGCGTTTATGTGGGCTTTTGTCCGCATTTTTAGTGTGGCGCAGATCACAAACAGTGCTGTTGGTTTCCCATCAGCCTCACTGTGCGCAATCGTGTCCCACGAGCGTCCACGCACCACGAGGATCGTTGGTGATCGAACGTCGCGAGGCGGACGACATCGGCGGCGGTCGGTGCGTCGCCGCGACCGGCAGACGGTCGGGGCGCTCGTGGCACGGCTGACGGTCCACCTGTGGCCGCTCCGCGCCGCGTCCGTGCCCCCGACGAAGGGACCACTTCGTGAGTCGGCTGTGGAGCCGGTTGGGCGCCCGTACGGCTGCTGTGGCGCTGCTCTCCGTGGGCGTTGCCGGCGGCTTCTACCTGGGCGAAAACCGGGAAACCCAGCAACAGGGGCTGACCGAGCAGGTCAGCCGCGAGGTCGACCAGGCCGACCTCGCGTACCAGCGCGAGCGGCAGGCCGCCCACCAGGTGCAGTTCTCCAAGCAGCGGGCCGCCGAATACCAGGCCAAGCTGCGGGCGGCCCAGGCCGCCAAGGAGGCCGCCGAGCGAGCCCGCAAGGCCGAGGCCGCCGCCGCCTCCCGCAAGCGCGAGCGGGCCGCCGCCAACGCGCCCGCCAAGCCGTACGAGGGGCCGATCCCGGCGTCCTGCGAGGAGTTCAGCGGCAACCGCAAGATCGGCTGCGCCCTGATGATCGACAAGGGCTTCGGCATCTCCGAGTTCCCCTGCCTCGAGAAGCTCTGGACCAAGGAGAGCGGCTGGAACCACAAGGCCGCCAACACCTCGTCCGGTGCGTACGGCATCCCGCAGGCCCTGCCGGGCAGCAAGATGGGGACGGTCGCCGCGGACTGGCGGACCAACCCGGCCACCCAGATCACGTGGGGGCTGGGCTACATCAAGGGCAGGTACGATTCGCCCTGCGGTGCCTGGGGTTACTTCCAGAGTCACGGCCACTACTGACGGACGTCGACGGCGGGGCGGGTGGACGACCACCCGCCCCGCCGTAGTGGGTACGCCGGTCGGCTCAGCCGGGACGCGAGTGGCGGTCGGCCGCATTTGCTGATAGCAGTTGTCACGTGACCCTGCACCCGCCAAGCGGCGACCCCAACCGGTTCGGCACCGAGGCGTTCTACGCCGCGCTCGGCCGGGCGTTCGTCGCCATGTGCGCGGTGGTCCCGTTCCTCTTCCTCATCGAGGCCGTCGACCAGGGGCTCGCGTTCGGCCTGGACGCCAACGCCGGCATCATCCCGCAGCGCATCGAAGGGTTGGACGGGGTCTTCTTCTCCCCGTTCCTGCACCACGGCTTCGACCACCTCTACAGCAACAGCATCCCGCTGATCCTGCTGGGCACCTTCGTGCTGGCGGCTGGCGCCCGCCGCTTCCTCTGGTCGACCCTGATCATCATCCTGGTCAGCGGCCTCGGCGTCTGGTTCACCGGCTCGCCCAACTCGGTGGTTGTCGGCGCCAGCGGCGTCATCTTCGGCTACCTGGGCATCCTGCTCACCCGGGGCATCGTCGAACGCAGCTGGTGGAACTTCGCGGTCTTCCTGCTTGTCGGCCTGCTCTACGGCTGGCAACTTGTCGGCATCCTCCCCACCGACGAGCGGATCTCCTGGCAGGGCCACCTGTTCGGCCTGCTCGGCGGGGTGGTGGCGGCGATCCTGTTCCGTCGTCGACGCCCGACGGTGGACGGACCGGACTACTCCGGTTCCACGCTCAGCATGCCCTGACCAATTCCCCGGCGTGGCCCCTGAGACGTGCTTGCCGGACCGCCCCCGCCCGCCTACGGTCGAGATCAGCAAGCGTTGATCCGTAAGCGGAAAGCGACGGTACGCCATGCGCGAGGTCGATATCGCCGTGATCGGGGCCGGTCCGGCCGGTCTCTTCGCCGCGTACTACGCCGGGTTCCGGGGGCTGTCGGTGGCGGTGATCGACGCGCTGCCCGAGCCCGGCGGTCAGGTCACCGCCATGTACCCGGAAAAGCTGATCCTCGACGTGGCCGGCTTCCCCGCCATCAAGGGCCGGGACCTGGTGGCCAACCTGGTCGCCCAGGCCGCCCCGTTCGCACCCCGGTACCTGCTCAACACCCGTGCCGAGAAACTCTCGTACGCCGACGGCCGCCCGGTGCTCGGTCTGGCCGGGGGCGAGCAGCTCAGCTGCGGCGCGGTCGTGATCACCGGCGGCCTCGGCAGCTTCAGCCCGCGCCCACTGCCGTGCGCCGACGGCGCTCCCGGCACCGGGATCGTCTACTTCGTCACCCAGCCGGCCGAGCTCGCCGACCGGGACGTGCTGATCGTCGGTGGTGGCGACTCCGCCTTCGACTGGGCGTTGGCGCTGCAACCACTCGCCCGATCGGTGACCCTGGTGCACCGCCGGGAAAAGTTCCGGGCGCACGCCTCGACGGTCGCCCGAGTGCTCTCCCTACCGGTACGGGTGGTGGTGAACGCCGAGGTCAGCCGCCTGATCGGGGAGGGCGCGGTGACCGCCGCCGAGGTGACCGTCCGCGGTGGTGCCACCGAAACGCTGCCGGTGGACACCGTGGTCGCCGCGCTGGGCTTCACCGCCGACCTGGGCCCGCTGGCCGAGTGGGGGCTACGGCTGGACCGCCGGCACATCCTGGTGGACAGCGCGATGGCCACCAACCTGCCCCGGGTGTTCGCCGCGGGCGACATCACCGAATACCCGGGCAAGGTGCGGCTGATCGCCACCGGCTTCGGTGAGGCGGCGACGGCGGTCAACAACGCGGCGGTGGCCATCGACCCGAGCGCACACCTTTTTCCGGGGCACTCCTCCGACGCCGGCTGACCGTCGGTATCGGACTCGGACCGACCCGTGTCCGGATCGAGACACCTCGGTCGGACCCTGAGAGGATGACCGGCCCCGAGGCACGGCACGACGGCGCACCGACGACCCTTTCCTGGCTCGGCCACCCCACCACCCTGCTCGCCCTGGTCCTGCTGCCTGTCAACGACCATGTGCTGAAGCCGGCCTTCCCCGGCCCGCTGACCGGCAAGCTGAGCGACGTCGCCGGCCTGGTGCTCGCCCCGCCGCTGGTCGCGGTGCTGCTGACCCTCCTGGTGCCGCGGTTGCCGGCTCGGGTGGCCGCGCTGAGCGGGCTGGTCGCGGTGGGCGCCGGGTTCGCGCTCGTCAAATCCAGCGGGTACGCCGCCGAGGTGGCCTCGTCGGCCTGGACCGTGCTGGCCGGGCCGTCGCTGGTCCGGGCCGACCGGACCGACCTGCTGACCCTGCCGGCGCTCGGTCTGGCCCTGTGGAGTTGGACCCGGTCACGTCGCCGACCGGTGCGCCGACGCACCGCCCGGCTGGTCCGACTGTTCGTGCTGCTGCCGCCGGCGGTGCTGGCGGTGGCCGCGACGAGCGTGCTGCACTTCCCGTACGCGGTGGGCACCGCTCTGCTCGACGGTCAGCCGGCGGTGTCGATCGGCTCGGGCTACGACAATGAGAGTTGGCCGGTTGAGCCAGCCGACGGCAAGTGGTCGGTGAGTGCGGACGGGGGGAACACCTGGCGACCCGCCGAGGTCGCCGAGGAACAGCTGTTGTCAGGGCCGGAGGTCGGGCAGCGGCAGGCGTGCGTGCCGGCCCAGCCGCAGCGGTGTTACCGGGTGGTCCCCAATCACCTGCGGGTGGAGCAGAGCGACGACGCCGGTACGACGTGGCAGGTGGCCTGGGAGGTGTCGGACACGCGTCGGGAGGCGTTCGCCCGCCGGTTCGACAGTCCGGGCGACATCAGCCAGCACTTCGCCTCCCGTGATCTGATCGTCTATCCCGCCGGCGCCGGTGGCCACGAGGTGCTTGTCGCAAACGGTCGGGACGGCTTCCTGCGCCGGGGGTCGGACGGCGGGTGGCGACGGGACGGCTTCCCCGGCCAGCGGGACACCCCGGACACCCGCTGGAACGATCCGACAGTGCTGGAACGGGGCGAGCCCGGCGACCGCCAGACCGATGTGTTGCTCGCCTTCGCGCTCGCGCTGAGCCTCGGTGTCACTGTCACAGTGCTCGCCGCCCACCTGGCGATCCGACGTGCTGGAGGGCCACGCTGGTGGGGAGTCGCCGGCAGCGGGGTGATGCTGGCCGCGGGGATCGTGCTGGCCCTGGCCTGGGAGCGCAACGACGACTACTCGACATTCGATTCCCTGATGGTCGTCGTTCTGCCGGCGTGCCTCCTGACGGCGGTGACCCTGATGGTCCGAGCCTCCTACCAGGGGGCGCTGCCCCGCTGGATCGGATGGGCCCTGGCCGGGCTCCTGCTCACCGTCGTCATGGCCGGGCTGCCGCTCATCGGTTGGCTGCACGGCACCCCGTCGCAGACCCGGTTCGCGGTGTTGCTCGCCCTGTTGGGCACGGTGCCGGGCATGCTGCTGGCCCTCCGGATCGCCGGGTTGGTCGACCCGGTCCGCGCGTTCGAGAACAGGTACCCGCCGCGCCCGCCCTATCCGCCCTACCCGAGCGCGCCCTACCCTCCGCGTCCGCCGGCGGCGTCTGATCTGCCGTACCCGAGCGCGCCCCACCCTCCGCGTCCGCCGGCGGCGTCCGATCCGCCCTACCCGAACGCACCCCACCCTCCGCGCCTACCGGCGGCACCTGACCCGCCTCCGCCGCAGCTCCGGCCGCCCTACCCGGCGCAGCTCCCGCCGGACTGACCGTTCGGCGACGCCCCGGTCAGCGGCGGGCCGGTGGTGCCAACGCCGCGATCAGCACCGCCACCATTGTCAGCGCGGCACCGAGCAGGGTGTTCAGGCCCGGGTGGGAGGCCGCCGTGGGCAGCACCAGGTCCAGCAGGACCGCCCCCACGATCTGGCCGGCGATCGTGGCCAGGCCGAGCAGCAGTACCCCGGTGAACCGCACGATCGCGGCGGCGATCGCGATGAACACGATGCCGATCGGGCCGCCCAGGTAGAGCCACGGCTCGCTCGGCAGGTGACCGGTCGGCCAACCGCGTACCGCGAGGTCGATGGCGAACGCCACGAGCAGGGTGACGGTGCCGACGGCGAAGTTGACGAGTGTCGCGGTCAACGCGCTGTCGGCCGCCGCCCGGACCCGCCCGTTCACCGCCTGCTGCCAGGCGGTGCCCATCCCGGCGACCAGCGGCAGCAGGGCCAGCGCCAGCGTGCCCGGGGTGCCGAGCCGGTCGCCGACCGCCAGGCCGACAGCGAGCACGGTGAGCGCCGCGCCGGCCAGCCGTTGCCGGGTCACCGGCTGTCGACCGGTCGGACCGATGCCGGCCCGGTCCACGGCGAGGCTGCTACCGGACTGACCGGCGACCACGGCCACGGTGAAGACCGCGACGCCCAGCGTGCCGATGGTGAGGCCCTGGGAGGCCACCAGGAATGCGCCGCACATGCCACCGAGGCACTGCCACGGCCGCAGCGTGCCAGTGGTGAGCGCACGCCGCACCCGGATCAGGCCCCGCCGTCCGGCCGCGGTGGCGGGCACCAGCACCAGGAGCACCAACAGGCCGATGCCGAACGAGATGATCGCGGCGGCGAAGCCGTCGCCGAGGCGTACTCCCAACTCGCCGTTGATCCGGGACTGCAACGCCACCGCGACCCCGGAGACGGACGCCAGCGCGACGCCGGTGATCCGGCGGGCGGCCGACAGGCTCTGCGGTGTTTCCGTGTGGACGGCTGTCACTCCTGCTCGGCCAACGGACGACCGTCGAAGTCGACAGCGGAGTAGAGCGCCAACTTCTCCAGCCGGTGGTACGAGTCGATCACCCGGATGGTGCCGCTCTTCGACCGCATCACGATCGACTGGGTGTACGCGCCGCCGGCCCGGTACCGCACCCCGCGCAGCAGGTCCCCGGAGGTCACCCCGGTCGCCACGAAGAAGCAGTTGTCCCCGGTGACCAGGTCGTCGGTGCCCAGCACCCGGTCCAGGTCGTGCCCGGCGGCGAGCGCCTTCTCCCGCTCCTGCTCGTCGCGCGGCCAGAGTTTGGCCTGCATCGCACCGCCCATGCACTTCAGGGCGCAGGCGGAGATGATGCCCTCCGGCGTGCCGCCGATGCCCATCAGCACGTCGACCTCCGACTCGCCCCGGGCGGCCGCGATGGAGCCCGCGATGTCACCGTCGGAGATGAACCGGATGCCCGCCCCGGTCCGGCGGATCTGGGTGACCAGGTCGTCGTGGCGGCTGCGGTCCAGCACGCAGACCGTGACCTCGGAGACGTCGGTGCCCTTGACCTTGGCGATCCGGCGCAGATTTTCGGCCACCCCGGCGTTGATGTCCACCACGTCGGCGTACGCCGGCCCGACGGCGAGCTTCTCCATGTAGAAGACGGCGCTGGGGTCGAACATGGCGCCCCGTTCGGAGACGGCCAGCACCGCGACGGCGTTCGGCATGCCCTTGCTCATCAGCGTGGTGCCGTCGACCGGGTCGACGGCGACGTCCACCTCGGGGCCGGTGCCGTCGCCGACGTGTTCGCCGTTGAAGAGCATCGGGGCGTTGTCTTTTTCGCCCTCACCGATCACCACCACGCCGCGCATCTGGATCGAGTTGATCAGCTTGCGCATGGCGTCGACGGCCGCGCCATCGCCGCCCTCCTTGTCTCCCCGACCCACCCACCGACCGGCCGCCATCGCGGCGGCCTCGGTGACCCGGACCAGGTCGAGGGCGAGGTTACGGTCGAGATCCTGTGGGATCCGCGTCCTGGTGTTCGTCATGACGGCTGCTCCTCCTCGCGACGGTGCGGGGACGGCCGGCGGCGGAGCGGACCCGCTGCCGGCTTTGTCGCTGATCCTCACACGATGGCCGACCGGGCGTCGGCGCGGGGCGGTGATGGCCTGGATACCGCCGGTCGGGCGGCTGCGAAGATGGTGGGGTGGAACCCGCACAGCCTGCCGACCGCGTACCCGCCGACCGCACGCCACCCGACGGTCAGCCGCCGGTCGACGCCGAGCCCGCCGCGACCGGTCCGACGGCGCCGGCCACCGGCGAGCCGGCCCTTGTCGCCGGTGAGTCGTCTCCGTCTGCCGACGAGCCGGCCCATGTCGTCGGTGGCTCGTCTCCGGCTGCCGGCGAGCCGGCCCTCGTCGCTGGTGAGCGAGCGCCGGCTGCTGGTGAGCCGGCGCCGGACCCGTCGGCGCGGCCTTCGGTCGCCCGACCGGGTGATGCCGCCGATGCCACGGGGACCGGTGAGCGGCCCGCCCCACCGCCACGGGTGGCTGCGGCGTCGACCAAGGCCGAGCGCTCGCCCAAGGACATGGCGATCTCGCTGTTGGTGCTGCTGATCCCGATCGCGCTGCTGCTGGCGTTCTACAGGGGTTTCCTCGGCGGCGACCAGCCCACCACTGTCGATGCGGCCCCGGCGATCGAGCAGGCGCGCTCGGCGAACACCTTCCCGGTGAGTGAGCCGCAGGGGCTTGGCTCCGGCTGGCGTACGGTCAGCGCCCGCTACCAGACCGTCGAGGGCGGCGCGAACCTGCGGATCGGCTACCTGACGCCGGAGGGGCGGGGTGTCCAGCTGCTGCAGAGCAACGTCCCCGCAGAGCGACTGCTCCCCGTCGAGCTGACCGACCAGAGTCAGCCACAGGGTCCGACGGAGCTGGCCGGGCGCACCTGGCAGCGCTACACGGCCCGGGGGAACCAGCAGGCGCTGGTTCTGCTGGAACCGACCCGCACAGTGCTCGTCGTCGGTGACGCCCGGGACAACGAGCTGCGCGAACTCGCTGGCGCGCTGCGCTGACAGCCTGAGATCGATACGCCCCCGCATCGCCGGGCGGGATCCGTTACGCTCCCTCGGCTCGGTCCGGTCCGCACGATGCGGCCGGGCCATGTCCATCCTGGTGAAGTGAGATCTCAGTGAACATTCGACGGTGGAGCTTCGGCTTCCTCGCCGCCACCCTGCTCGTCCCCGGCCTGGCCGCGTGCAAGTCCGACGCTGCCGAGCCGGCCGCCGCATCCAGCCCGGCCGCGCCGGCCGTGCCGGCCGACCCGAAGGAGGCGCTGCTCGCCTCCACGAAGGAGGCCGCCAAGGGCGACTTCACCTTCACGCTGGCGGGCGCCAACCTGGCCGGCAGCGGCCTGGTGCACAAGCCGAGCAACAGCGCGCAGTTGACCATGAAGCTGGGCGACGCCTCCCAGGACGTGTCGATGGAGATGGACCTCATCTACATCGACTCGGAGAGTTGGGTGAAGTTGGACGTCGGCGGTGCCATGGCCGCCATGGTCCCCGAAATGGCGAAGAACAAGGGCAAGTACCAGCACCTCGACAAGACCAAGGTCAAGGGCATCAAGGACCTCCAGCTCGACCCGGAGGCGCTCGACCCGACCGACAGCGAGACGCTGGTCAAGGCCGTGACGGACGTGCAGAAGACCGGCGAGGGCACCTACGCCGGCAAGATCGACATCAGCGCCTCCGCCGAGTCGGTCGCTCTCGACGAGGATGTCGTCACCGCGCTGGGCGCGCAGGCCAAGGCGCTGCCGTTCACCGCCAAACTGGACCCGCAGGGTCGCCTCACCGAGTTGGTCATCTCGGTGCCGGCCGCCGGCGAGACCGCCGCGCACGACATCAAGATCGGGTACGCCGGCTACGGCGCCGGCACCGGCGCGAAGAAGCCGCCGGCGGACAAGGTCGTCGAGGCCTCGGCCGCGACGTACGAGATGTTCAAGTAGATCGGCACGACGGATCGGGGTGGCCCTGGGCCACCCCGATCCCGCTTTTCGGGGCAGGTTGGCGCGAGCAACCGGACGATAAGGGTGATTGTTCGACGCGTCGACTGGGAACAAGGAGGGAGTGACCCGGGCGCGTTGCTCGGCCCGGATCGCGCGGCGCGGCCGACGGTGCTGCCGCGTCGCCCGGTGTCCGGCGCCGTCAAGGTGGTCGGGTGACCCTCTTGGGAGACACATATGACTGTTCGACGACTCAGCGCCGGCCTGCTGGCCGCCGCCCTGATCACGCCCGCGCTGGCCGCCTGCGCCAGCGGCGGAAACGGCACCACCGGCTCGACCGCCGCCCCGACGGTGACCGCGTCCGGCACGGCGGCCCCCTCCGGTGCCCCGGCGGCTGGTGACGCCAAGCAGGCGCTGCTCGACTCCACCAAGGCGATCAGCAACGGAAACTTCCGGTTCACCCTCGCCGGTGCCGGCTCCACGGCCGAGGGGCAGGTGCACCAGCCGAGCCAGAGCGCGGCGATGAAGTTCGCCATCGGCGGCCCCTCATCCGACCTCGCGATGAAGCTCGACGTGATCCACTTCAAGCCGGACAGCTGGGTGAAACTGGAGCTGACCGGACCGACCGCCGACAGCCTGCCCGCCATCAAACAGCTCAACCTCGGCAAGTACCAGCACCTGGACCAGGCCCGGATCAAGGGCAACCGCAACCTCGGCTTCGACTTCGACAAGGTCGACCCGGCCGGCAGCGCGGTGCTGACCCAGGGCATCACCGAGGTCCGCAGCACCGGCACCGGCGCGTACGCGGGCACCATCGACATCACCAAGGCCGCCGAGGCGGGCTCGCTGAACGCGGCCACGATCGCCGCGCTGGGCACCCAGGCGAAGACGGTCCCGTTCACCGCGAAGGTGGACCCGCAGGGCCGGCTCAGCGAACTGGTGCTGCAGTTGCCAGCCGCCGGGCAGACCGCCGCCCAGGAGATCAAGATGACGTACTCCGACTACGACGCCGCCACCGCCGCGCAGAAGCCGCCAGCGGACCAGGTCGTCGAGGCGCCGGCCGAGCTGTACAGCCTGTTCAACAACTGACCTGACCGCGTGGGGCGGCTCCGGCCGCCCCACCGGCGGTCGGTCAGGACCCGGGCTCCGGCCGGGCGGCGTCGATGCGTGCCCGCGCGCCGTCCAGCCAGCGTTGACAGATCACCGTCAGCGCCTCACCACGCTCCCAGAGCGCCAGCGACTCCTCCAGGGACGTGCCGCCGGCCTCCAGCCGTTCGACCACCGACGCCAGCTCGGCGCGGGCCTGCTCGTAACTGAGCCGCTCGTCCGGCCCGGCATCCTTCTCGTCGCTCATCGCACCCATCCCACCACACCGGCGGCGGGCTGCCCGGCCGCGGGTCCGCCTGCCGGCCGGCGCGTCGTGGCACGCGAGACGTCCCGTCCGAGCGCGATCCGATCCGCACCGCTGACTGCGACCTCGCGGGGCGCAGTCGCCCCGAGGTTGATCTCGACGTCGCAGTCCATCAGTCGAACTCGTTCAGGAGGTCGTCGTGCTGCCGGACTGGCTCCTGCCGTCCCTGCACGTCCTCCGTCGGGCCTATCCGGACGGCCTGCCGGAGAAGGACTACCTGCCACTTCTCGTCGTGATGTCCGAGGATTTCTCCGAACGAGGGCTTGCCCGCCTGGTCGCGGAGTTCGTCGACGGTGAGGTAGTGGTCGTGGAGAACGATGCCGCTGCGGCGCTGAGCACCCGACGGCCACTGCCGGCGGAGGTGGAGCGCGTTCGGGCTCACCTGGCCGCATCGGGTTACGAGCCGGACGTGTGACACGGGCGGGGATGCCCAGGCTCAGCCGTCGACGGTCGCGCTCAGCTCGCCCTCGGCGAGGCGTACCCGCAGGGGGTCGCCCTTGCCCACCTCGGCCGCCGCGCGCACCACGTGGCCGTCCGTGCGCTGCACGATCGCGTACCCCCGGTCGAGGGTGGCGGCGGGGGAGAGCGCGCGCAGCCGGGCGAGGGTGTGCCGCAGATCATCGTCGGCGGCGGTGAGCCGGTGATCCAGGCAGCGGCCGGCCCGCTGGCGCAGCGCGGCCAGCTCGGTGGCCCGATGCTCCACCATCACCTGCGGGCGGGCCAGCACCGGCCGCGACCGCAGCCCGTCGAGCCGGTGCGTCTCCCGGTCCACCAGGTTGCGGACCGCCCGTTCGAGGCGGTGCCGGGCCTGGCCGATGAGGCGTACCTCCTCGGTGAGGTCGGGGACGATCCGCTTGGCCGCGTCGGTGGGGGTGGAGGCCCGCAGGTCGGCGACGTAGTCGATGAGTGGCGCGTCGGTCTCGTGGCCGATGGCGCTGACCACCGGGGTACGGCAGGCGAAGACGGCCCGGCAGAGCGCCTCGTCGGAGAAGGGGAGCAGGTCCTCGATGCCGCCACCGCCCCGGGCGATGACGATCACGTCGATGCTCTCGTCGGCGTCGAGCACCTTCAGCGCCGCGACGATGTCGGGCACCGCGGCGGCCCCCTGTACGGCCACGTTGACGGTGCGGAACTCCACCGCCGGCCAGCGCCGCCGGGCATTGGTCAGCACGTCCCGCTCGGCGGCCGACGCACGGCCCGTGATCAGCCCGATCCGGTTGGGGAGGAACGGCAGCCGACGCTTACGCGTCCGGTCGAAGAGCCCTTCGGCGGCGAGCAGCTTCTTGAGCTTCTCCAACCGGGCCAGCAGCTCACCGAGCCCCACCTGGCGGATCTCGTCGGCGCGCAGGCTCAGGGTGCCCCGGGCGGCGTAGAACTCCGGCTTGGCGTGCAGCACCACGCGGGCACCCTCGCGCAGCTCCGGGGCGCCGGCGTCCAGTACGTCCCGGTTGGTGGTGACGGTCAGGCTCAGGTCGGCCGACGGGTCACGCAGGGTGAGGAAGACGGTGCCGGCCCCGGGGCGGCGGCTGATCTGCGCCACCTGCCCATCCACCCACACCCAGCCCAGCTTGGCGATCCATGCCCCCACCTTCTGCGACACGACCCGAACGGGCCAGGGCTCCTCAGCGCTGCTCCGGGCCCCGCCCCCAGCCCCAGTCCCCACCCCAGCCCCCAAGCTCACCCGCCCACCCTACGACCCGGCCCGCCTGACCCGTCGATCATGAAGTTATTGCCCTCTGTGTCGGCGTGTCGCAGCGCTAACTTCATGATCGACGAAGGTGGGGGTGGGTTCGGGGTGGGGTTGTGGTGTGGTGGCCGTTGGGGGGTTGGCACGTACGATGGGTGGGTGACTGAGGCTGAGGCGACTCTCCGGACCGGCAAGCGCGTGCTCCTGGCGAAGCCGCGCGGCTACTGCGCCGGCGTGGACCGCGCGGTGCAGACCGTCGAGGAAGCACTGAAGCTCTACGGCGCCCCGATCTACGTGCGCAAGCAGATCGTGCACAACAAGCACGTGGTGCAGACCCTGGAGGCCCAGGGCGCGATCTTCGTGGAGGAGAACGAGGAGGTGCCGGAGGGGTCCACCGTCATCTTCTCCGCGCACGGCGTCGCCCCCGAGGTCTACGAGCAGGCCAGGCAGCGCTCGCTGAAGGCGATCGACGCGACCTGCCCGCTGGTCACCAAGGTGCACCACGAGGCGAAGCGGTTCGCCGCCGAGGACTACGACATCCTGCTCATCGGCCACGAGGGGCACGAGGAGGTCGTCGGCACCGCCGGTGAGGCCCCCGCGCACATCCAACTTGTCGACGGGCCGGACGGCGCTGACAAGGTCACCGTCCGCGACCCGGAGAAGGTGGTCTGGCTCTCCCAGACCACGCTCTCGGTCGACGAGACGCTGGAGACGGTGGCCCGGCTCAAGCAGCGGCTGCCGCTGCTGCAGTCCCCACCCAGCGACGACATCTGCTACGCCACCTCCAACCGGCAGCACGTGGTCAAGGAGATCGCCCCCGAGTGCGACGTGGTGATCGTGGTCGGCTCGACGAACTCCTCCAACTCGGTCCGACTGGTCGAGGTCGCCCTGGACGCGGGCGCCCGCGCCGGTCACCTTGTCGACTTCGCCCACGAGATCGACGACGCCTGGCTGGAGGGGGCCAACACTGTCGGCCTGACCTCCGGCGCGAGCGTCCCGGACGACCTGGTCCAGGAGGTGCTCGCCTACCTCGCCGCCCGGGGCTTCGCCGACGTCGAGGAAATCACCACCGCGAACGAGCGGCTCACGTTCTCCCTCCCGCAGGAGCTGAAGCGGGACATGAAGGCAGCGGCGGCGCGCGGCTGATCGCGGGAACGAAGTCGACCCGGCGTACGTCAGATCCGGCATGAGGACCTTTCGGCTCGCCGTCTCCGCGCTGACCATCTGCGTGGCGCTGAGCGCCTGCGGCAGCGGGAACGCCGGAGGCGGCACCCCCACTGCGACCCCGCCGGCAACGCCCACGGAGACGCAGCCGGTGACCAGCCCGACCACCACCGACCCGACCACCACCGCCCCGAGCAGCACGCCGTCGATCGTCGACCCCGCCCCGAGCAGCACGCCGTCGATCGTCGACCCCGCCCCGAGCAGCACGCCGTCGCGGCCGAAGCCGGGCGGTCCGAGCACGCCCCCGGGGGTTCGGGCCACCACCCTGAGCGGCGTCGTGCGGGCCGGGGTGGAGCCAAAGTGCGTCCTGCTCGACGGCTACCTGCTGCTCGGCGGGCCGCGGGACGTGCTCACCCCGGGCACGCGGGTGGAGGTCACCGGCCGGGCCGAGCCCGGCATGATGACCACCTGTCAGCAGGGCACCCCGTTCGTCGTGTCGAACGCCAACCGCTCCTGACCGGCGCCGATTAGCGGGCCGTGACCTCGTCGTCTGCCGGATCGGCAAGCTCGGGTGCCTGCGGCTGTCGGGGCGTCAACTCGACCTGCGCGGGCGTGGCCAACTCCTCGTCCGACACGCCCAACTCGGCGAGCTTACGGGCGCTGACCAGCACCCGGGCCTCCAACGAGCCGACCGCCCGGTTGTACGCGGTCACCGCCCCGGCCAGCGACGACCCGAGCTTGCCCACGTGGTCGCCCAGGGTGGAGAGCCGACCGTAGAGCTCGCGGGCGAGGGTGTGCACAGCGAGCGCGTTGCGGGCCAGCGCCTCCTGCCGCCACGAGTAGGCGACAGTGCGGAGCAGGGCGACGAGCGTCGCCGGCGTGGCAAGCACCACGTTGCGGGTGAAGGCGTGCTCCAGCAGCGTCGGGTCACGCTGGAGTGCGACGTCGAGGAACGGATCGGCGGGGACGAACAGCACCACGAACTCCGGCGAGTTGTCGAACGCCGACCAGTACGACTTGGCCGCCAGCGCGTCGACGTGCCCCCGCAGGTGCCGGGCGTGCGCGTCGAGGTGGGTGTCGCGACCACGCTCGTCCCGGGCCTCCATGGCCGTCAGGTACGCGTCGAACGGCGCCTTGGCGTCCACCACCACCGATCGGCCGCCGTGCAGCCGGACCACCAGATCCGGTCGGACCACCTGCTGGTCGGTGGCGGCGGTGACCTGCTCGGCGAAGTCGCAGTGCTCCAGCATCCCGGCCGCCTCGACGATCCGGCGCAGCTGGTGCTCACCCCACCGCCCGCGCACCTGCGGCGCGCGCAGCGCCGCCACCAGTTGCTTGGTCTCGGTGCGCAGCTCACCGGAGACGGCGGTCATCGACCGGACCTGCTCACGCAGCTCGGCGTACGCGTCGACCCGGTCGTGTTCCAGCTCGGCCACCCGCTGCTCGTAGCGACGCAGGGTGTCGTGCAGCGGCGCGACCGCCCGGGCCACCGCCTCCTGAGACTGCGCGGTGGCCTCGTAACCCAACGCCCGCATCGACTGCTCCAGCCGGCCCTCGCCCTCCCTGGTGGCGGCCAGGGTGGCATCGAGGCGGGCGATGTCCGCTGCCGAACGGGACCGGGCCGCGAGCCAACCCACCGCGCCGCCGGCACCGAGGCACACGATCACGACGAGCAGCGTCGAGACGTCCATCACCGGAGCTTGCCAGACCGGTACGACGTGCGGGCCGGGGGTACGTTCGTTGTCATGGAACTTGTGCTCTGCCTCGCCGTCGTGCTGGTTGGCGCGTTGGGTGCCGCGGCGCTCGTCCGCGCCCAGGCCAGTGCCCGCCAACGCACCGCGCTCGGCGACGCCCGTGCGGAGGCGCAGCGGTGGTACGAGCGTCTCGGCGGCCAGTTGATGAACCTGCACGGTGACGAACCAGCGGTCCGCCAGGCGCTTGCCGACGCCGGTGAGCGGTACAACGCGGCCGGCTCGCAGTTGGAGCAGGCCCGTACGCCGCACCAGTTCGGGTTGGCCCGGGAAACCGCGCTGGAAGGGCTGGCGTACATCCGGGCGGCGCGTACCGCGCTGGGTATCGACCCGGGCCCGGAGGTGCCGACGCTGGCCGCCGCCCGCGGCGTGGGGCAGCTCACCAAGGAGCGCGAGGTCGACGTGCAGGGGCAGACCTTCCGCGCCGGCCCGCAGCCCGGCCGGGACACGCCCTACTACTACCCCGGTGGGCGTTATCAGGGTCGGCCGGTGCCGGCCGGTTGGTACTCGACGCCGTGGTGGAAGACGGCACTGGGCGCCGGCGCCGGTGTGCTCGGCGGCATCCTGATCGCCGACGCGCTGTTCTCGCCGGCCTTCGCCGACCCCGGGTACGGCTATGACGCCGGCTACCAGGAGGGCTTCGGGGACGGTTTCGACCAGGGCGGCGACGGCGGCGACCAGGGTGGGGACTTCGGCGGCAGCGACCAGGGTGGGGACTCCGGCGGGGATTACGGCGGCGGGGACTACGCCGCTGGCGACTTCGGCGGTTTTGGGGACTTCGGTGGCGGCGATTTCGGTGGTGGCGATTTCGGTGGTGGCGACTTCTAACCTGCCCAGTCGGTCGATCATGGAGTTGTGGTGCCCCGCAAAAGCCTCTTACGAGGGCGAAGCGGCCACCACAACTCCATGATCGACTAGGTCGACGGTCGGTTCTGCCTGGTCAGCCGGTGTTGCGCATCCCGGCGGCGATGCCGTTCACAGTGGTGAGCAGTGCCCGCTCCAGGGCGGTGCCGTCGCTCGGCGCGCGTCGGCCGCCAGGTGCGGTGGCCACCGCCCGGCCGGCGGCACCGGACTCCCGGTACTGCCGCAGCAGCGCCACCTGGAGATGGTGCAGCGGCTCCAGGTAGGTGTCGCGTACGGCCAGGGTGCGCTGGAGCACCGGCGAGTTTTCCAGCAGGGCGGGCGAGGCGGTCACCGCCAGCACCTCCCGCTTGGTCAGCTCGTACTCCTGCTCGATCTGTTCGAAGATCGGGTGCAACTTCTTCGGCACCAGGGTCTCGACGTACCGGCGGGCGATGCTCAGGTCGGTCTTTGTCACCATCATCTCGACGTTCGACAGGAACGTACGGAAGAAGTGCCAGTTGCGGTGCATCTCGGCGAGCACGTCCGCCAGGCCTGCCTCGCGGGCGGCGGCCAGCCCGGAACCCACGCCGAACCAACCAGGCACGATCTGCCGGGTCTGCGTCCACCCGAACACCCATGGAATGGCCCGCAGGCCGGAGAGCCCCGCGCCGGTGTTCGGGCGCTTCGCCGGCCGGGAGCCGATGTTCAGCGCGCCGAGCAGCTCGGTGGGGGTGGAGGCCCAGAAGTACGCCGGCAGGTCCGGGTCCTCGACGAGCGAGCGGTAGGACCGGTACGCCGACTCGGAGACCACGTCCATTGTGGCGTCCCAGCGCTCCAACATCTCGGCCGGCTGCCGTGGTGCGGTGTGCAGCAGGGTCGCCTGGAGCACAGCGGCGAGGGTGAGTTCCAGGTTCTCCCGGGCCAGTGACGGCAGGGTGTACTTGTCGGAGATCACCTCGCCCTGCTCGGTCACCTTGATCGCGCCGTCCAACGTGCCGTACGGCTGAGCCAGGATCGCCTCGTGCGTCGGGCCGCCGCCGCGCCCGACCGTGCCACCCCGGCCGTGGAACAGCCGCAGGTGCACCCCGTGTCGGGCGGCCACGTCGCGCAACGCGCGCTGCGCCCGGTGGATCGACCACTGGCTGGTGGTGATCCCGGCTTCCTTGTTCGAGTCGGAGTAGCCGAGCATGACCTCCTGCACGTCGCCGCGGGCGCTCACCAGGGCCCGGTACGCGGGCAGCGACAGCAGGTCGTCGAGGAGTTCGCCGCCGGCGTTCAGCTCGGCCGGGGTCTCCAGCAGCGGCACGAACCCGATCCGGGCCCGCCCGCTGTGCACGTCCACGAGGCCGGCCTCGCGGGCCAGCACCACAGCGGCCAGCACGTCGTCGATACCCATTGTCATCGAGATGATGTACGACTCGATGACCTCGGTGCCGAACCGGTCCTGGGCCTCCCGGATCGTGCTGAACACGTCGAACGTCTTGCGGGTGGGCTCGGTGAGGGGCGTGTCGAGGGTGGAGAGCGGTCGGCGGCCGGTCAGCTCGTCGGCCAGCAGCTTGGTGCGTTCCAGCCGGGTCAGCGCCGGATAGTCGGAGACCTCGCCGACGGCCTCGTAGAGCTGGGCGAGCACCGCGTGGTGTGCCTCGGCGTGCTCCCGGACGTCCATGGTGGCCAGGTGCAGGCCGAACGCGGAGACCGTGCGGATGGTGGAGGCCAGCCGGCCGACGGCGGTGAGCTGCCCGGAGTTGCGGGCCAGCGAGGCGCGCAGCAGGTCCAGGTCGGCGATCAGCTCGGCGGAGCCCCGGTAGTCCCGGCCCGGTACGTGCGCGGTGCCCTGCCGCAGCCGCTGCCGGGTGTTGGCGAGCTTCGCCTTCACACAGCGTGCCTTGAGCCGGTACGGCTCCTCCGCGTTGACCCGCCGGAACCGCGTCGCCACCTCGGGCAGCGCGTCCAGGTCGGCGGCGAGGCTGGCGGAGAGGTCCAGGGACACCCCGCGCAGCCGGCGGGAGACGGAGACCTCGTTGATGAGGTGGTCCATCGCCTTCTCGGTGGCCGCGATGCCGTGCTCGTGTTGGATGGTCAGCACCTCGCGGGTGACCGCCGGGGTGACGAACGGGTTGCCGTCGCGGTCGCCGCCGATCCAGGTGCCGAAGCTCAGCGGCCGGGCCGTCGGTGACGTCTCCACGCCGAGGGTGCGCAGCGTGTCGGCCAGGTCGTCGAGCACCTGCGGGGCGGCCTCGGCGTAGAGGTCGCGCAGGTAGTAGATGGCGTTGCGGGCCTCGTCGGTCGGGTCCGGCCGGTCGAGGCGCAGCTCGTCGGTCTGCCACATCAGATCGAGCAGCTCGGCCAGCCGGCGGTTGGCCGGGCCCTCGTCGCTGGCGCCGTAGAGGATCGCGTTTGCGGTCTCGGTGTCCAACTCGTCGGCGATCGCCCGCAGCTTGGACAGGATCGAGCGGCGGGCCGCCTCGGTCGGGTGGGCGGTGAAGACCGGGCGCACCGCCAGCCGACGGGCCGCGTTGGCGATCTCCTCGGCCGGCACCCCGCGCTCGGCGATCATCTTGGCGGCCTGGTCCAGCCAGCCGCCCTGCATCGCGCGGCGGCGGCGCAGATCCCGCGCCCGGTGCACCTGCTCGGTGATGTTCGCCAGGTGGAAGTAGGTGGAGAAGGCGCGGGCCAGCTTGGTGCCGGTGGTGACGTCGAGCCCGCCGAGGCGGTGGGCGGCTGCCGGAACGTCGCTGCGGACCTGGGCGCGGATCTCCTCGACGAGGTCGAGGAGTGGTCGGCCCTCCTGGCGGGCCAGCGTCTGCCCGAGCAGGGTGCCGAGCCGGCGGATGTCGGCACGCAGCGCGGCGTCGGGGCCGTCGTGGTCGTGCTGGTCAGTCACGGTGCGCTCCCTCACGTGGTTACGAAGGACAGCGCTGTCCGACTTACTGGATGGTATCCGCGCGCACCGGGTGTCTGGAGGGCCCCCTGGTGATCCACTGTCGCCGAGGCGGCGTTTTCGGGCGTGATCTCAACCACCGTGCCGGTTGGCAGCGGCGTCCGGACGGGGCGATCCGTGGTGGGCGGCGGCCCGGCGACCGCGGACGACGCTGGCGCTGACCAACCCGACGATGCCGAGCGCCGTCCAGAGCGCGAGGGCGGTCGCGGGCCAGCCGGCGGACCGCCAGTCGAAGTACACAGCCGCCTTGGTCAGGTCGTTGGCGAGCCCGGGGATGTTCCAGCGGTGCATGCCGCGCAGCACCCCGGGCAGGAACTCCGGCGCGTAGATGCCACCGGAGCCGGGGTTGCCGAGCACCACCAGCAACAGGATGACCAGCGCGGTGCCCGCGACGCCGAGCCAACCCTGGATGGCGCTGGCGAACATCGCGGCGGCGAAGACGGCCAGCGCGCCGACAGCGGCGATCGTCGGTACGTCGTGCTGCCAGATGTCCAACACCGGCCCGACCACTATCGCGCCGGCGATGCCGAGCAGCACGCTGTAGACCGCCAGGGCGGCGATGCGGAGGCCCGCCCGACGCGCCGTCCGTGGGGTGGTGCCTGCGGAGATCCCGAGCACCGTCGAGGCCAGGTAGCCGCCGAGTACGTACCCGACGTTCAGGTAGAAGGGCACCACCCCGCGCGGGTCGTCCGGGGTGACCGGCACCTGGTCGACGACCTGCAACGGGGTGCCGGCGCGGGTGGCCGCGGTGCTGAGGACCTCCCTGATCGCGCTGGTGGCCGAGGGGCCGGAGGCGCTCGCGACGGTGAGGCGCAGGCCGTTGTCGGGGCCGCTGCTGAGCACGGCGTACACCGCCCGGCTGAGCAGGCCGTGCTCGGCGGCGGGCGGGTCGTCGTACTCGATGGGTTCGAGGATGTCGGTCTGCTCGCGCACGGCGTCGAGCGTCGCCCGCGCGCGTTGGTCGCCGGCGACGACGCCGATCGGCAGGTCGTGGGGTGTGGGTTTGTGCAGTGCCCCGACGTAGGCCGCGATGAACGCGGTGGCCAGCGCGAGCGTGCCGATGAGCAGCCCGATGCTGCGCGGCGCCCAGTCACGGTCGGGCCTTTGCGGTGCTTCATCCACATGAGGAGCCTAATGTCCGTTCGGTGAACGGCAGGACCGAAACCGGTTGGCCGGGTGGTTAGCCTTCGATCATGGGGACACCGATCTATCCACCGAAACCACGGCCGGGCGACCGGGTCGCGGTCGTCTCACCCTCCGCCGGCCTGCCGGGACTCTTCCCGCACGTGTACGAGTTGGGAGTGCGCCGCCTGCGCGACGAGTTCGGCCTGGAGCCGGTGGAGTACCCGACGACCCGGGCCATCGGTGCGGACCCGCGCGACCGGGCCCGCGACCTGACCGCCGCGTTCGCCGACCCGAGCATCACCGCCGTGCTCGCCACGGTCGGCGGCGACGACCTGATCACGGTCACCCCGCACCTCGACGACGACGTGCTGCGGGCCAACCCCAAGCCCTACTTCGGCTACTCCGACAACACCAACGTGCTCAACCACCTGTACCGGCTGGGCATCGTCGCCTACCACGGCGGATCGGTGCTGGTGCACCTCGGTCGGCCGGGCGCACCGCACCCGTTGACCTTCGCGTCGCTGCGCGCGGCCCTGTTCAGCAGCGACTGGTACGAGCTGACGCCCGCCCGGGAATGGGGTGACCGGCCGAACCCGTGGACCGAGCCGGAGACGCTGGCGTACGAGCCGGAGATGCTGCCCGGCGAGGGTTGGCGCTGGCAGGGGCCGCAACGGGTGGTGCGGGGACGCACCTGGGGCGGCAACCTGGAGATCCTGCACTGGCTGTCGGCCGCCGACCGGGTGCCGACCGCCGCCGAACTGACCGGGTCTGTGCTGGTCATCGAGACCTCCCAGGAGATGCCGAGCGCCCAGGAGGTGTTCCGGATCGTGCGGAACATGGGGGAGCGGGGCCTGCTCGCCGCCTTCCCCGCCGTCCTGGTCGGCCGCCCCAAGGCGTGGGACTTCGGCAAGCCGCTGACGGTGCCGGAACGACAGGCGTGGGGCGAGGCGCAACGGGAGGCGATCACGCGGGCGCTCACGCCGTACAACGCCGACGCGGTGGTGGTCTTCGACGTCGACCTCGGCCACACCGACCCGCAGGTCATCGTCCCGTACGGAGGGGAGATCCGGGTGGACGCCGTCGAGCGCCGGATCTCGGTGCGCTACTGACACCGGCCGCGCCCGGCGTTCGCGCAATTTTCTTCAAGACCGGGACGCCCCCGCGATTCGAAGATGGTTCACGTCGGTTCGGAGGGCGTCCACGTGGGTGGGTGTCGAAGCCGGGTACGCGGACCTTTTCGGGGAGGCCCGACTCCCGGCCGGCCCTCCGGTGCGACCGTTCGGGCGGAGGTCGCGCGGTGTCGAGCCGCGAGACCTCCCGCGGACGCGGTCACGCCTTCGTGGTCGCTCGTCCCGCTCGGGCTCCCTCCGCGGACGGCGTGAGCAGGCGGCGCAGCCGGGCCGGCGGGTGGCCCACCTGCTCCCTGACCACCCGGGTCAGGTGCGCCTGGTCGGCGAACCCGTACTCGTTGGCGAGCGCACCGAGCGGACGTCCGTCCGGCTCGGCGAGAGTGTCCAGCACCTCCCGCACCCGAAGCCGGTTGCGGTAGGCGGTCAGACTGCTGCCGGTCATCCGCTGGAACACCCGGCTGAGGTGGTGCGGTGAGCTGCCGACCTCCCGGGCCACCTCGTTCAGGCCGAGCGTGTAGTCCGAGCCCGCCAGCACCTCCCGGGCCCGATCGGCAAGCCGCCGGTGCGCGGCGAGCGTCGCCGGCCGCCGACGTACCGAACGATCGACCTCGTCGCCCGCCGTGTCGGTGCCGAGGGCACTGTGCCGCAGCAGGTGCGCCAGGAACCGATGCAGCCGCTCGGCCATCTCGAAGCCGTCCACCCCACGCCGGAACTCGGCGACCAACAGCCGGTGCGCGAGGTCCAGCGCGGCGTCCGAGGCACCGGACCAGCCGTCCTTGCGCAGCCAACCCGCCGCGTCCGACCGTTCCGCCAGCACCGTCGGATCGATCTCCAGGCAGGTGTACGAGTCACCGCACCCGAAGGGGTGCGCGACGGACAGCTCGTCACCGGGGCGGGTCAGCAGCACCGACGTGGCATCGGACAACTCGACGTGACCGTTGAGCCGGCGCCGGTACACCCCGGAGCGCCCCAGCAGGACCTGGTGACGGCCCACCGCGGCCGGCTCCGTCCAGCCGTGGTTCTCGACGATGCACCGCACCTGGTAGATCAGCATCCCGGGGGGATGACCCAGGACCCGCCACCGGGCGGGGGTGGTACGGCGACGCGGATCACTGCCGACTCCCTCGGCGGGCATCGTTCCTCCTGACGGTTGGGGGTTGGGCGGCGTCAGGGGTTGAGGACGGCGAAGGCGCGGACCGGGAAGGTGCCCATACCGGCCACCATCGGCGGGGCCGCGGTGAACCGGAAGCCGGTCGGCGGCAGCGCGTCCAGGCCGGTCAGGTGCTCCACGATCGGGATGCCGGCGGCGAGCAGCGTGCTGTGCGCGGGGCGTTCGCCGCCGGCCGCCGGGGTCATGTCGTCGATGTTGATCGAGTCGATGCCGACCAGTGCCGCACCCGCGTCGGCCAGCGCCCGGGCGGCGTCCCCGGTCAGGTACGGCGCCTCCGGCGCGCCGTACCGCTCGGTGCCGAAGTGCGCATCCCACCCGGTGTGCAGCAGCACCGCGCGCCCGGTCACCTCGTACGGGGCGAGCATCAGCCGATCCACCGCTCGGGTGCCGGCCGGCACCCGGACCACCACCCCAGGTAGGTCGGCGAGGCGGTCCAGCGACATCCCGGTCAGGTCGTCGGCACCGGACCAGCGGTGGGCGGGAGTGTCCACGTACGTGCCGGTGTTGGCGAGCAGGTCGATCCGCGCGACGTGGAACTCGGTGCCCGGCGCGTACCGGTCCCGGGACGCCGCGAAGGTCAGCCAGTCGGTGATCCGGGGGCCGGGCCAACCGGGCAGGGTCGTCATCCCTTCGCTGATCACGTGGCTCAGCTCGACCAGTCTGCGGCCGGGAGTGGGCTGATCGACCGTCACGCCCCGGCCACCCTTGTGCGGCTCCTGAATGATCGACTTTTCGCTGATCCGGACCTCGGCGACCATCAGCAACCCGAGATGCCTGACGAACAACGCCGCCAGGTCTTCGTCGGTGATCTCCCGCCCCGGGATGTCCAGCCGGAATCCCTCGGTACGCAGCCCTCCGCCGTTGGCGAAGCTCACCTCCGCGTCGAACTGTGCCCGCCACTGCTCACTCATCCCCCAACCCGAACACGCTGACCGGCGGCGGTCAAGATCCGCGCGTCGATGATGGCTGGGGCCACGGTCGGCGGGCTTCGTGCGCCGGGATGCTCGGCCGAAGGTCGTCCCGCCCCCAAGATCGCGCAAGAACCAGGAAGTAGTGGTGACGACGCGTCGGCGAGGCCACTACATCCAGGATTGAGCACGATCATGGCGTGGGGCGTGGGGCGTGGGGCGTGGGGCGTGGGGCGTGGGGCACGGGGCACGGCGGGGCGGCGGGGCGACGGGGCGACGGGACGCGCGGGGCGGGGCGTTGCGTTCGGCGCGTGGCGGACCTGGGCGGAAGGGGGTGGGTGTCGGTGGACGGGGATAGGCTTGTAGTCGTGCACCCCCCGTCCGGCTGGACGAGGGGCCGCCGTCGTGTGCGTCGGCTCCCTGGAAGGATTCCCTTGCTCACCGGTCTGTTCTCCGCCGCCCTGGCCGACCCCGGGCTGACCCGGGCGCGTGACCTGGCGCGCTCCGGTGCCGCCCAGGTCGACGGCCTCGACATCACCGCTCCGGCGGCGTTGCGCCCGTTCGCGGTCGCCGCCGTCGCGGCCGACCCTGACGGCACCGCGGGTGGGGCCGGGCGACCGGTGCTGGCCGTTACCGCCACCACCCGCGAGGCCGACGACCTGGCCGCCGCCCTGGGTGGGCTGCTGCCGGCCGACCAGGTGGTGGTCTTCCCCTCCTGGGAGACGCTGCCGCACGAGCGGCTCTCGCCCCGCTCCGACACGGTGGGTCGACGGCTGGCCGTGCTGCGCCGCCTGGCGCACCCGGAGTCGACAGACGCGCACGGCGGCACCGGGCCGCTGCGGGTGGTCGTGGCCCCGATTCGTTCGCTGCTCCAACCGCAGCTCAAGGGGCTCGGCGACCTGGAGCCGGTGCAGCTCGCCGCAGGCGAGGAGGCCGACCTCGAAGAGGTCGCCCACCGCCTTGTCGACATGGCGTACGCCCGGGTCGACCTGGTCACCAAGCGCGGTGAGTTCGCGGTGCGCGGCGGCATCCTGGACGTCTTCCCGCCGACCGACGAGCACCCGTCCCGGGTCGAGTTCTGGGGCGACGAGGTGGAGGAGATCCGCACCTTCGCCGTCGCCGACCAGCGCACCATCGAGCAGGTGCCGCTGCTGTGGGCGCCGCCCTGCCGGGAGCTGCTGCTGACCCCGGCGGTGCGGGAGCGGGCCGCCGCGCTCGCCGAGCAGCACCCCGAGCTGGCCGAGATCCTGGACAAGCTGGCCGAGGGCATCCCGGTGGAGGGGATGGAGTCCCTCGCTCCGGTGCTTGTCGGCCCCGACTCACTTGAGCTGCTGCTGGACGCCATGCCGGCCGGCACCCACGTGCTGCTGTGCGACCCGGAGCGGATCCGCACCAGGGCGCACGACCTGGTGCGTACCTCGGAGGAGTTCCTGCAGGCCAGCTGGGCCGCCGCCGCGGTCGGCGGTCAAGCCCCGGTGGACGTCGGCGCCGCCGCCTTCCGCACCCTCGGCGAGGTACGCGCCGCCGCGGGCAAGCTCGGCCAGCCATGGTGGACGCTGTCCCCGTTCGGTCTGGTGGAGGGGGAGACCGCCGAGACGCGGCAGCCCTGGGAGGACGCGCCGGAGCAGGCCGCCGTAACCCCGGACGACGCCATCGCGGTGACCCTGTCCGCCCAGCCGGCGCCGCTCTATCACGGTGAGACCTCGCGGGTGGTCGACGACCTCAAGCGCTGGGCCGGCGAGGGCTGGTCGATCGCGCTGGTGTTCGAGGGGCACGGCCCCGCCCAACGGGCGGTGGAGGTGCTGCGCGACGCCGGGCTGGGTGCCCGGTTGACCGAGGAGGTGCCGACCGCACCCGCCCCCGGCGAGCTGGTGGTCACCTGCGGCGCGCTGAGCAGCGGGTTCGTCGACGAGGCATCCCGCTTCGTGCTGCTCACCGGCAACGACGTGACAGGCGGTCGGGGCACCTCGACGCGGGACATGCGCAAGATGCCGAGCCGGCGGCGCAACACCATCGACCCGCTGGAGTTGAAGGCCGGCGACCACGTGGTGCACGAGCAGCACGGCATCGGCCGGTACGTCGAGTTGGTGCAGCGCACCGTCAACGGCGCCAGCCGCGAATACCTGGTCATCGAGTACGCGGCGAGCAAGCGGGGTCAGCCGGGCGACCGGCTGTTCGTGCCGACCGACCAGCTCGACCAGCTCTCCCGCTACGTCGGCGGCGAGCAGCCGACCCTGCACAAGATGGGCGGCTCGGACTGGCAGAAGTCCAAGGCCCGCGCCCGCAAGGCGGTCCGGGAGATCGCCGCCCAGCTCATCCAGCTGTACGCCGCCCGCAAGGCGTCCAAGGGCCACTCGTTCGGCCCGGACACGCCGTGGCAGCGGGAGCTGGAGGACGCGTTCCCGTGGCAGGAGACGCCGGACCAGCTCGCCGCGATCGACGAGGTCAAGCGGGACATGGAGCAGACCGTCCCGATGGACCGGCTGATCTGCGGCGACGTCGGCTACGGCAAGACCGAGATCGCGGTCCGGGCGGCGTTCAAGGCGGTGCAGGACGGCAAGCAGGTGGCGGTGCTGGTGCCGACCACGCTGCTGGTGCAGCAGCACTACAACACGTTCGCCGAGCGGATGAGCCAGTTCCCGGTGCAGATCCGGCAACTGTCGCGGTTCCAGACCCCGAAGGAGACCGAGCGGACGCTGGAGATGGTCGCCGACGGCACCGTCGACATCGTCATCGGCACCCACCGGCTGTTGCAGACGGCCACCCGGTTCAAGCAGCTCGGGCTGGTGATCGTCGACGAGGAGCAGCGCTTCGGTGTCGAGCACAAGGAGCACCTGAAGACGCTGCGCGCGTCCGTCGACGTGCTGAGCATGTCGGCCACCCCGATCCCGCGCACCCTGGAGATGGCCATCACCGGCATCCGGGAGATGTCCACTATCGCCACCCCGCCGGAGGAGCGGCACCCGGTGCTGACCTTCGTGGGCGCGCAGGACGACCGGCAGGTGGCGGCGTCCATCCACCGTGAGTTGCTCCGTGACGGGCAGGTCTTCTACCTGCACAACCGGGTCGAGTCGATCGACCGGGCGGCGCGGCGGCTGCGGGAGCTGGTGCCCGAGGCGCGAGTCGCCGTGGCGCACGGCCAGATGAGCGAAGAGGCCCTGGAGAAGGTGATGGTCGGCTTCTGGGAGAAGGAGTTCGACGTCCTGGTCTGCACGACGATCGTGGAGTCGGGCATCGACATCCCGAACGCCAACACCCTGATCGTGGAGCGGGCCGACCTGCTCGGCCTGGCCCAACTGCACCAGATCCGGGGCCGGGTCGGCCGGGGTCGGGAGCGGGCGTACGCGTACTTCCTCTACCCGCCGGAGAAGCCGCTCACCGAACACGCCCACGAGCGGCTGGCGACCATCGCCCAGCACACCGAGTTGGGCGCCGGCATGTACGTGGCGATGAAGGACCTGGAGATCCGGGGCGCCGGCAACCTGCTCGGCGGCGAGCAGTCCGGGCACATCGAGGGCGTCGGCTTCGACCTGTACGTGCGGATGGTCGGCGAGGCGGTCTCCGCGTTCAAGGGTGAGCGGTCGGAGGACGAGCCGGACGTCAAGATCGACCTGCCGATCGACGCGCACCTGCCGCACGACTACGTGAGCGTGGAACGGCTGCGCCTGGAGATGTACCGCAAGCTGGCCGAGGCCCGCGACGAGGAGCGGCTGGGCGAGGTGGTCGCCGAGATGACCGACAGGTACGGCGAGCCGCCGGCCCCGGTGCAGAACCTGGTGGAGGTGGCCCGGTTCCGCCTGCTGGCCCGCCGGTACGGCCTCACCGACGTGTCAATGCAGGGCAAGCACGTCCGGTTCGGCCCGCTGCCGTTGCCGGATTCGAAGCAGCTGCGGCTCAAGCGCTACCACCCGGACGCCGTCTACAAGCTGGCCACCGACCAGGTGAGCGTGCCCCGCCCGAGCACCCGTCGGGTCGGTGGCGAGCCGCTGCGTGACCAGGCGCTGCTCCAGTGGTGCGCGCAGTTGCTCTCCGATGTGCTGGGTGCCCCCGCCCCGCTCGCCGTCGCGGCGGGATGAGGTGGGGGCCGGGATGAGGTGGGGCCGGGTTGCGGTGGGGGCCGTCACAGCACGGACGAGGGCATGAGAGAGTGACGGGCATGCGTGCTCGTCGTGTGATCGTCGCCGCCAGCGTCGCGGCGCTGGGTGTCCTCTCCCTCGCCGCCTGCGGCAGGTCCGCGCCGGACGTCGCCGCGTACGTCGGTGACACCACCTACTCGTTGAAGCGGGTCGACGCGATCTACGCCGATGTGCAGGCGAAGTACGGCGACGCGGTCCGGCAGCAGGGTGCTCAGGCGGGGGCGACGCCGTCGCCGGAGCAGTTGCGCTCCACCGTCACCCGGCAGGACGTGGTCGACCTGCTCATCAGCCTGGACCTGGGCAAGCGGGTGGTGGCGGCGAAGAACGTGCAGGTGACCGACCAGATCACCGCAGAGCAGATCGAGCAGAGCCTGCGGGTGCCGGCGACCACCGAGTACGCGAAGCTCTGGGCCGAGTGGGCAGACCTGTCCGCGGTGCTCAGCCAGCAGCTGCCACCGGCCGAGCTGAGCGACGAATCGCTGATGGCCGTCTACGACGCCCTGGTGAAGGTCGACGCGATCCCGGCCGGAATGCCGGTGAGCGACGTCCGCCAGGCGTTCGGCGACGGTGGTTTCGTCCGCAGCGCCACCGCGTTGAGCGCCGTGCTCGAAGAAGAGGCGACCCGGGCCAAGGTCTCGATCAACCCGCGCTTCCGGGCGGTCGGGGTGCCGTCGACTGTGAACAAGGGCCAGACGCCGGTCTTCTACTCACTGCCCTACATCAACGAGGACGGTCCGGTCACCGACATCTCCACCCCCGAAGCGGTGCCGTCGACCGGCTCCCCGAGTGCCGATGGCCCGGCGCCGGACCAGGGCACGGCCAGCTGAGCATGACGGCACGGATCGTCCTGCTTGTCACCTCACCCCGGTTGCCGGCCGGCCTGTTGACCTCCGCGGCCTGGGACGTCGTACGCCAGCACCCGGTGTTGACCGGCGCGGAGAGCGAGTTGGCCACGGCCGTGCGCCAGGCGGGCGCCGAGGTCACAGTGGTGGACGGTCCGGCGACGCAGCCGCTGCTGGACGCGGTGGCCACCCACGGCACTGCTGTGTGGTTGGCCGGCCCCGCGGGTGACGAGGCGCTGGCCCGCGAGTTGGGTCTGCGGCTGGCCCGGCAGCCCGGGTTGGCCGAGATGGAGTTGATGTACGGCTCGTGGGACCCGCCGGGCGCCCGGCTGCTCGACGCGGTGGCCGTGCTGGACCGACTCGCCTCACCGGGTGGCGACCCGTGGAAGCGGGCGCAGACGCACCGCAGCCTCGCCGGTTACCTGCTTGAGGAGAGTTACGAGGCGTACGACGCGATAAGCGCCGACGACACCGACGCGCTGCGCGAGGAGTTGGGCGACGTGCTGTTGCAGGTGGTCCTGCACGCGCGGCTCGCCGAGGAGTTGCCCGAGGACGAGCGGTGGACCATCGACGACGTGGCGGGTGGCCTGGTCGACAAGATGATCAGGCGCAACCCGCACGTCTTCGCCGGGGCGCAGGCGGGCACGCTCGAGGAGATCACCGAGAACTGGGAGCGGATCAAGCGGGCGGAGAAGGCACGGAGTTCGGTGCTGGACGGGGTGGCCCTGAGCCAGCCCGCGCTGGCCCTTGCCGCGCAGATCCTGGCCCGCGCCGCCCGCGCCGGTCGAGCGGTCCCGCCGCCACTTGCCGACAGCCAGGTGGACCCGGAAGCGCGGCTGGGCGCCAGCCTGCTGGCGACTGTCGCGGCAGCCCGTGAGGCGGGAATCGACCCGGAGGCGGCCCTTCGCCGCGCCACCCTCGCCTACGCCGAGGCCGTGCGCGCCGCCGAATCCGACTCACCGCCGCCGGATCTCCCCGCCCCCTGACCTGGCGGCGGGCGGCTCAGGGGCGTCGTCCGGTCACCAGGTTGGCGACCGCCTCCGGGCCGGTGCCGATCCGCCGGCACTCGGTGCCGAAGAGCATGAACACCGTGGAGTCCTCGTCGATGGCGAGGATGGCGTGCCCGCCACCGGCGTCACCGATCGGGTAGAGCACCCCGTGAGCCGGGCAGCCGAGAGCACGGAACCAGTCCCGGCGGCCCGCGCCGTTGCGGGGATCCAGCTCGAAGGTGACCGAGGCGACGTCCTGCCCGCGGTCACGGCGTTGGGGCACGTTGAGCCCGCCGAACTCGCCGAGGAAGCGCGCTGCCGCGGCATGCAGGTGGAAGCCACTGCCATCGGCCAGTTGCCGAGCCCAGTCGCGCAGGTCGATCTGCCGGTCGGGCCGCCAGCCGGCGGCGGTCAGGTGCGCGACGACCTCCGACGCCCAGTCGTGTGCCTCGGCCATCGCCCGCCCCTTCTGCGATCCGGTACCTCGGAGAGCGACGCTCACCTGCTGGATCAGCGCGTCCACCCGCTCCGCAGCCGACCTGACGTCGCCGGTGGATGAGGCTATCCACAACCGGCGGACCAGTCAGCCCCGTGCCGGTGGCCGACCGCTCGACCGGACGTACCGGGGGTTGCTGCGGCGGATCGGGTCAGAGGTGCCGTCTAGGGTCGGGGCATGGAGTCCTTCGTGCCTTTGGCTGAGCGGATCGTCGACGCGGTGTTGGAGAGCCGGCCCGGCCTCGCCACCTCCGTGGGGGACCACAGTTACGACGACCGACTGCCGGACCTCTCCGCCGACGGGGTCGCCGCCGACCGGGCGATGCTCAAGGAGGCCGCCGACGCGCTCTCCGACATCGATCCCGCTGCTCTGGACCTCGCCGAGCAGGTCGACCACGCGCTGCTCAGCTCCCTCGTCGACAGGGGGTTGTTCGAGTCGACCGAGATGCGGGCCCACGAGTGGGACCCGCTGGCGCACAATCCTGGCCCGCTCCTGCACGCCCTCCTCGCCCGCCCGTTCGCGCCGGTGGAGGTCCGGCTGACCAGCCTCGCCGGTCGACTCGCCGCCGTACCGGACGCTCTCGCCACCGCCCGCGCGACGCTGCGGGACATGCCGCGGATCCACGCCGAGACGGCGGTCGGGCAGTTCACCGGCACGGCGGCGCTGATCCGCGACGAGGTGCCGGCGCTGCTCGCCCAGGCGCCGCACACCCTCGACCGGGTCGAGCCGGCGGCGACCGCGGCGATCGCCGCGCTTGAGGAGTTCGTCGCCTGGCTGCGGGCCGGCCTGGCCGCCGACGCCGCCCCGGGCCGTGATCCGCGTCTGGGCCGCCGCCGCTGGGAGGCCCGCCTCTGGCACACCCTCGACACCGAGTTGGGCGCCGCCGAGATCCAGCGCCGCGCCTGGGCCAACCTGGACCGGGTCACCACCGAGATCCGGGAGGCGGCCGTCGAGCTGGTCGGCGGCCCCGCCGACGACGCGGCCGTCCGCCGGGCACTCGACCTGCTCGCCGCCGAGCACCCGGACGACGGGACCATCGTCGACCTGGCCAGCAGCACGCTCGACGAGGCCACCGACTTCGTCCGCGCGCACGACCTGGTCACCCTCGTCGACGACCGGTGCGTGATCCAGGAGATGCCGGAGTTCGCCAGGGGCGTCGCGGTGGCCTACTGCGACTCGCCAGGTCCGCTGGAGACCGCCCCCGTGCCCACCTTCTACTGCATCGCGCCGACCCCCTCGGACTGGTCGGCGCAGCGGGTCGAGTCGTTCTACCGGGAGTACAACGACCACATGATCCGCAACCTGACCGTGCACGAGGCGATGCCGGGGCACTTCCTCCAGCTCGCCCACGCCCGCCGCTACGTCGGTGCCACCCGGGTCCGGGCCCTGGCCGAGTCCGGGCCGTTCATCGAGGGCTGGGCGGTGTACGCGGAGGAGGTGATGGCCGGGCTCGGCTTCGGCGGCCTCCCGGTCCGGTTGCAGCAACTCAAGATGCAGCTCCGGATGACCATCAACGCGTTGCTCGACCAGTTGGTGCACGCCGAGGACCTGCCCGAGGCCGAGGCGATGGCGCTGATGACCCAACGCGGTTTCCAGGAGGAGGGCGAGGCGGCCGGCAAGTGGCGTCGGGCGCTGCTCACCTCCACCCAGCTCTCCACCTACTTCGTCGGGTACAGCGAGATGGCCGAGATCGCCGCGGCCCGCCCGGACGGGGTGTCGGTCCGCGACTGGCACGACGCGATGCTGGCCCACGACTGCCCGCCCCCGCGCCACCTGCGCACGCTGCTCGGTCTCTGAGCGCCCCGCCCCGATCGGCCCGCCGGGCGCGGACATCGCCGCGCCCGGCGGGGTCAATGCCGCCGGGCGGTCACCGTCGCGTCGATCAGCCAGCGCGAGATGGAGTACGCGGGCGGCAGTTCCGCCGGCAGCGCATCCAGGCCGAACCAGCGGGCCTCGGTCAGCTCCCGCCCGTCTACCACCGGCTCGGCGTGCGGGTCGGCGGCGGTGGCGGTGAAACCGGCGAGCAGCACGCCGGGGCCGGAGAGGGCCCACGGCTGGCTGCCGAAGTAGGTCGGTGGGTCGAGGCTCAGCCCGACTTCCTCGCGGACCTCGCGGTGCGCGGCGGCCTCCAGCGCCTCGCCGGCCTCGACGAAACCGGCGACCAGCGCCCACAGCCCGGTCGGTCCGGTGGCGTGCCGCACCAGCAGCAGCTCGTCGGGTTGGCCGGCCGGACCGGGCCGGGTGATCGCGACAAGCACCGCTGCGGAGAGCTGCATCGGCACGTACAGGCCGCAGTCGGGGCAGCGCCGGGACGACTCGCCGGGGACGTCGGCCAGCTCGGCCCGGCAGGCCCCGCACCACCTGTGGGTACGCCGCCAGGTGACCACGGCCAACGCCCGGCCGGCGAGCGTGGCGTGTGGCTCCGGCACCTCGCCGGCGAGCGCGGCCCAGCCCCGCGCCCGGCCGGGCAGCTCGTCGGCGGTGGACACGTCGGTGGCCCACGCGGGTGTTCCTTCGAGGGTGCCCAGCGGCACCCAGTCGGTGTCGGCGGGCAGGTCAGCGACCCGCAGCAGCCCGCCGGCGGAGCTGGTCAGCACCTTCGCGCCGGTCACCGGCAGGGCCAGATCACCGGCGGCCGGCGGCCGGCTCCGGTCTGCCCCCGGCAGGAACCCGCCGGGTGGCGTGGCGGGCAGGAACCCGCCGGGTGGCGTGGCGGACGCGGGCCCGCCGTGTGCTGCGGCGGACGCGGACCCGAGGGCCGGCCCGGTCACGCGCCGCCCGGCCGGCGGTCGACCACACCGGCCCCGGCCGGCACGTCGAACGCGCTGTTGTCCACACTTTCGGTGTAGCGGCTCAGCGCGAGCTCCATGGGCTTGCCGTCGATCGGGCCGGTGAAGCTGCCGAGCACGCCCTCGGTGGTCACGCAGGCGGTGAAGTCGCCGGACGACGAGCCCTGCACCTCGACGCAGGCGGCGTGGTGCCCGGCGACAGTGCTGTCGCTCTGCTTGATGACCGCCTGCGGGTCGAGGGCGGCGGCGGTCAGCAGCCCGACCACCACCGGTGGGGTGGCGAGGCCCTGCTGGTTGGCCTCACCGAAGAGCGTCACGGTGGGCTTGCTTCCCGGGGTCGGCGGGGCGACGAGCGTGCACTCGGGGCGGGCGCCGGTCGTCGTACACCGGGTGATCGCCTCCGGGGTGACGGTGAGTCGCCCGCCCGGATAGGTGTACGCGGACCGGGCCGGATCCTGCGCCTGCACGATCGCGGCGCTCTGGCCGCCCGGGAGTTGGTAGTCGGCCGAGTAGGTCAGCTCCAGCGCCCGGTCCAGCCGGGCGGCGAGGTCGTTGACGAGTTCCGAGCGGCCCATGGCGACTCCGGCGTCCTCGAATGTCTGACAGCCGGTGACCGTGAGCGACGCGATGACCGACACGGCGAGCATGCGGAGGGTGGTCGAGGCGGCGGGCATGCCGACCAGCCTGGTGGATCTGGTCCGCGCAGCGCAAACCCGTTGCCGGTTGACGCCCGGAAATCCGGGAATGTCCGGCAGCGTGGGGCGAGTCGGGTGCGCGGGCGACGCCGTGCCCGTTCGCGCGGCCCGATACGCTGCGTTCAACACCTGCCTCAGCCGCACCGTCGCGGCCCACCCACGGACCGGATCACAACAACGAGGAGCGACTTAGTGGCAACCATCGAGGGAATCGTCGCCCGGGAGATCCTCGACTCGCGGGGCAACCCGACGGTCGAGGTCGAGGTCGGCCTGGACGACGGCACGGTCGCCCGCGCCGCCGTGCCCTCCGGCGCCTCCACCGGCGCCTTCGAGGCGATCGAGCTGCGCGACGGTGACGCCGACCGCTACCAGGGCAAGGGCGTGGAGAAGGCGGTCTCCAACGTCGAAGACAAGATCGTCGACCAGATCATCGGGTACGAGGCCAGCGAGCAGCGGCTGATCGACCAGAAGATGCTCGACATCGACGGCACGGACAGCAAGTCGGAGCTGGGCGCGAACGCCATCCTCGGGGTCTCCCTGGCGGTGGCGAAGGCCGCTGCCGGCAGCGCCGAGCTGAGCCTCTTCCGTTACCTGGGCGGCCCGAACGCCCACCTCCTGCCGGTGCCGATGATGAACATCCTCAACGGTGGCGCGCACGCCGACTCGAACG
Organism: Micromonospora sp. NPDC049047; assembly: GCF_040649135.1. NCBI lineage: Bacteria > Bacillati > Actinomycetota > Actinomycetes > Micromonosporales > Micromonosporaceae > Micromonospora > Micromonospora sp. NPDC049047. Next base: position 174,503 of record NZ_JBEZEY010000007.1, read on the forward strand.
TCGACATCCAGGAGTTCATGATCGCGCCGATCGGCGCTCCGACCTTCCGGGAGGCGCTGCGCTCGGGCGCGGAGGTCTACCACGCGCTGAAGTCGGTCCTGAAGAAGAAGGGCCTGTCGACCGGGCTCGGCGACGAGGGTGGTTTCGCGCCGAACCTGCCGACCAACGCGGCAGCCCTGGACCTGATCGCCGAGGCGGTCGAGAAGGCCGGTTACCGGCTCGGCACCGACATCGTGTTCGCGCTCGACGTGGCGGCGACCGAGTTCTTCGACAACGGCACGTACACCTTCGAGGGTGCCGCGAAGTCCGCCGAGGACATGAGCAACTACTACACGAAGCTGGCCGGCGACTACCCGATCGTGTCGATCGAGGACCCGCTGGCGGAGGACGACTGGAGTGGCTGGCAGACGCTCACCGCCTCGATCGGTGACCGGGTGCAGATCGTCGGCGACGACCTGTTCGTGACCAACCCGCAGCGCATCGCCCGCGGCATCGCGGAGAAGTCCGCGAACGCGGTCCTGGTCAAGGTCAACCAGATCGGTTCGCTCACCGAGACCCTGGACGCGGTGGACCTGGCCCACCGGGCCGGCTTCAAGTGCATGATGAGCCACCGTTCCGGCGAGACCGAGGACACCACGATCGCCGACCTGGCGGTGGCCACCGGCTGCGGCCAGATCAAGACCGGCGCACCGGCCCGCTCGGACCGCGTCGCGAAGTACAACCAGCTGCTCCGGATCGAGGAGGAGCTGGCCGACGCGGCGCGCTACGCCGGCGCCGGCGCGTTCCCGCGCTACCGTTCGGCCTGAGCGCGCGAAGCCTCGGGGGAGGGGTGTGACGATGCAGCAGCGCCGCACACCGGGTGGTCAACGTCCCGCCCGCCGGCCGGGTCAGTCCGGCCGGCCGGGCGGTGGCCGGGCCACCCGTGGATCGGTCCGCGAGACCGGCGTCCGCGCCGAGCCGCGCGCGGGCGGTCGCGCACCGGGTGCTGCCCGGGGCGCCGAGGGCGTGCGCTCCGCGAATCGTCCGGGCGCCGCTCGGCGTACTGCCGCCGGTGGTGCCGTCAAACGGCTCACCGCACCCCACCCCCGTCGCTTCACCGGTCGGGCCACAGTGCTGTTCGCGGTCCTGATCGCGCTCGCGCTGGCCTACACCTATCCGGTCCGGGTCTACCTCGACCAGCAGGCCGACATCGAGCGGATGGAGGCGGCCCAGGCGGTGCAGGAGGCGGAGATCGCCAAGCTGGCCGCCGAGGCCGCCAACTGGAAGGACCCGGCGTACATCAAGACGCAGGCCCGGGAGCGGTTCTTCCTGGGCCCGCCGGGCGAGAAGATGATGGTGGTGCTGCACGACCCGGAGGGCGCCGCCCGGGACGCCGGGAAATTGGCCGGTTCGGCCGCCCCGGCCGGGCCATCGACCTGGTACGACACGCTCTGGTCGAGCGTGCAGGCGGCGGACAGCCAACAGCCGGGCAAGTGATCCACCGATCAGCACACCAGGAGAGATGGGCACCGTGACTGTCGTACCACCGTCGGAGCCGGCGGCGGATTCCGTACCCCTGCCGCAGCGTGAGCCGGCCACCGAGGCCGACCTGGCCGCCGTGGCCGCGCAGCTCGGCCGCACGCCCCGGGGCACCCGGGCGGTGGCGCACCGCTGCCCGTGTGGACTCCCGGACGTGGTGGAGACGACCCCCCGCCTCGCCGACGGCACGCCGTTTCCCACGCTCTACTACCTGACCTGCCCCCGGGCCACAGCTGCGTGCAGCCGGCTGGAGTCGGCGGGGCTGATGAAGGAGATGGCGGACCGGCTGACGACGGACCCCGAGTTGGCCGCCCACTACCGGGCCGCGCACGAGGACTACCTCGCCCGCCGCGAGGCGATCGGCGAGGTGGCGGAGATCGCCGGCATCTCGGCGGGCGGCATGCCGGGCCGGGTCAAGTGCCTGCACGTGCACCTGGGGCACGCGCTGGGCGCCGGCCCCGGGGTCAACCCGTTCGGGGACGAGACGTTGGAACTGGTCGAGCCCTGGTGGACGGCGGGCCCGTGCGTGGACGTCCCGGCGGGCGAGTGAACGCGCAGACGGCGGATCAAATCACGGTACGGCGGGCTCGCACCGGCGACGTGCGCGGCATTCGGCGGCTCGTCGACACCTACACGAACGACCGGCGACTGTTGAGCAAGGCGACAGTCACCCTCTACGAGCAGGTGCAGGAGTTCCGGGTCGCGGTCCGGGCCGAGGACGACGTCGTGGTGGGCTGCGGCGCGGTGCACGTCATGTGGGAGGACCTGGCCGAGATCCGCACGGTGGCCGTGGACCCGTCCTGTCGGGGCCGGCGCATCGGGCACCGGCTGGTCGGCGAGCTGATCGACGCGGCCCGGGAGTTGGGCGTGGCGCGGATCTTCGTGCTCACCTTCGAGACGCAGTTCTTCGGCGCGTTCGGTTTTCGGGAGATCGACGGCGCACCGGTGCCGCAACCGGTGTACGAGCAGCTGCTGCGCTCGTACGACGAGGGTGTCGCGGAGTTCCTGGATCTGGAGCGGGTGAAGCCGAACACCCTCGGCAACACCCGGATGCTGCTGCGGCTGTAGTCAGGCCCTGCGCGGGTGCGCCGCGAAGAACTGCCACATCAGGTCGGTGGCCGACAAGCCCGCGGACGATGCGGCGAGCGAACCGGTCTTCGCCCCCGGCCAGCTGTGGCCCATCTCGGGCAGGGTGTAGACGCTCACCTCGCTGCCGTCCGCGCAGCCCGCCACCGTGTGCGTCACGCCCGCCACCCCGGACGCCTTCGGGCTCGGCCGGCAGGTGAGCCGCTGCTGCCAGGTCTGCATGCCGGTCTGGAACGTCGAGGCGTACCGGTCCTGGCCGCCGATGAAGGTGATCACGGAGACCGGGCGCTTCGGCACGTAGTCCGCGGCCGTGGTCAGCTGTCCGCTGTAACCACCGCTCACCACCCCGATCGCGGCGAACGTGCCGGTGCTCTCCACCGCCGCCCGGAAGCTCATGTCGCCGCCGTTCGAGATGCCGGTGAGGAAGACCCGGTTGGGGTCGGCGTGCCAGGTCTGCACCAGGTGCTCGGTGAGGGCGGTGAGAAAGCCGACGTCGTCGGCCTTGCCGCAGCAGACCAGCGCGTTGAAGCCGCCGTCCACCCCGTCGGGGTAGGCCACCAGCACGTCGTCCTTGTCGGCCTTGGCGTCCAGACCGGCCAGCTCCCGCATCGAGGAGGCGCTTCCGGGATAGAAGTGCAACGCGATGACCAGCGCGGGCGACCGGCTCGGCTCGTACCCGGGTGGCGCGTGCAGCAGGTAGGTGCGGTCCAGGCCGTTGTGGCTGAGGGTGAGGTCGTGGTCGCCCGGGGCGGGCCGTTCACTCGGCGGCGGGGATGCGGTTGGCGGGGCCGGCGCGGGCCGCCCCCGCTCACCACAGGCCGTAGCCATGACAGTCACGCAGACCGCCGTCAACACCGCCGCCGTCCGCCGCACGTCGACCACCCCCCGTTCGACCCGAATCCACACTGGGGGCGGCCCGCTGGCGGATCAACCCTTTCGGCCCTGGGCGAAGGGAGGCAGGCTGTGACTCATGCTTCGTCTCCAGCTCGGGTCTGCCGACCTCTGCCGGGTGCGGTTCGCCGACCGGCTGCACCCGGTCGGCACCGCGCTGCTGGCCGGTCAGTGGTTACGGGACCCGACGGTTGCGGCGTTGGCACCGGCACTTGCCGACCGGGCGGCGGCGGTCGAGGGCACCGGCGCCGCGCGGGCCGCCACCGCGACGCTGCGGCACCTGCTGCCGGCCCGGGGGCGCCTGCCGGATTTCGTCACCCCGTTGTCCGGCCGGGAGTCGGTCGAGGCGGGCCTGGCGGCGATCCGGGCCACACCGGCACGGCGGATCCGTGCCGAGGCCACCGCCGCGTACGCGCACACGGCGGTCACCCCGCTACGGCGACGGTTCGCGGCTGCCGACCAGGAGGTGCTTGACCTGTTCGGCGGAGCCGTCCGGACCTGGTTCGACGCGGTCCTGGCCCCGCTCTGGCCCGAGCTGACCGGCGCGTACCGCCAGCAGGTGACCTGTGCCGGCCAGCGGCTGGCGCAGCATGGCCTGGACGGGCTCTTCGCGGGGTTGCACCCGATGATCCGGTGGCGGGAGCCGGTGCTCGAGGTGCGGACGTGGTGGAGCGGAAATCTGCCCGGCACCGGCCACGGGCTGACCCTGCTGCCCTCCCCGTTGGCCGGACCCCGCCCACGGGTGCTGGTGCAGCCCGGTCACCCGATCCTGCTTGTCTATCCGACGGTGCTGCCCACGCTCGGGGCAACCACCGAGGGTGATTCCCTCGGTCGGCTGCTCGGCGCCACCCGGGCGCTCGTGCTTCGTCGGCTGGCGGTCGACGGCGCGTTGACCACCACCGTGCTGTCCCGGGCCGTCGGGATCAGTCTCTCCTCGGCCTCGGAGCACGCCTCCGCGCTGCGGTCCGCCGGTCTGGTGGCCAGCGAGCGCGAGGGCGGGGCGGTTCGGCATCACCTGACCGCGCTCGGCGCGGCGTTGGCGAACTGCTCGTCCGCCGAATCACCCGACCGGCAGCCACCCGGCCAGGCAGCGGAGTGCGCGCCCGTCCTGCCGTAAGGTTGCTGCCGTGACAACGCGTGTGGCGGCCATCGACTGCGGGACCAACTCGATCCGGCTGCTGGTGGCCGACCTGCCCGACGCGTCGGCCGGGCCGCAGGCGCCGCTTGTCGACCTGACCCGGCGGATGGAGATCGTCCGGCTGGGGCAGGGCGTCGACAGCACCGGCCGGTTGGCCCCGGAGGCGATCGAACGGACCCGGGTGGCGCTGGCGTCGTACGCGGCGGACATCGAGAAGCTGGGTGCGCAGCGGGTGCGCATGTGCGCCACCTCGGCCTCCCGGGATGCCACGAACGCCGACGACTTCACCGAGATGGTGCGGGGCACGCTCGGCGTCACACCCGAGGTCGTCACCGGCGACGAGGAGGCCCGACTGTCGTTCACCGGCGCGGTGCGCGGCCTGCCAGCCGACGCGAAGGAGCCGTTCCTGGTCGTCGACATCGGCGGTGGCTCCACCGAGTTCGTGGTCGGTGACCGGGGCGCGGGGGTGCAGGCGGCGATCTCGGTGGACATCGGCTGTGTCCGGATGACCGAGCGGCACCTGCCCGCCGACCCGCCGACGTCCGACCAGGTCAAGGCGGCAGAGGCCGACATCGCGGCTGCGGTGGACCGGGCGCTCGCCGTGGTGCCCGGCCGCGCGGCGGCCACCCTGGTCGGCCTCGCCGGGTCGGTCACCACTGTGGTGGCCATCGCGCAGGGCCTGCGGGGGTACGAACCGGAGCGCATCCACCACGCCCGGGTGTCGTACGAGGCGGTTGCCCAGGTGACAGCGGACCTGCTGGGTCAGACCCGTGCGCAACGGTTGGCGAACCCGGTGATGCACCCCGGCCGGGCCGATGTGATCGGCGCGGGCGCGCTGGTGCTCCGCGTGATCATGGAGCGGGCCGGGATGCCGTCGGTGGTGGCCTCGGAGCACGACATCCTCGACGGCATCGCCTGGAGTCTCCAGCCCTCCGGGCGCTAGCCGAGCGCGTGATCGACTCGGTTTCGTAACGTCGGGGTGTCCGGGTCGGGTTGACGCCCCGACTTCCAGGAACCCGAGTGGATCACGCCAGCGCCCGTGCCGGCGCGTGTCGGGGCGACATCGTTGACGCTACTTCGCATTGCACAGTAGTGTGCAATGCGTGGACACCACACAGTTGCTGAAGGGCGTGCTCGACATGGCCGTCCTGGCCGTCCTCCGGGAGGAGGACGGCTACGGTTACGACATCCTGCGCCGGTTGCGTGAGGCCGGCCTGGAGGAGGTCGGCGACGCCTCGGTCTACGGGACGCTGCGCCGCCTCTTCGCCGCCGGTCTGCTCACCACCTACGTCGTGCCGAGCGAATCCGGGCCGCACCGCAAGTACTACTCACTGAACGCCGCGGGGCGGGACCAGTTGACCCGCTCCGGCAAGCTCTGGCGCTCGTTCGCCACCACAATGGACAGTCTGCTCGACGATCGGGGGATGGCGGCATGACCGTCGTGCAGCAGGAAATCACCGACTATGTGGCGCGGGTCCGGGCCGCCCTGGCCGACCTGCCGGCCACCCAACGCGACGAGCTGACCGAGGACCTCGCCGACCACCTCAGCGAGGTCGCCGCCGAGGCCGAGGGCACCCTCGTCGAGCGGCTGGGCGAGCCCGAGACGTACGCGGCCGAGCTGCGCGCCGCGGCCGGTGCCGCGCCGGGCAGTGGCGGGCGCAATCTCGACCAGCGGGTCGCTACCGCGATGGTCCGACTCCGCCGCCGCCTGAACGCGATCGACACCCAGTTCGGCCCACCCCTGGGGTACGCGACGGCCAGCGACTTCCTCCGTCTGTTGCGCCCGGGCTGGTGGGTGCTGCGCGGCTACCTGGCGGCGATGCTGGTCACCGTGATGAGCACCGGCGACAGTTTCGGTCTGCTGCCCCGCTTCGGTGGCGAGCTGCTGGCGGGCCTGATCATGCTGGTCGGCTTCGTCCTCGCCTCGATCTGGCTCGGTCGCCGGTCCGCCCAGCTGACCCGCTGGCCGCGCTCGGCGGTGCAGGTGGCCAGCGCGGTGCTTGTGATCTTCGCGCTCGTCGGGCTCGTCAACGCCGAGGGTCAGCACGCCAACGACTACTACTACGACCAGACCTCAACCGACAGCCAGTACGTCCGGGTCCGGGACGTCTTCGTCTACGACAGTGAGGGCCGGCTGGTGGAGAATGCCCGGCTCTTCGACCAGGACGGCAACCCGATCCGCCTGGGCTACCCGGACTGTGGTCCGGTCAGCGAGGACGGCAATCCGCTGCTGCGGCCGTACCCGTACTGCGTGGACCGGGCGCCCTTCGGCCCCCGCGGGCCGGCCGGGTCCGACCCCGCCGCGACGCTGCCCAGCACGCCGACGGCGGAGCCGACCAGCACGCCAACGGCGGAGCCGACAAGCACGCCGACGGCCGAGCCCACCAGCACGCCGACGCCGAGCGGAACGGCGACCGACCGACCCTCGGGGGAGCCGACCGCGACGCCGGCCGGCACGCCGAGCCCCACCCCGACGAGTTGATTTACGGTGTGAATTGGATCATGCGGGCGAGGCTGGAAAATAACTGAACGGACGAGGCGAGCGGGACGGCACCGGAAATCAATGATCGTTACGGTGTCGTCTGCTCATCAACCCCTCGGAAGGAACCCCCCGTGCCAGAGCAGGTCGCATCGCCACCCGCGTCCGACGCCGCACCGGCTGAGCCGGCCGTCGAGACGCAGCCGACCGAGCCGCAGGCGGCGGTGTCACGTCCGGCCGAGTCGGAGCCGCGCCCGGCCGAGCCGAAGTCGGCTGAGTCGAAGTCGGCTGAGTCGGAGTCGGCTGAGTCGAAGTCCGCTGAGTCGAAGTCCGTTGAGCCCGAGTCGGCTGAGTCGAAGTCGGCTGAGCCGAAGTCGGCTGAGGCGGAGTCCGCTGAGCCGGAGTCCGCTGAGGCGAAGTCGGCCGAGCCGGAGTCCGCTGAGCTGCAGTCGGCTGAGCTGCAGTCGGCTGAGCCGGAGGTGAAGAAGTCCGGTGCGACGAAGATCCTCGGCATCGTCGGCGCGGTCCTCGCGGTCGTCGTCGTCGCCGGCCTGAAGTTCGGTGTCGTCTCGGCGATCGCCAACGTCGTCAACAAGGACGAGACGGCTGCCGCCAAGGCCGGAGACTGCATCGCCGAGCTGCCCGAGGTCACCGGCACGAAGCAGGAGAAGGTCACCGACGCCCGGATCGTCGAGTGCAGCTCCACCGAGGCGGCGTACAACGTGGTTGGTCGGGTCAACGACCAGACCGAGGCCCAGGCCCGAGCCGACACCGCGTGCGAGCAGTACTTCAAGCCGGAAGAAGAGGGCTACATCTACTCAAGCATCTTGCCCGGCAAGACGGGCTACGTGCTCTGCCTGACCAAGAAGGCCTGACCAAGGGGCAACTCGACATCGACGGCGGCGGGGGCCTACCCCGCCGCCGTCGGCGTACCCGACGTCACCGGCGGGCAAACGGGAGGTGAATGCCACTGTTCCGGCGTCTTCCCGGCGGCGGCGCGGCATGGCAGGCTTTCGGCACTAGGACCACTGGGCGACCAGCCAACGATGACTGACCGCTAGGAGGACGGCCCATGGGCGAAATGGTGACCTACCGCAGCAACGGGGGTACGAGCGAGGGGTATCTCGCGATACCCGCCAGTGGCATGGCCAGCCCCGCCGTCATCGTCATCCAGGAATGGTGGGGCCTGGTTCCGCACATCCGGTCGGTTGCGGAGCGGTTCGCCGAGGCCGGCTTCGTCGCTCTCGCCCCGGACTTCTACCACGGGGAGACGACAAGCGAGCCGGACGAGGCGCAGCGGCTGCTGATGGCGATGCGGATGGACGAGGCGGCGAAGGACATCGCCGGCGCTGCCGACTATCTCGCCGGGCGGCCCGAGGTCACCGGTAAGGTCGGTGCGGTGGGCTTCTGCGCCGGTGGCAGCCTCGCGCTGTGGTCGGCCACCGTCTCCGAGCGGATCGTCGCTACCGCCGGTTTCTATCCGGTGCTGCCGTGGGAGTCGATGCGCCCCGACTGGGCCGACTACGCCGGCAAGGCCGCGGTCATCCACTGCTCCGAAGAGGACGGCACCTCGACCGCCGAGGGCATCCAGACGGCCCGCCGGGCCATCGAGGAAGCCGGCGGCGACTGCCACCTCTACGACTATCCGGGCACCTCGCACGCCTTCTTCAACGACGACCGACCGGAGGCGTTCGACCAGCGCGCCGCCGCCAGTGCCTGGGCCCGCACCCTCGAACTCTTCCGGGCCAAGCTTGGCTGAGTCGCGTACCCCCGAGCAGGTGGTCGCCCGCGCAGCGCGGGCGACCGACCTGGCCGACCTGGACGCAGCGGTGAGCGACTGTTTCGCCTGCCCCCGGCTGGTCCGGTGGCGGGAAGAGGTCGCTCGCACCCGCCGGGCGGCCTTCCGTGACCAGGAATACTGGGGCCGCCCGGTGCCGGGCTTCGGCACCGGCGACGCGCGGATCGCCATCCTCGGGTTGGCCCCCGCCGCGCACGGCGGCAACCGCACCGGCCGGATCTTCACCGGTGACCGGTCCGGTGACGTGCTGTTCGCCGCGCTGCACCGGGCCGGGCTGGCCAACCAGCCGACAAGCGTCGCCGCCGACGACGGGCTCACCCTGCGGGACCTGCGGATCTTCTCGGCTGTCCGGTGTGCGCCGCCGGACAACAAGCCGACCCCGTCGGAGCGGGACAATTGCGCGCCCTGGCTGCACCGCGAGGTCACGCTGATCCAGCCCACGCTGCGTGTCGTCGTCGCGCTCGGTGCGTTCGCCTGGGCCGCGTGGTGGCCGGTGCTTCGCCAGGTGTACGGGCAGCGCCCGCCCAGCCCGCGACCGGCGTTCGGTCATGGGGCACACTGGTCCGGCACAGCCGCTCCGGACGTGCTGGGCTGCTATCACGTCAGCCAGCAGAACACCTTCACCGGGCGGCTGACACCAGAGATGCTGGACGATGTCTTCGACCAGGCTAAGCAGCTGGCCGGGGTGGACTGAGACGCGCGTGGGGTGGTGGCGATGACAGACGGAACACGCCCCGCCACCCCGGTGCGGGCCGCCGAGCCTGGGGTGGTGCGCCCGGCGCTCGGTCTGCTGCGCCGGTGGTGGCCGGTCGTCACGGTCGCCGCGCTGCTCGCCGGTGCCGCGCTGGCGTCCGCGCACTCGTCGATCGGGGCCAGCCGCATCCCGCCGGCCGCGGAGAACGTCCCGTGGGTGCCCGAGTACCCGACCGCCGAGCCGTCGCCGTCCATTCCGGTCGAGCCGCGTACCGCCGGTGAGGCCACTCAGGCGCACATCCCGCAGTGGGTCGCCACAGTGGCACTGGTGCTGCTGGGGCTGGCCATCCTCGCCGCCCTCGGTTACCTGTCCTGGATTCTGATCCGGGGCGCACTGCGCCGCGGCACCCGGGCCCTGCCGGCGCAGCGGGCCCGACGTACCGCCGAGGGCACCGCCCGTGAGGTGGTGGCTGCCCTCGACGCCGGCCTGGTGGAGCTCGACGACCGGGACACCGATCCCCGGGTGGCGGTGATCGCGTGCTGGGTGCGCCTGGAGGAGGCCGCCGCCGCGGCCGGCGTGCCACGGCTCGCCGGGGACACCCCCACCGACCTGGTCAGCCGGCTGCTGCAGGGTGACCCGGCGGCCGGCGTCCCGGCCATCGTCAGCGCCGACGTGCTCGCCGAGTTCGCACACGTCTACCGGGAGGCCCGCTACGCCACCCGCCCGGTCGACGAACGCACCCGCGACCAGGCCCGCGCCGCGCTTCGTCGGCTGCGCGGAGAGCTCACGGCGGTGACGGCATGAGCAGCACAAGCATCGACGACCTGCTCACGTTCGAGGAGGAGCCGGCGCCGAGAGGGCCGGAGCCGCCCCGCTCCCGGATCGGCCCGGTGGTGCGCGCCCTCGCGTGGGCCGCCGCTGTCGTCGCGGTGTTGCTCGTCGGCCTCCGCGCGGTTGGCCTCCAGGTCTCGCTGCCCGTCCTCATCGCCGGGGTGCTCGCCGTGCTGGCGGTCCGCCGGGTCAGCGCCCTGCTCGCGCCGCCGCCGTTGCCGGTGGCTGGCCGGAGCGGGACGGGTGAGGAGGACGGCAGCTACAACTGGGGTGCCCGGGACGCGGTGCGCGCCGCGATCAATCGCTGGGAATGGCCGCTGGACTGGTCCACGAGCCGACCCGAACGTTTCACCGGGGTGGTCCTGCCCCGCATCGCTGAACTGGCCGACGAACGGATGCGCCTGAAGCACGGCGTCACCCGCGAGTCGGACCCGGCCCGCGCCCGTGTCCTGCTGGGTGACCTGCTGTGGACGTTCCTGGAGACCCCGCCTCGCCGCACCCCGTCGCCACGCGACCTCGCGGTGATCGTCGCCGAACTGGAGAAGATCTGATGAACGACGTGGACCGGAGCATTGCCCCCGCCGAGGTAGGCCACCTGGCTCGGGCGGTGCTGGACGCGGTCGGCACCGTCGTGGTCGGCAAGCGGGACGCGTTGGAGTTGGTCCTCGCCGGCATCCTGGCGGGCGGTCACGTGCTGCTCGAAGATCTGCCGGGGCTGGGCAAGACGCTCACCGCACGTTCGTTCGCCCAGGCGCTGGGCCTGGACTTCCGCCGGTTGCAGTTCACTCCCGACCTGCTCCCCGCCGACGTCACCGGTTCGTTCCTCTACGACCAGCGCAACGGCGACTTCACCTTCCGGGCCGGGCCGGTCTTCACCAACCTGCTGCTCGCCGACGAGATCAACCGGACGCCACCGAAGACGCAGTCCGCGCTGCTGGAGGCGATGCAGGAGAAGCAGGTCTCGGTGGAGGGGGTGACCTACAAGCTGGACGAGCCGTTCCACGTGCTGGCCACCGCCAACCCGATCGAGTACGAGGGCACGTACCCGCTGCCCGAAGCCCAGCTGGACCGGTTCCTGCTGCGGGTCTCCTTCGGCTATCCGCAGCACGAGGAGGAGTGGGAGGTGCTCCGCCGCCGGATGAGCCGCCGCCGTGAGGAGGCCGACATCAAGGCGGTGGTCGACGCCGCCACCCTGCGGGCCATGCAGGCCGCCCTGGAAGACGTGGTGGTGGAGGACTCCATCGGCCGCTACATCGTCGCCCTCACCGCGGCCACCCGGGAGCACCCGTCGGTGCTTGTCGGCGCCTCCCCGCGTGGATCGTTGGCGCTGCTGCTGCTGGCCCGGGTCCGCGCGGTGTTCGGCGGCCGGGACTACGTGGTGCCGGAGGACGTCAAGGAGGTGGCGGCGCCCGCCCTGGCCCACCGGATCACCCTGCGCCCGGAGATGTGGTTGCGCCGGGTAGACCCGGCGTTCGTGGTCGGCGAGGTGCTGGAGTCAACCCCCGCTCCGGCGAGCGGCGCGCTGCCCAGCTACGCCGCTGGCGGGCCTCGGCTCTGATGACCGTACCGACAGTGCCGACGGCCACCGAGCCGGAACCGGCTGCCGGCTGGGCGCCCACCCGTGCGCTCGGCCGGGCGGTGCTGCTCGCCGGTCTGCTGCTGGTGGCGGGGGTGCTGCTGGGGCGGGTCGACCTGATCGTGCTGGCCGCCCCGTTCGCGCTGGGCACCGCGTACGCGCTGCGTCGGCGGCCCACGGCGCTGCCGCAGGTGTGGATCACCCAGGGTGCGGACGGGCCGCTTGTCGAGGGCGGCGACGTGACGGCGTTGGTGAGCGTCGGCAATCCGGACACTGTCGACTACGACCTGGTGGTGGTGCGTTCCCGGGTGTCGCCGTGGCTGCGCATCGACCGGGCCGGCTTCGCCCAGGACGGCGTCGCCGACGACGTGCCACCGGCCGCCACCACGGCGGCCGCCGGTGGGGCCCCGGCCGGCAGGGGCCGTTCCCTCGCCGACCGACCGTTCGTGACGACGGTGCCCACCGCGACGGTGGCGGATCTGGAACTCGCCGGCCAGGCCACGCGCTGGGGCCGGCATCCGGTGGGACCGGCCGGTGCCCGGGTCGCCACGGCCGGCGGCCTGCTGGTCTCCCGGGCGGTGCTGACCGAGCCGGTCCGGGTGCGGGTGTACCCGCGTACCGAGCCGTTCGAGGCCGTCGAGGCCATGCCCCGCGCCGCCGGGCTGGTCGGGGCGCACCACTCCCGCCGACCCGGCGAGGGTGGCGAGCTGGCCGGGGTACGGATCTTCGCGCCGGGGGACCGGCTGCGCCGCATCGACTGGCGGGTGTCGTTGCGCGCCCGGCAGTTGCACGTGGCAGCCACGCTCTCCGACCGCGACGCGGAGGTGGTGGTGCTGCTCGACGTGCTCGCCGAGGCCGGCCGCTCCGGCGGGGTGAGTGGCGCCGCCTCGGTGCTCGACACCACGGTCCGGGCCACCGCCGCGATCGCCGAGCACTACCTGCACCGTGGCGACCGGGTCTCGCTGTTGGAGTACGGGCCGGCAGCTCGCCGGTTGCGTCCGGCGGCCGGGCGTCGGCAGTACCTGACAGTGCTGGAGTGGCTGCTCGACGTGCAGGTCCAACCCTCCTCGCACGAGCCGTACGACCAGGTCTTCGGCCCGCAACTGCTCTCCTCGGACGCGCTTGTGGTGGTGTTGACCCCGCTGCTTGACGAACGGTCGGCGCAGATGCTCGCCCGGCTGGCCCGCGCCGGACGGTTCGTGGTGGCAGTCGACACCCTGCCGACCGACCTGGCGTCGCCGAAGAACCAGGGCTGGGCCGAGGTGGCGTACCGGCTGTGGCGCCTGGACCGGGACGTCATGATCGGGCAGCTCCGGGAGCACGGCGTACCTGTGGTGCGCTGGGCCGGCGCCGGCAGTCTGGATCAGGTGCTGCGGGACGTGGCCCGGTTGGCGACGGCTCCGAGGGTTGGTGGCAGATGATCGAGGCGGTAACCGGGCGGGTGCGGGCCGCCCAGAACGCGGTGGCCCGCATCAGCCTCGCCCCGCTGCTGGTCCGGGCCGGGATCTTCGTCATCGTGTTTGCCGGTTTCGCCCTGGCCTTCCCCGCCGAGGCGCTTTCCGGCCGGCCGCTCCTCTTCCTGGCGTTCGCCGCGCTGTTGCCCGCATTCGGTCCGCGCCGGCTCTGGGCGGTCTTCACGGCGTTGGTCACGGTTGGCGGTTGGCTGCTCGCCACCGACGGGTACGGCCGCCCGGTCGCCCTCTGGCGGCTGCTCGCCGTCGCCGCCCTGCTCTACCTGGCGCACACCCTCTGCGCGCTTGCCGCCCTGCTGCCCTACGACGCGGTGGTGGACCCGGCGCTGGTCAGCCGGTGGTTGCTGCGGGCGGGCGGCGTCCTGCTGGGCACCGCGGTGCTCGCTGTGCTGTTGTTGCAGGCCGCGGGGATGGGTGGGGAGGCCGGATACCAGTGGGTGACGGTGCTGGGGCTGGTGCTGGCCGTGGCGACGGCGGCGTTGCTGGGCTGGCTGTTGCGACGGCGGTGACCGCTGCGACCTGAGGGTTACGCAGGTCACATGGGTTGTGCTCCGTCACAGATGGGGGCCGCGAGCGGCATTACCTGAGCCGGCCGGGGAAAGATAGACAACGTGAATCCGAAGCGGATCCTTGTGGTGGGTGCCGGGCACGTCGGTCTGTACGCGGCGCTGCGCCTGTCGAAGAAGCTCAGCTCCCGTGAGGCTGAGGTCATGGTGGTGGACCCCCAGCCGCACATGACCTATCAGCCGTTCCTGCCCGAGGCGGCGGCGGGCAACATCTCCCCACGGCACTCCGTGGTGCCGCTGCGGCGGGAGTTGCGGCGGTGCAAGATGGTGGCCGGCACTGTCACGCGGATCGAGCACGACCGCAAGGTGGCCACCGTCCAGCCGATCAGCGGCCCGGCCCGGGAGATCACGTACGACCACGTGGTCGTGGCCCCGGGGTCGGTGTCCCGCACCCTGCCGATCCCCGGCCTGCACGAGCAGGGCATCGGGTTCAAGACCATCGGCGAGGCGATCTACCTGCGCAACCACGTCCTGGACCGGCTCGACGTCGCGGCCGCCACGGCGGATGCGGACGTTCGCCGTTCGGCGCTCACCTTCACCTTCGTCGGTGGTGGGTACGCCGGCATCGAGGCGCTCGCCGAGATGGAGGACATGGCTCGCGACGCCCTGCGCTACTACCCGGAGCTGAACCAGGACGAGGTGCGCTGGGTGCTCGTCGAGGCGACCCAGCGGGTGCTGCCCGAGGTCGACCGGGACATGGGCGCCTACACGGTGCAGCAGCTGATGAAGCGCAACATGGACATCCGGCTGGACACCCGGCTCGAGTCCTGCGTCGACGGGGTGGTCAAGCTCTCCGACGGGGACAGCTTCCGGTCCGACACCATCGTGTGGACGGCCGGCGTGAAGCCGTCGCCGATGCTCGACGCGACCGACTTCCCGCGCGACGACCGTCGGCGGATCACCTGCCTGCCAACTCTCCAGGTGGTCGACGGCGACCAGGTGGTCGAGGGCGCGTGGAGCGCCGGTGACTGCGCCGCGGTGCCGGACCTCACCAAGGAGCCGGGCAACTTCTGCTCGCCGAGCGCGCAGCACGCGGTGCGCCAGGCCGCCCGGATGGCCGACAACATCGTGGCCGTGGTCCGGGGCCGTGAGCCGGTCAACTACAAGCACAAGCACGTCGGTAGCGTCGCGAGCCTCGGTCTGCACAAGGGCGTCGCCCAGGTGTACGGGATCAAGATGACCGGCTGGCCGGCGTGGGTCATGCACCGGACGTACCACATGAGCCGGATCCCGTCGTTCAACCGCAAGGTCCGCGTGGTGGTGGACTGGACGCTGGCGTTCGTCCTCAAGCGTGAGGTGGTAGCCCTCGGGCAGCTGCACGACCCGCGCGAGGAGTTCTCCGAGGCATCCCAGCCGGTCGGCGCCCCGCGCGTCTGACCCAGCTGTAGCGAAGGGCCCCTTCCGATCTGGAAGGGGTCCTTCCGTACGCCTGGACAGACCGTCAGACCCGCCAGGTCCAGGCGTCGGCGATCCGGGTGGCCGGGCCGTAGAGCTGTTCCAGGGTCGCCCGCAGACTCTCCGCGTGTGGGGCGTCGTCGGCCAGCGCCACGCAGGAGGCGCCCCAGAAGTCCGCGTCCCGGGCGGCCTGCCGGCGCTGCTCGTCACCGATGGCCGGTTGGTCACCGCGCCGGGCGACGTCCGCCAGCAGCGCGGACGTGGGCTGCTTGAAGGTGCCCATCGCCGCGGTGCCGCCCCGCCCGTACGGGCCGATGAAGAACCCTTCGGGCAGGCTGAAGGCGGCGTCGGCGGCGGTGGCCCAGCGCATCGGCCCGGGTTCCTTGGGCGTGGGCAGCGGCACCGGAACCAACACTCCACCGGGTGGTACGCACTGCCGCCAGTGGCCGCCGGTGACGAACTCCGGCACTGCGGGTCGGTCGGCGGTCGGCAGCGGAGTGGGGAAGATCGGCAGCAGCGCCGCGCCGACGGCCAGTGGCACCAGCCGCCGGGCTCGACCGGTGCTGCGCAGAGCCCGGTCGACGGCGAGCACGAGCAGCGTCGCGACGATCGGCAGCAACGCCAGCGCGAACCGCATCGGCAACGCGCCGTCCACCACCGGTAGCCCGCCGACAAGCGCGTACGGGCCGGGGAGCGCGGTCTTGGTGCCACCGAGCACCACCTCGGGGCCGAGCGAGAGCGCACCCATCACGAGGCCGGCCACGACGCAGGCGAAGACGAGTCGGCGTCGCCCGGCCCAGATCGCGCAGGCCACCGTGACAAGCAGGAGGGGCCAGCCGAGGAAGGTGTTGTACTCGGCCGGACCGGTGGTCAGCCGGGCCGCCTCGTCGCTACCGGCCACCGACAGCGGGGACACCGCCCACCAGCTGCTCAGGTCGGCGGAGAAGTAGGCAGGGGTGAACATGCCGTCGGCGACCCCCTGCGGCCCGGCGAACTGGAACCACAGCGGATAGCCGAGCACCAGCAGGGCGAGCCCGGCGGCGATGGCCAGCCCACCGGCGAAGCCGGGCAGTGCCCGCCGGGCCAGGTCCCGGTCCGCCACGGCGTAGCCGATCGCCATCACCAGCAGGGTGAGGGCGGCCAGGAAGAGCACCTCCTCGCCGATGAAGACCTGCGTGCTCACCGCGCCGGCCAGCCCGACCGCCGAGGTGACCATCCGGCGGCGATCCGGGCTCTCGGGTCGGACCGGCCCGCTCTGGTCGGGTGTCACCGGCCCGGGGTCGGCCGCCCGCAGCAGCCGGACCACCAGCCAGACGATCACCGGCACCAGCCACTGGGCGGTCATGTGCAGGTGGCTGTTTGTCTGCGAGACCATGCCGGGGCCGAAGCCGCACAGGCCCGCGCCGAGCGCGGCAGCCAGCCGGCGGGCACGCAGCATCCGGTGCAACAGCAGGTACCAGGCGACGGCGGTGCCGGCGAGGTTGGCGGCGGCGAGCAGCGCGAAGCTGACCGGTGCGCCAAGCAGCAGGGTGACCGGCGCGACGACGACACCGAGCGCGATCACCGTGGTGTTGGCCATCAGGTTGACGCCGTCGGGCGCGTTGAGCCGGTCGGTGAGCAGGTCGAAGTCCCCGAGCAGCGCACGGGCGTCGACCGCCAGGAACCATTCGTAGAGGGTCTGGTCTTCTGGGTTGAGCGCCAGGGTGCGGCCGGCCGGATCGGGCCACAGCCCGTGGGTGAGCCAGCCGGCCAGCGCCACCCAGGCCAGACCGACGAGCAGATCCGCCCGGTGTCGGTGCACGGCGGCCAGCAGCCGGGCGGCCCGCGGCCGGCGGTCGACCCGTCGGGCGAGGCGCAGGGCCTGCTCAGGGGCGGCGTCGGGGGCCGTCGGGGCTGCGCTGCTCACGGCACCGACCCTAATGTGGCATGCCCTGCTGGGTACGTCGGGTCGCCGCTAACCGGTTACGGTGACACTGCACCGCGCGTGTCGACGCGCCGGTGCCACCCGCCCGGGTGGTGGAACGGCAGACACGGCCGCCTTAAAAGCGGCTGCCGCAAGGCGTGCGGGTTCGACCCCCGCCCCGGGCACCTTCCAGCTCGACACATTCTCATTCGTGATCACCCGGGCTTGGCCGCGCCGTCTACTCTTGGAGGGCACGTTCACGTGCAAACGACCCCCTGAGGGAGGCCAGACAGTGAAGACCTCGAACCCGGTGCTCGCCCGGCTCGGCCAGGCGGCCGAGCGGGAGCGCTCCGCCGGGTACGCCCCGGCCGGGCCGTACGGACAGCCCGGCATTCCCCAGCAGTACCCGTCCCAGGCCGGTTACCCGGCCGCGCCGCCCACCGTGGCGCCGATGACAGTTGACGACGTCGTCGTCAAGACCGTCGCTCTGCTCGGCATCCTCGGCATCACCGCCGCGGCAGCCTGGGTGCTCGTGCCCGACGCGCTCGTCGGCACCGCCTGGATCGGCGCGGCGGTGGTCGGCCTGGTCCTCGGCATGATCATCTCGTTCTCCCGGATGGCCAACCCGGCGCTCGTCATCGCGTACGCGGTCGTCGAGGGTGTCTTCGTCGGCATGGTCAGCAAGGCCTTCGAGACGGCGTACGACGGCATCGTGCTCCAGGCCGCAGCGGCCAGCTTCGGCATCTTCTTCCTGATGGCGATGCTCTACCGGGCGAAGGTCATCCGGGCCACCCCGGCGTTCGTCAAGGGCATGATCGCGGTGATGACCGGCCTCTTCGCGGTCATGTTGATCAACCTGGTGCTGGCGCTGTTCGGCGTCAACACCGGCCTGCGTGACGGCAGCCCGCTGGCCATCGGCTTCAGCCTGGTCTGCATCGTGGTCGCCTCGCTGAGCTTCGTGCTCAGCTTCAAGGAGATCGAGGACGGCGTCCGGATGGGCCTGCCGCAGCGCTACTCCTGGGTGGCCGCGTTCGGCATCCTGGTCAGCCTGGTCTGGCTCTACATCGAGATCCTGCGCCTGCTGAGCTACTTCCAGGGCGACGACTGACCTCGTCCGCACTGCCGACCGGCGCCCGCTCCCGCTTCGGCGGGGGCGGGCGCCGTCGTCAACGCCGTTTCCCCGCCGCCGCCGGTCCGCCCGGGGCAGAGTGACTGCAAGGGCACACACCCCTGGGGTACGCGGGCGGAGGAGGCAGCGGTGCGCAGCGACAACCCGGTGCTCAACCGGCTGGACGAGACCGGCCGGGTGGAGGCCCGGGTGCTCGGTGCCCGCGACGTCGAGCCGATGACTGTCGACGACGTGGTGATCCGTACCGTCGGGTTGTTGCTGGTCACCGGGGTGGCGGCGACGGTGTCGTGGCTGGTGATCCCGGACGCGGTCTGGCTCGGCGCCGCGCTGGCCGGCAGCGCGCTCGCCTCGATCGCGCTGGTGCTGGTCATCTCGTTGCGGGGCATCACCAACCCGGTGCCGATCGTCGGGTACGCAGTACTTCAGGGCCTGCTGCTCGGGGTGGCGAGTCGCACCTTCGAGCAGGTCTACCCGGGCATCGTGGTGCAGGCGGTGGCCGGCACGTTCGGCGTCTTCCTCGGCATGGCGGCGCTCTACCGGGCCCGGGTGATCCGGGCGACGCCCCGGCTGGCCCGCCTGGTGATCGGGACGTTGCTCGGGATCGCCGTGCTCAGCGTGGTCAACCTGGTGTCGTACCTGATCTCCGGCCGGCCGGGCCTGGCCGTCTACAGCGTCAGTGGGCAGGTGGGCTGGCTGCCGTACGCCTTCTCGGTGGTGGCGATCATCGCCGGGGCGTTCAGTTTCATCCTGGACTTCGACCTCGTTGAACGGTCGGTGCGCGACGGTCGACCCCGCCGGTACGCGTGGCTGAGCGCGTTCGGCCTGCTCACCGGCCTGGTCTTCCTCTACTGGCAGCTACTGCGGCTGCTCAGCTACCTGCGCCGGTGACCGCCGCCCCCGCGACCGCACTGCCCCCGGCGACCCGCCCTCCGGCCGAGCGGCCCCCGGCGACCCGCCCTCCGGCCGACCGGCCCTACCCACGACGGCCTTTCTCCCGGCGGCCTGTCCTTCGGCCCGACCGGCGTGATCGACTCGGTTTTCTTCGATGCGGGGTGTCCTGGGCGCGGTGATACCCCGGTTTCCCGGAGGCCGAGTCGATCTCGGGCGCGGCGCCGGCCGGCCGTAGACTCGATGGCGATGAGCGCAGCGGAGTTGGATCAGGCAGTGCAGTTGCTGGTCCGTCAGGTCGGGCACTGGGAGCAGCCGCGCTGGGCGGCGGTCGCGGCCACCGGCAACGTGCCCCGCGCCGACCTGGTGCACCGGTTGGTGCAGGAAATCGCCAACCTGGCCGCCGACGCCGAGGGCGAACCGCGTCGGGCCGTACCCCGGCTCGACAACGACCTGGCGTTGCCCGATCAGTTGCGGGTGGTGACGGCCGACCTGCGGGCTACCGGCGCCAGCGACGAGGTGCTGGCGCGGGCCGCCGCCGAGGTGACGGCGACCCGCAGCGCGCTATGAGGTCCACCCCGCCAGCTGCGGGGCGGGCCGGCGTCAGCTCAGCTGAGCCGTTCGAGCACCATGGCCATGCCCTGGCCACCGCCCACACACATGGTCTCCAGACCGATGGTCTTGTCGTGCCACTCAAGGGCGTTGAGCAGGGTGCCGGTGATCCGGGCGCCGGTCATGCCGAACGGGTGACCGACGGCGATCGCGCCGCCCATCACGTTCAGCTTCTCCTCCGGGATGCCCAGCTCGCGGTAGGAGGGAATGACCTGGGCCGCGAACGCCTCGTTGATCTCGACGAGGTCGACGTCGTCGATTGTCATGCCGGCCCGGCGCAGCGCCTGCCGGGACGCCTCGACCGGCCCGAGGCCCATGATCTCCGGTGACAGGGCGGTCACGCCGGTGGAGACGATCCGGGCCAACGGGGTCAGCCCCAACTCCTCGGCCCGCTGGGCGCTCATCACCACCACGGCGGCGGCGCCGTCGTTGAGCGGGCAGCAGTTGCCCGCGGTGATCCGGCCGTCCGGACGGAACACCGGCTTCAGACCGGCGACCGCGTCCAGGGTGACGCCCGCCCGGGGGCCGTCGTCGGTGCTCACCACTGTGCCGTCCGGCGTGCTGACCGGGGTGATCTCCCGGGCCCAGAAGCCGTCGGCGATGGCCTTCTCGGCGAGGTTCTGGCTGCGTACGCCGAACTCGTCCATGTCGTCGCGGGTCACGTCGTACACCTGGGCCAGGTTCTCCGCGGTCTGCCCCATGGTCAGGTAGATGTCGGGCAGCTCGCCGCTGTCACGTGGGTCGGTCCAGACCTCGGCGCCGGCCTGCGCGCGGCGCTTCGAGCGCTCGCCGGCCGCTCCGAAGCGGGGATTTTCCCAACCGCCGCCGACGAGCGCCTGCGCCTCCGGGGGTAGCCCGTCCGAGCTGCCCCGGGCGTAACGGGAAACCATCTCCACACCGGCGGAGACGAACACGTCGCCCTCGCCGGCCCGGATCGCGTGCATCGCCATCCGGGTGGTCTGCAACGACGAGGCGCAGTAGCGGGTGAGCGTGGCACCGGGCACAGTGTCCAGACCGAGCAGGGTGGACACCACCCGGGCCATGTTGAAGCCCTGCTCGCCGCCGGGCAGGCCGCACCCGAGGTAGAGGTCGTCGATGGTGGTCGGATCGAGCGCGGGGATCTTGTCCAGAGCCGCCTGGACGATTGTCGCGGCGAGGTCGTCGGAGCGGACGTCGCGCAGGGACCCCTTGTGCGCCCGGCCGATGGGGGAGCGGGCGGTGGCGACGATGACGGCGTCGCGGGACGACTCAATCGGCATGAGCCAACGTTAACCCGTCAGTAACATGGCGCGGAAGGAGCCGGCGCGGCGGGAAATGTCACCCTGGCCGGAACGATCTAGCGCCGGGTCGCGACAGTTGCCGCGGCGACGATGGCGGGCAGCAGCGCGTGCGCCCACACCCGGTAGCCGTCGGCGGAGGGGTGGAAGCCGTCGTGGCAGAGCGTCCCCGCGTCGGCCCGGAAAACCGGCCCGGTCTCGGTGGCGAGATCGACCACCGAGCCACCCGCGTCAAGCACGGCGGCGGTCTGCGCGCGGGCCATCCGACGCCCGGACCAGCCGACCACCTGGCGCAGCGGCGGCGCGATGGCACGCACCGCGCCGAGGTCGGGGCAGGTGCCCACCACCACCTCGACCCGCGCCTCCCGCAGCCGGTGCACCGCGGCGGCGAGATAGGCCGCCGCGTCGGAGGGGCGGCGCAACCCGGTGGCGTCGTTCGCGCCGATCAGGATCAGCGCCACGTCGGGCCGTTCACCGAGTAGGGCTCGGGCGACCTGGGTGGCCAGGTCCGTCGAGCGGGAACCCGAGACGCCGACGCTTGACAGGTGGACGCGTCGGCCGGCCGGGCCCTCGGCGAGCAGGTTGGCCAACTGCCCGCCGATGGTGTCCTCCAGCCGGTCGACGCCCACGCCGAGCGCCGACGAGTCGCCGAGCAACACCAGCCGCAGCGGCGGAGCGCCCGCCCGGCCGACAGTGGCCCGCAGGGCCAGCCCCAGCTCCGGTTGGGCATAGCGCCGGTGCCGGGCGACGAACGCCTCACCCGCCAGGACGGCAGCGCCGCCCACGGTGCCGGCGAGCAGCGAGAACGCCGCCGCCCGACCCAGTCGGCCGGCGAGGCCGGCGGCTGCGCCCCGCTCGCTGCGCTCGTTCATGCCAGCTCCTCCACTGTCGAGGTGTCCGGGGCGGTCCCGTGCTGCGGCACCGCGCCGACGCCGAAGAAGGCCCTGCGGCGCAACTGCGCCCACCGGCCGGCCGGCCCCCGGTCGCGGCCCCGGACCTGGACGCCGCTGACCTCGGTGCCGGCGTGCCGGGCCGCCTCCTGTGCGGCCTCTGGCAGCGACCGTACGCCCTCTGCCCACGTCGGTGTGGCCCGTCGTTCCTGCCCTGCGCCGAGCGCGGACAGCACCGTCGGCAGGAGCGCGGCGGCGGCCATCGCGTACCCCACGGCGGAGGGATGGAACCGGTCCCACGCGAACATCCGGGTCGGCTCGGCCGCGAACCGGGGGCCGAGGAGATCACCGAGGGAGACCGTCCAACCGCCCGCCTCCACCACCGCGACCGTCTGGGCGGCGGCCAGCTGCCGGCTCCACCGGTGCGCCAGCCACCGCAGCGGGGGTTGGATCGGGCGGATCGCACCCAGGTCGGGGCAGGTGCCGACGACCACCTCGCAGCCGGCGTCCCGCAGCGTGTGCACCGCCTCGACGAGGTAACGCACCGCCAGCCCACGCGGGGTCCGGTTGGTGATGTCGTTGCCGCCGATGAGGATCACCGCGATGTCGGGTTGGCACTCCAGTGCCGCCTCCACCTGGTGACGGAGCGCCGCCGAGATGGCACCGACCACCGCGAAGCGGTGCAGCCGCACCGGCCGGTGCAGTCGGCGGGACAGGCCGGTGGCGAGCAGCGCGCCGGGCGTCTCCCGACGGCGGTGCACCCCGTAGCCTGCGGCCGACGAGTCACCGAGCACGACCATGGTGAGGGTTGGGCCGGGGAACTTCGCGCCGTAGACCCCGTCGCAGCGCGGTGGTGGTGCCTCGGCCATCGGGATGGTGCGTCGGGCCTGTCGGGCCTGGCCGAGCAGCACTCCGCCGGTCGCCACCGCGGCCGCCGCGGTGGCGAGCGTCCCGATCGCCGCCAGGCGGGCGAACCGCAGGGTCTGCCGCCAGCGTTCATCGGGTACGACGGAATCAGCCACCCCCATACCGCGACATTATCGCGCCGCCCCGACATGCCGCTGTCGTCGTGCTGCCACCCGGGGTGCCTGGAAACCGACGCGGCGGGGTATCGGTAGGGCAGAGGCCGGCCGACTTGCGCCGACCCGCCACGCTGATTCGGCGGAGAGGAGCGCGACGATGGGTAAGACACTGAAGCGCAGCGCGGCCTTCACGGCACTGGCGCGGGCACTGACGGCAGGGGCACGCGGCGGGCCGTCGCTGGGCACCCGGCTGGCCGCCCTACCCCGGATGATCCGGGCCACCACCAAGGGGGAGTACGACGGCGGCCTTCGGCTGGCCCTGATGACCGCGGCGACGGCGTACATCGTCTCCCCGATCGACCTGCTCCCGGAGATCCCGCTGGCGATCTTCGGGCTGGCCGACGACGCCGTCATGATCACGTGGTTGGCCGGCAGCGTGCTCGCCGAGACCGAGCGCTTCCTCAAGTGGGAGGCCGTCCGCAGCTCGGTCATCCCCGGGGGCCTGGTGCCCTGACGGCACGTACGCTGGGCGGCGAGGAAACGTCTGCCCGGCCGTCGTTGCCGGCGCCGCAACGAAGGGCACACCGTGCAGTTCTACGACAACGTCGTCGACATGATCGGCAACACCCCGCTGGTGCGTCTGCGTAACGTCACAGCGGGCATCCAGGCCACCGTGCTGGCCAAGGTGGAGTACGTCAACCCGGGCGGCTCGGTGAAGGACCGGATCGCGCTGCGGATGGTGGAGGACGCCGAGGCCGCCGGCCTGCTCAAGCCCGGCGGCACCATCGTCGAGCCGACCAGCGGCAACACAGGTGTCGGGCTGGCCCTGGTGGCCCAGCTCAAGGGCTACAAGTGCGTGTTCGTCTGCCCCGACAAGGTCAGCCAGGACAAGCAGGACGTGCTCCGGGCGTACGGCGCCGAGGTGGTGGTCTGCCCGACCGCTGTCGCCCCGGAGGATCCGCGCTCGTACTACAACGTGTCCGACCGGCTGACCCGCGAGATCCCCGGCGCCTGGAAGCCCAACCAGTACAGCAACCCGGCCAACCCGCGCTCGCACTACGAGACCACCGGCCCGGAGCTGTGGAAGCAGACCGAGGGCGGGCTCACCCACTTCGTGACCGGCGTGGGCACCGGCGGCACCATCTCCGGCATCGGGCGGTACCTGAAGGAGGCCTCCGAGGGTCGGGTGCGCATCGTCGGGGCCGACCCGGAGGGTTCGGTCTACTCCGGCGGCACCGGCCGGCCGTACCTGGTGGAGGGCGTCGGCGAGGACTTCTGGCCGGAGACGTACGACCGGGCCATCGCGGACGAGATCGTCGAGGTCTCCGACAAGGCGTCCTTCGAGATGACCCGGCGGTTGGCCCGCGAGGAAGGGCTGCTGGTCGGCGGCTCCTGCGGGATGGCGGTGGTCGCCGCGCTGGAGGTCGCCCGCCGGGCCGGCCCGGCCGACGTGGTGGTGGTGCTGCTTCCGGACGGCGGCCGGGGTTACCTTTCCAAGATCTTCAACGACTCGTGGATGGCCCGGTACGGCTTCCTCGACAACTCCGGCGCCGAGCCGACGGTGGCCGACGCCCTGGCCAGCAAGCCGGGTGGCCTGCCCGAGCTGGTGCACGTGCACCCGACCGAGACGGTCCGCGACGCGATCGACTACATGCGCGAGTACGGCGTCTCGCAGCTGCCGGTGCTCAAGGCGGAGCCGCCCGTGGTGACCGGCGAGGTGGCCGGCTCGATCGCCGAGCGGGACCTCCTCGACGCGCTCTTCACCGGCCAGGCGCACCTGCACGACACCATCGAGCGGCACATGGGCGACCCGCTGCCGATGATCGGCGGTGGTCAGCCGGTGAGCGAGGCCGTCGGCCTGCTGGAGAAGTCCGACGCCGCCCTGGTCCTGGTCGACGGCAAGCCCAAGGGCGTCCTAACCCGCCAGGACCTCCTAGCCCACCTAGGCGCCCACTAACCCCGCCGCCCCGCCCCAACCCCAACCCCAACCCCAACCCCAACCCCAACCCCAACCCCAACCTCGTCCACCCTCGCCCGGTCGATCATGGAGTTGTGGTGCCGCGCAGAAGCGGCATAAGCACCTGAATCGCCCACCACAACTCCATGATCGACGCCGGAGTTGGGGTGCGGGGCAGGGCAGGGGCCGGGGGCGGGGGCGGGGGCGGGGAGGCTGGGGGGTTACAGGGGGCGGGTGTAGCGGATTTGGGGGGTTAGGGCGGTGCCGATGTGCTCTTCGCGCTCCACGCCCGTCGACGTCCAGCCGCCGCGCTCGTAGAAGGCGCGGGCGTGGGCGTTCTCCCGGAGCACCCAGAGCACCGCGCGACGCCAATCCCGGGCGCGCATGGCGTCCAGGGCGTCCACCATCAGCGCCCGACCGATGCCCCGGCCCTGTTCGCGCGGGTCGAGATGAATGGCGTTGAGCAGCCCGGTGCCCGGGTCGTCCTCGTCGTCCGGACCCAGGTAACTGAACCCGACAACTGTCCCGGCCCGCTCGGCCACTGTCATCCGGTGGTTGTCCCGCTCCCAGCGCCACCGCTCGATCCAGTACCGCCCCATCGCCTCCGGTGTCGGGTCGGCCAGGGCTTCGACCGGGAGGAAGGCGGAGTATGCGGCGACCCGGGAGCGCTGGTGCAGGGCACCCACCGCCATCAGGTCGTCGCCGGTCGCGGAGCGAAGCGTGACGGTCACCCGGCCGAGGCTACCCGGCGGGGTGGGAGCTGCACCGTGGTCAGGTCCTCGGCAATGATCAGGTCGCCGTCGAAGTGCGCGCGAGCCTCGTCGTGGAACCGGCGCGGGTCGGCGTAGCGCTGGGAGAAATGGGTGAGCACGAGCCGGCGTACCCCGGACTCGGTGGCCACCCGGGCGGCCTGCGCCGCGGTCAGGTGGCCGACCTCGGCGGCGAGCGCGGCCTCCGACTCCAGGAAGGTCGACTCGATGACCAGCAGGTCGGCGTGCTCGGCGAGGGCGTACACCCCGTCGCAGAGGCCGGTGTCCATCACGAACGCGAACCGCTGCCCGTGCCGGGGCTCGCTCACCTCGTCGCGGGTGACGCGCCGCCCGTCGAGGTCCAGGTGCCCGACGCGGATCAGCTCGCCGACGGCCGGCCCGGCGATGCCGTACGCGGCAAGCTTCTCCGGCAGCATCCGGTGGCCGTCCGGTTCGACCAGGCGATAGCCGTACGTCTCGATGGGATGCCGCAGCCGGCGTGCCTCCAGGGTGCCGCAGCTCAGCGCGATCCGCTGCCCGTCCTCCTCGATCGGGGTGACCTGCAACTCGGCGGTCTCGTAAAAGGAGGTGGCATGCCGCAGTCGGGCGAAGTACTCGGCGCCGCCCGCCGGGAAGTGCACGGCGACCGGGTGCGGGACCCGGTCCAGGGAGAGCCGCTGGATGGTGCCGGGCAGGCCGAGGCAGTGGTCGCCGTGGAAGTGGGTGACACAGATGCGGGTCAGGTCGCTGGCCGTGACCGTGGTGTGCAGGAGTTGGCGCTGGCTGCCCTCACCCGGGTCGAAGAGGATCACCTCGTCGTCCCAGCGCAGCACGTACCCGTTGTGGTTGCGTTGACGGGTCGGCGCCTGGCTGGCCGTGCCCAGCACCACCAGTTCGCGCATGGACATCGCCGGTCCTCCGGATATGGAGCGACCCCCGGGGCGCTCCGCGCTGGTGCGCGGGCCGGCTGGACTTGGCCGGCACCCCGGGGGTCGGGTGGCTGTCGTGGATTCGCCGCACCGCTGCCACACGGTCTCGACGATGGTGCTGGTGCCCGCCTCGCGGCGGACCGATCACTGTCGAGGACAGCGGCTAGCTGACAGCCACCTCACGAGTCCGATTGCTATACAAGTCTGGACCACCTCCTTTCACGTGTACGGCCACGTTATCGAGTTCTCGTCGGGCTCGGCAACGGATTTCGATCACAGGGCCGAACGGGAATGCCCGGCCACCTCACCGGTGACCGGGCAGTACGCGGGTGCGGGTGTGGTGGTCAGCCGGCGACGCGGGCCACGCCGACGGGGCAGCTCAGCCCGTTCGGGCCGTGGTTGCAGTACCCGTTCGGGTTCTTGGTCGGTGCCAGGTACTGCTGGTGGTAGTCCTCTGCGAAGTAGTAGCTGCCGAGTGGAGCGATCTCGGTGGTGATCTCACCCTTGCCGGCCCGCTTCACGATCGGCTGGAACGCGTCGCGGGACGACTCCGCGATGGTCCGCTGCTCGTCGGTGGTCGTGTAGATCGCCGACCGGTACTGGGTGCCCACGTCGTTGCCCTGGCGCATGCCCTGGGTCGGGTCGTGGTTCTCCCAGAAGACCTTCAGCAGATCCTCGTAATTGATCTTGCTGGGGTCGTACACCACCTGGACGACCTCGGCGTGCCCGGTCCGGCCGGAACACGTCTCCTCGTACGTCGGGTTCTTGGTGATGCCACCCGCATAGCCGGCGGAGGTGGTGTAGACACCCGGAAGCGTCCAGAACAGCCGCTCGGCGCCCCAGAAACAGCCCATGCCGAAGACCGCTACCTGCAGGCCCTCCGGGAACGGGCCCTTCAGCGGGGTGCCCAGCACCTCGTGGCGGTCCGCGACCGGCATGGCGATCGGCCGGCCCGGCAGGGCCTGGTCGGGCGAAACCATCTCAGCGTTCATACGGCGCAAAAACACGTGGGGATCTCCTCTCGTACCTCTCCCAGCGTGTAACACCGGTGGGTCCACCTTCCTTACCCGTGCCCGTGTGAGTCAGGCCCCGCCCGGAAGTGCGGCGGCCACCCGGTCCGCGTGGCTCTGGGCCTCGGCGTCGTCCTGGTAGCGGGTGCGCGGCCAGAAGAAGCCACGCAGTCCGTCGCCCTTGGTCCGTGGCACGACGTGGGTGTGCAGGTGGGGCACCGACTGGGACACCTTGTTGTTCATCGCCACAAACGTCCCACCGGCCCCCAGGCCGGTCTCCACTGCCACTGCCACGCGCTGGACCAGCGCGAAGTAGCCGGGCAGTAGGTCCGCCGGCAACTCGGCAAGCGTCACCAGGTGGACGCGCGGCACCACGAGCACATGCCCCATGAACACTGGCCGGGTGTCCAGGAACGCCACCCCGTCCGGGGTGTCGGCGACCCGGAACGCCGGCACCTCACCCGCCACGATTCCGCAGAACACGCACCCACTCATCGGCCCAGGCTATGCCCGGCGGGCGGACCGGTAGCGGTGCCCCCCAGGCGCGCGCCGACTGTGATAGTCATAGACGGGTCTGGATAAGTAAACGGGGGAGACGTGCTGTCGCGGCCGGTGCCGCCCGGCCGAGGCGCGCTGCCGCCCGCACGCCGACCAGACACCTCGCTGCGACCCGGCGATCCCGGCCGTCGGGGTCGCCCGTCGACACTCCGAAAGGACGCACCTTGCGCATCAGAAGAGGCCCGACCGTGGCGCTGGCCGCCCTGACCGTCGGGCTGCTGACCGCAGTGATCCCCGCCCCCGCCCAGGCGGCCCCCGCGCAGACGGCCACCCCGCTGTCGCTGCCGGGGGCGGCCGATGTGGTGTCGGCCGGTGACCGGGTCTTCGTCAGCGGTGGCCGCTCCTCGACCGACGTCCTGGTGACAAGCGCGACGGGCACTGTGGTCGGCGCCCTGTCCGGGCTGCCCGGCCCCACCGATCTGCTGCTCAGCGCCGACCGGCAGACCCTCTACGTGGCGCTGCCCAGCGCCAACGCCATCGCCGCCTTCGACACCGGATCGCTTGTCGAGTCGGCCCGGTACGACACCGGCGCGGGGGAGTGCCCGTCGTCGCTCGCGTTGACCGGGCGGTATCTGTGGTTCGGCTACGGCTGCGACCAGTGGGGCGGCAACATCGGCCGGATCGACCTCGGCCGCCAACCGGCCCGGGTCACCACCGGCGTGGCCACCGGCCAGGACTTCTACGACGCCCCGCTGCTGACCGCCGCGAGCCAGAACCGCGCGGTGCTGCTGGCCGGGCAGCCCGGATTGAGCCCCGCGTCGGTGTACGCCTACGAGATCGGCACCGGCGGCACACTGAGCGCACCCCGGACCAACGCCTTCATGGCGGTCGGCAGCAACCTGCGCGACGTCGCGCTCGACCCCACCGGCACCACGGTGTTCACCGCCTCCGGTGCCCCGTACGAGGTGCAGGCGTTCCCGTTCGCCGACATCAGCACCCCATCGGCGACCTATCCCACCGGCGCGTACCCGAATGCGGTCGAGGTGTCCCGCGACGGCACCAGGATCGCCGGCGGAGCGGACGCCTCCTATGACCCGGACGTCTTCGTCTTCCAGGCCGACGGCACCGAGCTGGCCCACTTCGAGCTGGGCGACGAGCTCAGCCCGGGTGCGCTGGCCTGGGCGCCCAACGGCACCCGGGTCTACGCGGTCTCCTACGACTGGACCGGCACCCGCCCGGTCACCCTGCACGTCCTGCCCGTTCCGGCCGGCTGACCGGCCCGCCGACGGATGGTCGGCGGGCGCGGGGCCGGGCCTGCGGGTCCGGCCCCGCCCAGGAGCGCGGGTTCCGTTCCAGCCGTCTCCGCCGGGGCACTAGCCTCACCAGAATGACCCACGGCTTCGACACACTCGCGATCCACGCCGGTCAGGACCCCGAGGCGCGGACCGGCGCCGTGATCCCACCCATCTACCAGACCAGCACGTACGCCCAGGACGCCGTCGGGGCGCCCCGGCTCGGCTACGAGTACAGCCGCTCCGGCAACCCGACCCGGGATGCGCTCCAGGAGTGCCTGGCAGCGCTTGAGGGTGGGCCGGTGGGGCTCGCCTTCGCCAGTGGTCTGGCGGCGGAGGACGCCCTGCTGCGCACCGTCTGCCAGCCGGGCGACCACGTGGTGATCCCGGACGACGCCTACGGCGGCACGTACCGGCTCTTCGCCCGGGTCGCCCAGCGCTGGGGTCTGGAGTTCACCCCGGCGAAGGTCTCGGACCCGGCGGCGATCCGGGCGGCGGTGCGGCCCGGTCGCACGAAGATCGTCTGGCTGGAGACGCCGACCAACCCGCTACTGGGCATCGCCGACATCGCCGCCCTGGCCGCCGTGGCGCACGACGCGGGCGCGCTGCTGGTGGTGGACAACACCTTCGCCTCGCCGTACCTGCAACAGCCGATCGCGCTCGGCGCGGACGTCGTGGTGCACTCCACCACCAAGTACATCGGCGGGCACTCCGACGTGGTGGGTGGTGCGCTCGTCGTCGCGGACGCCGCGCTCGGGGAAGAACTGCGGTACCACCAGAACGCGATGGGCGCGATCAACGGTCCGTTCGACGCCTGGCTCACCCTGCGTGGCATCAAGACCCTCGGGGTACGCATGGACCGGCACTGCGACAACGCCGAACGGCTCGCCGCGTACCTCGACGGGCACGCCGAGGTGGCGCAGGTGCTCTATCCCGGGCTGCCGTCGCACCCCGGTCACGAGGTCGCCGCCAAGCAGATGCGCAGGTTCGGCGGCATGATCTCGTTCCGTGCCGCCGGTGGTGAGGAGCACGCAGTGGACATCTGCAACCGCACCAGGCTCTTCGTGCTCGCCGAGTCGCTGGGGGGCGTGGAATCCCTGATCGAACACCCGGGTCGGATGACACACGCAAGTGCTGCCGGCTCGCCGCTTGAAGTTCCCGGCGATCTCGTGCGACTGTCTGTCGGCATCGAGACGGTCGACGACCTACTCGCCGATCTGGAGCAGGCGCTGGGCTGACCGCTGGGGAGGATGGCCGTGCAGGACATCATGGCGACCTGGGTCGGGGCGACCGCCAAACAGATCGCCCGGGGCGTACGCCGAGGTGACGTGTCGGCCACCCAGGTGGTGGCCGACCACCTCGAGTACATCTCCCGCGCCGACGGTGAGCTGGCCGCGTTCCGGGCCGTCCGCGGCGGCGAGGCGATCACCGAGGCGGAGAAGGTCGACGAGCAGGAGGACCTGGCAAACCTGCCGCTGGCCGGGGTGCCGGTGGCGGTCAAGGAGAACACTCCGGTCGCCGGCCTGCCCACCTGGAACGGGTCTGCGGCGGCCCGTGGCGACGTCGCGGAGGCCGACCACGAGGTGGTACGCCGGTTACGCGGTGCCGGTGCGGTGATCCTCGGGGTGACCCGGATGCCGGAGTTGGGGCTGTGGGCGGTCACCGACGACGACAACGCGGTGACCCGCAATCCCTGGGACAGCACGCGTACCCCCGGTGGGTCCTCCGGTGGCGCGGCCGCCGCGGTGGCCGCCGGGCTGGTGCCGATCGCGCACGGCAACGACGGTCTCGGCTCGATCCGGATCCCGGCGGCCTGTTGTGGGCTGGTCGGGCTCAAACCGGGTCGGGGCGTGATCCCCTGCCAGCTCGGCGCCGACGACTGGTTCGGCCTCACCGAGCACGGCATGCTGACCAGCACTGTCGCCGACGCGGCGGTGGGCTTCTCGGTGCTCGCCGGCCGGCGTCCCGAGAAGCTGGTCCCGCCGCAGCGGCTGCGGGTGGGTGTCTCGCTGCGTTCCCCGGTGCGGGGTGTCGCGCCGGACGCACCCAACCGCGATGCGGTCGCCGCCGCAGGTCGGTTGCTGGCCGCAGCCGGGCACGACACCGTGCCGGCCGATCCGGTCTACCCCACCGCGCTGGGCTTGCAGGGCATCGCCACCTGGCTCGCCGCCGCCGCCACCGACGTGCGGGCCGCCGGGTTGGACCGCCGGGGTCTGCAACGACGTACCCGGCGGCACGTCGCGTTGGGCGAGTGGGCGCAGCGTCGCGGCTACGTGCGGGAGGCGGACCGGGCCGCGTGGCGGCAACGGTCTGTCGACTTCTTCACCGACCACTCGGTCGACCTGCTGCTCACCCCGGCGCTGGCCACTGCACCGCCAGAGGCGGCCCGCTGGTCCGACCGGTCCTGGCGGACGAACATGACGACCAACATCAGGTACGCCCCGTACGCCGCTCCGTGGAACATCGCCGGTCTGCCGGCGATCGTGGTGCCGGTCGGGCGTCGCCCGGACGGTCTGCCGGTCGCCGTGCAGCTCGTCGGTCCGCCGGGATCGGAGCTGCTGCTGCTCGGTGTGGCCGGCCAGTTCGAGATGGCCGCACCGTGGGCGCGGCACGCCCCCGGCTACCCCCGGGTCGGTCTCGGGGCCCCGGAGGTCCAGTCCCAGGGCTGATCCACTCCGGTCCGCTCCACCCCGGGCCGCGAAACGCGCTGTCGAGGCCCGGTCGCAGCGACGTCGAGCGGATCAACGTCGTCCACGCCGGTGTCGCCGCAGAGGGCTCCGGGGCCGGGTGGCACGATCGGGGCATGACGGAACTGGTCGGTCTCGACGACGTGCGGGCGGCACGGGAACTGCTGGCCGGGGTCATCCGGACCACCCCGCTGGAGCCCTCCCGTCCGCTCAGCGCGGCACTTGGCGGGCCGACCTGGCTCAAGTGCGAGAACGTGCAGCGGGCCGGCTCGTACAAGGTGCGCGGCGCGTACGTGCGGATCTCCCGGCTGTCGGCGGCGGAGCGGGAGCGCGGCGTGGTCGCGGCCAGCGCGGGCAACCACGCGCAGGGCGTGGCCCTCGCGGCGGGCCTGGTCGGTACGCACGCCACAGTCTTCATGCCGGTCAACGCGCCGCTGCCGAAGGTGGCCGCCACCAAGGGGTACGGCGCGCAGGTCGAGTTCGCCGGTAACACCGTCGACGAGTCACTTGTCGCCGCGCACACCTACGCCGAGCGCACCGGAGCGGTGCTGATCCACCCGTTCGACCACCCGGACGTGATCGCCGGTCAGGGCACCGTGGCACTGGAGATCCTCGAACAGTGCCCGGAGGTGAAGACGATCATCACGGGGGTCGGCGGCGGCGGCCTCATCTCAGGCATGGCGGTCGCCGCGAAGGCGTTGCGACCGGACGTCCGGATCATCGGCGTCCAGGCGGCCGGTGCGGCGGCGTTCCCTCCCTCGCTGGTGGCCGGGGAGCCGGTCCGGCTGCCGGCGTTCTTCACGATCGCCGACGGCATCGCTGTCGGTCGGCCGGGCGAGATCACCTTCAACCACGTGCGCAAACTGGTCGACGAGATCGTCACGGTCTCCGAGGAGGACATCTCCCGGGCGCTGTTGATGTTGCTGGAGCGCGGTAAGCAGGTGGTCGAACCGGCCGGGGCGGTCGCCGTCGCCGCGCTGCTGGCCGGCGCGGTAGAGGTGGAGACGCCGGTGGTCGCGGTGCTCTCCGGCGGCAACATCGACCCGCTGCTGATGCTCCGGGTGATCGAGCACGGGCTGGCCGCCGCGGGTCGCTACCTGCGGGTGACGGTGCGCTGCTCGGACCGGCCGGGGCAGCTGGCGTCGCTGCTCAGTCAGATCGCCGAGCACCGGGCCAACGTGGTGGACGTGGAGCACCAGCGCGCCAACCCGCACCTCAGCCTCGGCGAGGTGGAGGTGGCGCTGTCGGTGGAGACCCGGGGTGTGGAGCACTCGGACACCTTGATCAGCGCCCTGCGGGCCAGCGGCTACCAGGTGGTCTTCGCCGCCGAGGCGTGACACCGGTGGGTGCCACGCCTCGGGGCGGTGCGTCTGGGCCTGCGGTGGAGCCGGCGACGTCAGCCGGAGAAGGGCTCGAAGCTGACCACTGTCACCTTGATGTCGGCCCCGCTGGGTGCCGTGTAGGTGCAGGTCTGCCCGGGGCGCCCGCCCAGGATCGCCTTGCCGAGCGCCGACTCGGGGCTGTAGACGGTCAGGTCGGTGGTGGCCGCGATCTCCCGCGAGCCGAGCAGGAAGGTCTCGGTGTCGTCGGTGTCGTCGTCGAAGTAGATCGTCACGACCATGCCGGGCGACACCGCGTCCGCGGTCGGCGCCGTGCCGACCTTCGCGGTGCGCAGCAACTCCTGCAGGTAGCGGATGCGTCCCTCAGCCTTGCCCTGCTCCTCGCGGGCGGCGTGGTAGCCACCGTTCTCCCGCAGGTCGCCCTCCTCGCGCCGGGCGTTGATCTCGGCGGCGATCGCCGGACGGTTGGCGATGTGCTCGTCGAGCTCGGCCTGGAGGCGGTCGTGCGCGTCCTGCGACAGCCAGGTGGCGGGCGCCTCGTTGCCAGTGGACACAGGCGTTCTCCTCAGTTGTGCGTGGCTGGCTGACAGGTGAACTACCAAGTTACCAGTGCGGTACGACACAGCGTGTCGGCCATCACCGCCGGTGCCCGGATCCGACACCCCTGGTAAGCGCCCGCCGAGGCTCGTCGCGGCGGCTGTCGTAGCAGCTCAGACCGGTTGCCGACAGCGCAGGACCTCGCCGATGAACGGACGCGCCGTGGTGGTCAGGCGGTGCCGGGTGGTGACGTGCCGGTCGCCGGGCTGGGCGGTGACGGTGATCTCGTCACGGGCCACCTCGGCACCCGCGCGGTCCCGGGCGCGCAGCACGCAGACCGCCGAACCGCCCTTCGGCACGGTTACCCGAAAGTCGACAAACACCTGGTTGTCCGTGATGTCGGTGTAAGTGATCACGTGGGCGTCGTAGACCGGATCGCCGTACTGACGGTAGAGCCGCACCGAGATCAGGGTGAGCGCCGCCACGAGCGCCAGCAGCACCAGCGCGGTGAGCACGTTGCGACGACGCTCGCCGCCAGGTGCCCGGCGGTGGCCGTAGCGTCCGGCGGGAAAAACCGGAGCGCCGGATGAAATTGTGGCGGGCGTCTCAGTCACCGGCGGGTATCTCCTGGCGTTGTTGTCGGCGGCATCGGCAAGAATGACAGAGTCCATCCTCCCACCCCGTCCAGCGGCAGGAATGGCAGGTCATGCCCTGCGGTGCAGGCCGGCGACAGGGTGCGGTGGGCGAGGATCCCGGCAGGTCAGCCGGTCGAGCCCGGTCGGGTCCACCGGCTGGCACAGACGAGGAGCGCCAACGTTGGCAGAGCAGCTGCGACTCATGGCCGTGCACGCGCACCCCGACGACGAGTCGAGCAAGGGTGCGGCGACCATGGCCAAGTACGTCGCCGAGGGCGTGGACGTCCTGGTCGTGACGTGCACCGGCGGAGAGCGCGGCAGCGTGCTCAACCCCAAGCTCGACCGTCCCGACGTCTGGGCCAACATCGGCGAGATCCGCCGCGCGGAGATGGACGCCGCCCGGACGATCCTCGGCGTCGAGCAGGCCTGGCTCGGCTTCGTCGACTCCGGGCTGCCCGAGGGTGACCCGCTGCCGCCGCTGCCCGAGGGCTGTTTCGCCCTGCAGGACGTCGAGGTGGCCGCCGGCCCACTGGTGCGGCTGATGCGCGAGTTCCGTCCGCACGTGGTGACCACGTACGACGAGGAGGGTGGCTACCCGCACCCGGACCACATCATGTGCCACAAGGTGAGCGTTGCCGCATTCGAGGCCGCCGGTGACCCGGAGCGCTACCCGGAGCTGGGCACGCCCTGGCAGCCGCTGAAGCTCTACTACGACATCGGCTTCTCCAAGGCCAAGATCATGGCGCTGCACGAGGGCATGCTGGCCGCGGGCAAGGAGTCGCCCTACGAAGAGTGGATCAAGCGCTGGGAGGACCGGCCCGACAAGGGGCCGCGGATCACCACGCGGGTGGAGTGCGCCGAGTTCTTCCCCGTCCGCGACGACGCGCTGCGCGCCCACGCCACCCAGGTCGACCCGGACGGCTTCTGGTTCCACGTGCCGATGGAGTTGCAGCGCCGCGCCTGGCCAACCGAGGACTTCGAGCTGGCTCGATCGATGGTCGACAGCCCGCTGCCCGAGTCCGACCTCTTCGCGGGGGTGCGGGAGACGGCGCACGCACGCTGATTCCGGCGGAGCTACCCTGATTACCAACCGCACATCGGAGGAACGCCATGCTGACCGCTGCCCAGGTGCTCGCGGAGAACAACTTCGGAGACACCCGCACGGGTGGTCTGGCCGGGCCGATGGGCCTCTTCCTCATCCTGCTGCTGGCCGCCGCGACCATCCTGCTGATCCGCAACATGAACTCTCGGCTGCGCCGCCTGCCGGACCGGTTCCCGCAGCAGGCGAGGCCGGCCGATCCGACCAGGGCCGACGCTTCAGTCGTCGATCCGACAGACGGGACCGGAGGGCGTGATTCATCCACTGCCGGTCCCAATGGGCACCAGCAGCACCGGAACGGGTAGCCAGCGCGTGAATCACGCCGAACCGGGTGGTCGCCCCCTGTTGCGACCACCCGGTTTGGCTTAGCCTTCCGCCGGGGGACCAAAAGTCCCCGAGCCGTGTGCGGGAGGGGGCGTCGATGACCAGCACAGCACCGGCCGCCCGCCGTATCGTCGGTCGGTCGACTGACGGGGGAGGTCGATGACCTCCGGTCCGGCCGGCGACCCGTTCGACCGGCTCGGGGTGCGGGGCACACCGGGCCGCCTGCTCGTGCTCACCGCCGCCGTCACACTGACCGCCCTTGTCGCCGCCGCGGTCGGGTTGGCCCTTCCCGCCCGGCTGCCGGCCGACGACCCGCTCGGCGGGCCGGCCCGCTTCGGCATCGCGGTCGCCGTTGTCGCCCTCGCCCAACTCGCTCGGCTACGGTTCCGCTCGGCCGCGGGCATGGTCAGCATCACCTGGGGCGAGGCGGCGTTGATCGTCTGCCTGCACCTGACGCCGGCCGGCTGGCTGCCGTCCGCCACGCTACTCGGCACCGGCCTGGCCTGGACGATGCTCTCGCTGCACACCGACCGCCGTCCGGTCCTGGAGATCGTCCGGATCGCCGCGTCGCTGGCCGCCGCGACGGCACTGGCCGTCTCGGTGACCACCGCGCTCGGGCGACCGTTGCTCGCCGCGCCCACCCCGATGCTGGCGTTGGCGGTGATCGCCGGGTCGGTGACCTACCTCCTGGTGACCGCCTGGCTGGGCGGGGTGACGCTGGGCCTGCGGCACGGGCTGCCGATCGGGCCGCCGTTGCTCGCCGCGCTGCGCGGCAAGCTGCTGATGTTCGTCGGCAACGTCGCGGTCGGCCTCGTGGTCGTCGCCCTGCTGGAAATCGACCCACGGTGGTTGCTGTTGCTGCCGCCGCTGTTGTGGCTGCTGCAGCAGACCTACCGCTACCGGCTGCGCTCCGATCAGGAGCACCGCACCTGGCGGGCGTTCGCCGAGGCCACCGCGGCCCTCAACCAGCTCGACGAACGGGGTGTGGCAAGTGCCGCGGTCACCGGGGCGCTGACGCTGTTCAACGCCGAGCTCGTGGACGTCGACGTGGCGCGGACCGACGGCCGCTGGCACCGGTACCGGGGAGACGCCACCGGCCAGTTCGTCGACCGGGAGACGGACCCACCAGACCGGGCCGAGCCGGACGAACACGAGCTGAGCCGGGAACTGTCGGTGGGTGCCGCTCCGGTCGGTCGGCTGCGGGTCCGGTTCCCCCGCTCCGCCCCGCCCAACGCCCGGGAACGCGACGCGGTGGCCGCGTTCGGTGACGCGCTCGCCGCCGCGCTGCACGACGCCGCTACCCACCGGGAGCTGCGGCTGGTCACCGCCCGTTCGTCGTACGAGGCGGTGCACGACCCGCTCACCGGGCTGGCGAACCGGGCGGCGATGCTCGGCAAGGGCGATCAGTCGCTGCGGCAACTCGCGCACGATCACCCGGTGGCGCTGCTGCTGCTGGACATCAACCAGTTCAAGGAAGTGAACGACACCCTCGGTCACGCCGCCGGCGACCAACTGCTGCGACTGACCGCCAACCGGCTCAACGCGCTGGCCCGCCCCGGCGACCTGCTCGGCCGCCTCGGCGGCGACGAGTTCGCGCTGCTGCTCACCGCGGTGCCGGTGCTCGGCGACCGGGCCGCCCCGATGGCCCACGCCCTGCGTCAGGCCCGCGAGATCGCCGAACGACTTGCCGCGCCGACCGAGGTGGCCGGCGTCCGGATGTCGATCGAGGTCTCCGTCGGGGTGGTGGTGGCCGACGCCGGCACCGCAGACCTGACCGAGCTGCTGCGCCGGGCCGACATCGCCATGTACCAGGCCAAGGAGGGCGGCGGCAACGTCGCCGCGTACGACGGCACCCGCGACGCGGCCAGCACCGATCAGCTGGCCCTGCTTGCCGAGCTACGCGAGGCGTTGAAGGTCGACGACCAACTGGTGCTGGCGTTGCAACCGGCTGTCGACCTGGCCACCGGCGCACCCACCGGGGTGGAGGCGCTGATCCGCTGGCATCATCCGCGGCGCGGATGGCTGAACCCGGCCGATTTCATCCGCCCTGTGGAAAACAGCGAGCAGCTCGGCACCTTCACCCGCTACGTGCTGGACAAGGCCCTCGGCGTGGCCGCCGGCTGGGCCCGGGAGGGCCTCGACGTCCCGATCTCGGTCAACCTGTCGGCGCGCAGCCTGCTCGACCCCCGGTTACCGGCGGAGATCGCCGAGGCGTTGCGCCGCCATCAGGTGCCACCGCGCCGGCTGGTTCTGGAGATCACCGAGACGGTGGTGATGAGCGAGCTGGAGATCATCGACGAGGTGCTGGCCACGCTCCGGTCGATGGGTGTGCAGCTCGCCGTCGACGATTTCGGCACCGGCTTCTCGTCGCTCACCTTCCTCACCCGGATCACTGTGGACGAGCTGAAGGTGGATCGCTCGTTCGTGATCCGGATGGCGGACTCACCGGAGGCCGCCGCGATCGTCCGGACGACAGTGGGGCTCGCCCACGAGCTGGGGCTGCGGGTGGTCGCCGAAGGGGTGGAGACCGCCGAGCAGCGGCTGGCCCTGGCCGAGCTTGGTTGCACCTCCGCGCAGGGCTACCACTTCTTCAAGCCGATGCCAGCCGACAAGATCGGTGCGGTGCTCGGGTCGCTGCGCGACTCGGCCGAGTCGAACGTTTTCCGGCTGCGCGCCGACGGCGCCTCCTGACCGTTGCCGGTCCGGCCCCTGCCGTGGGCCACCGGGTAGCGGACGTCCGGTGGAGCCCGCGCGGTGCGCGCCGGGGCTGGTTATGGTCGTGACGTGAACCGACTCGTCGACGCCACCAGCCCGTACCTGCTTCAGCACGCCGACAACCCGGTCGACTGGTGGCCCTGGTCGGAGGAGGCGTTCGCCGAGGCGAAGCGGCGCGACGTTCCGGTGCTCATCTCGGTTGGGTATTCGAGTTGTCACTGGTGTCACGTGATGGCCCACGAGTCGTTCGAGAACGAGCAGGTCGCAGCCCTGCTGAACGACAACTTCGTATCGATCAAGGTGGATCGCGAGGAGCGCCCGGACGTGGACGCGGTCTACATGACCGCGACCCAGGCGATGACCGGCCAGGGCGGCTGGCCGATGACCGTCTTCGCCGCCCCCGACGGCACCCCATTCTTCTGCGGCACCTACTTTCCGCGACCGAACTTCGTCCAGTTGCTCCAGTCGGTCACCACCGCCTGGCGGGAGCAGCGCGAGGAGGTGCTGCGCCAGGGCGCCGCGGTGGTCGAGGCGATCGGCGGCGCGCAGGCAGTGGGTGGCCCCACCGCCCCGCTTGACGCGCCGCTGCTCGATGCCGCGGCCGGCCGGCTGGCCGTCGAGTACGACGCGACGAACGGCGGCTTCGGCGGCGCCCCGAAGTTCCCACCACACATGAACCTGCTCTTCCTGCTGCGCCACCACCAGCGCACCGGCGACCCACGCAGCCTGGAGATCACCCGCCACACCGCCGAGGCGATGGCCCGTGGTGGCATCTACGACCAGCTCGCCGGCGGCTTCGCTCGCTACTCGGTGGACGCGCACTGGACGGTGCCGCACTTCGAGAAGATGCTCTACGACAACGCGCTGCTGCTGCGGCTCTACACCCAGCTGTGGCGGCTCACCGGTGATCCGCTGGCCCGCCGGGTGGCCCGGGACACCGCCCGGTTCCTCGCCGACGAGCTGCACCGGCCGGGGGAGGGTTTCGCGTCCGCGTTGGACGCCGACACCGAGGGCGTCGAGGGGCTCACCTACGCCTGGACACCCGCACAGCTGGTGGAGGCGCTGGGCGAGGAGGACGGCCGGTTCGCCGCCGACCTGTTCACGGTGACCGACGAGGGCACCTTCGCCCTCCATTCCCTCTCCGGGCGGCAAGGCGGCACTCCGGACGGAAAAGAGGGCGTCGACCACGGCATGAGCGTGCTCAGGCTGGCCCGGGACGTCGACGACGCCGCCCCCGAGGTCCGGGCCCGCTGGCAGCAGGTGGTCGGACAGCTGCTCACGGTCCGCGACACCCGCCCCCAGCCGGCCCGCGACGACAAGGTGGTGGCTGCCTGGAACGGCCTGGCGATCACCGCCATCGTCGAGTTCCTCCAGGTGGCCGCGTTGTACGCGGCTCCGCAGGACGAGGACTTCAACCTGATGGAGGGCGTGACGATCGTCGCCGACGGGGCGATGCGGGACGCCGCCGAGCACCTGGCCACCGTGCACCTGGTGGACGGCCGGCTGCGCCGGGTCTCCCGGGACGGCAAGGTCGGCGAGCCGGCCGGCGTCCTGGAGGACTACGGCTGTGTGGCCGAGGCGTTCTGCGCGCTGCACCAGCTCACCGGCGAGGGACGCTGGCTCACGCTCGCCGGCGAGCTGCTGGACACCGCGTTGGCGCACTTCGCCGCCCCCGGTGGCACCTTCCACGACACCGCCGACGACGCCGAACGGCTGGTGGCCCGGCCCGCCGACCCGACCGACAACGCCACCCCGTCCGGCCGGTCGGCGTTGATCGCCGCTCTGGTGGCGTACTCGGCGCTGACCGGTGAGACCCGCTACCGGGAGGCCGCCGAGGCGGCGCTCGCCACTGTCGCGCCGATCGTCGGGCAGCACCCCCGGTTCACCGGGTACGCGGCAATGGTCGGCGAGGCGCTGCTCTCCGGGCCGTACGAGATCGCGGTGGTGACCGACGACCCGGCGGGGGACCCCCTGGTGGCCGCGGCCCGCCGGCACGCCCCGCCCGGTGCGGTGGTCGTCGCCGGGCAACCGGACCAGCCGGGGGTGCCGCTGCTCGCGGACCGCCCGTTTGTCGACGCGCGGTCCGCCGCGTACGTCTGCCGGGGGTTCGTCTGCCAGCGGCCTGTCACTTCCGTCGAGGAGTTGGTCGCCGAGCTGGGCTGAGCGCATGGCCACTGCCGGTAGTTGCTCGCGCGCCGGGCACCGGCGTGGCCAGGCCGGTCGACGACGTGGTCGCCGGCCCTCCGGGTAGGCCGGTCGGCGGCCCGGATAGGCTGGCCGCGCTATGGATTCCCGTACCGGTCTGCCTGTTGTCGGCATGGTGGGTGGCGGCCAGTTGGCCCGGATGACCCACCAGGCCGCGATCGCCCTCGGCCAGTCACTGCGTGTGCTCGCCAGCGCCCCCGACGACGGCGCGGCGCTTGTCGCCGCCGACGTCCAGCTCGGTGCCCACACCGACCTGGCCGCGCTGCGCACCTTCGCCAAGGGCTGCGACGTCGTCACCTTCGATCACGAGCACGTGCCCTCGGAGCACATCCGGACGCTGGCGGCGGAAGGGGTGACCCTCTACCCGCCGGCGGACGCGCTGCTGCACGCCCAGGACAAGCAGGTGATGCGGGAACGCCTGACCGAGCTGGGCGCGCCCAACCCGGCGTGGCGGCCGGTTGGTGAGCCCGCGGACCTTGTCGGTTTCGGCGAGCAGGTCGGCTGGCCGGTGGTGCTCAAGGCGGCGCGCGGCGGCTACGACGGCCGGGGCGTCTGGATGGTCGACGACGCCACCCAGGCCACCGAGCTGGCGGCCACGCTGCTGGCCGGCGGCACCCGGCTGATCGTCGAGGAGCGGGTGCCGTTGCGCCGGGAGTTGGCAGTGCAGGTCGCCCGGTCGCCGTTCGGTCAGGTGGCCGCGTACCCGGTGGTGGAGACGGTGCAGTCCGACGGCATCAACGTGGAGGTGCTGGCCCCGGCGCCCGGCCTGGACGAGGAGTTGGCGCTCGCCGCCCAGCAACTCGCCATCGACCTGGCCACCGCGCTCGGCGTGATCGGCCTGCTGGCCGTGGAGCTGTTCGAGGTGCGCGACGAGGCCGGTCGCCCCGCGATCGTGGTGAACGAGCTGGCGATGCGCCCGCACAACTCCGGGCACTGGACCATCGAGGGCGCCCGGACCTCGCAGTTCGAGCAACACCTGCGGGCGGTGCTGGACTACCCGATGGGCGACACCGGGCTCACCGCGCCGGTGGTGGTGATGGCGAACGTGCTCGGCGGCGAGCCGGGCGGCATCTCGATCGACGAGCGGTTGCACCACCTCTTCGCCGCCGAGCCCGGCGCCAAGGTGCATCTCTACGGCAAGCAGGTACGGCCCGGCCGGAAGATCGGGCACGTCACGGTGCTCGGCGACGACCTGGACGACGTACGGGCGCGCGCCGCGCGGGCCGCCCGCTGGCTGCGCGAGGGGCGGGAGTGACTGCCCCGGTGGAGAAGGAGACCACGGTGACCACTGTCGGGTTGATCATGGGCAGCGACTCGGACTGGCCAACCATGCGGGCCGCCGCCGAGGTGCTTGACGATTTCGGCGTGGCGTACGAGGTGCGGGTGATCTCGGCGCACCGCACTCCGGTCGCAATGATCGAGTACGGTCGGGCCGCCGCGGACCGGGGCCTTCAGGTGATTATCGCTGGGGCTGGGGGCGCTGCCGCGCTGCCGGGCATGGTCGCCTCGGTGACGCCGCTGCCGGTGATCGGCGTGCCGGTGCCCCTGAAGCACCTCGACGGCATGGACTCGCTGCTGTCCATCGTGCAGATGCCGGCCGGGATCCCGGTCGCCACCGTGTCGATCGGCAACGCCCGCAACGCCGGCCTGCTCGCCGTGCGAATCCTCGGTGCCTCCGACGAGGGGTTGCGCGCCAGGATGGCGGCCTACCAGCAGGACCTGGAGAAGCTTGTCGCGGAGAAGGAAGCCGCCCTCCAGGCGAGCCTCAGGTAACGCACCGGTCCGGCGCTCACCCCGGCTCGAGGGCTGTGGCCGGCGGAGACAGTCGGGCACATGCCCCGTCTAGCTGCGCCGCACCGGTATCTGCGGTGGGTGGAAGCGCCGGTGCACCACCGGGACGAACAGCAGAATCAGCGTGACGATCGCCGCAGCTACTACCAGAGGCGGCGCCAGCGCGTCGCCAACGCGAACCCAGGCCGGCGCCGATGCGTGCTGCGGCTGGCTGCTGAAGGAGCCCGGATCGTTGACGACAGTCAGGCCGCCGCAGAGCGCGTACGGAGTGGCCAGGATGCAGGTCGTCACATGGGCCCACCTGCGGCCGCGCAGGAGGCCCACCATGCACAGCAGCAAGCCAGCCACGCTCAGCGCGCACACCGCCAAGGTCACCTGGATGACGACCTGGATGCCGAGATCCACCGCGCCGTTCCGGTTGGCGGCCTCATCGGGGCGCACGTAGAACAGCGCGTCGTAGTTCGTCAGGTCGTAGCAGATAGTCGCGGCGCTGAGCGTGAGGGCGAGTGCCAGCAGCCCGACCGCCGCCGCCGGCGTGCGCAGCGGCCACCGCGATATCGAGGTCACGGTAGGTCGCGTCGGTCAGCAGCGCCCGCAAAGATCACTCGGCGGACCCTACCCAACCGGGCCCTGAGCCGCGCCCACTCACCCTGCGTCGGCACCCACCCCGCCGTGGCCCTCCGGTTCATCTCATGCCGCGGAGCGCGGTCTGGAGGCGTTCCTGTGCCCGGCGGCGGCGCTCGTTGCTCGCACCGAGCACGAGTAGCAGGATGCCCACCGGGATGAGCGCCAGCCACGGGCCGAGGCTGACGAGTGCGTGGATCGCGGCGATCGCGGTGACCGAGGCGCCGACGATCACCGGTGCCTGTTGCCGGCTGGACGATCCGAAGATCAACACCGCGACCGCGCCGAGTAGCAGCAGCATCTGCCGCACTGTGCTGGACTCGGTGGCCAGCACGATGGCCAGCGTCGGGACAAACGCGGCGACAA
The DNA here is from genome assembly GCF_040649135.1 of Micromonospora sp. NPDC049047. Lineage (NCBI taxonomy): Bacteria > Bacillati > Actinomycetota > Actinomycetes > Micromonosporales > Micromonosporaceae > Micromonospora > Micromonospora sp. NPDC049047. The sequence goes on from NZ_JBEZEY010000007.1 coordinate 218,426, forward strand.
GTGCCGGCCCGTACGCGACCCAACTGCTCAGGTCCGCTCGGTGGCGCAGCTCCAGGACCCCGACGAGCAGGGCCAACGCGGCGAACGGCAGCGTGTACGCCTCGGGCAGCGCCACGTTGGCGACCCGCATCAGGATCCACCACGCGGTGATCTCGCAGACCACCACGGCCCAGAACAGGATCCGGCGTTCCACCGGGCGGCGGCCGGGCCGGGTCGCCGCGACACCGAGGACCGCACCCCAGGCGGCGAGCAGGGCGGCGATGTGTCGCGGCGAGTCGAAGGCCAGGGCCAACGCGATCAGCGCGGCAGCGTAACCAGTCCACTCCACAGTGGATGCTTCCCGCTGCGCCTCGGGGCGGCGCAGCCGGGGCAGGGTCGCGGCGAGCACCTGCAGGACCGCCCCGACCGCGAGCACCCCGAACGCGGACCAGACCGCGGCCAGCCCGGCGACCAGACCGGCGGTGAGGACGAAGAGCTGCGCCATGAGGGAGGCGAAGAGCCAGCCGAGGATGCGCGCCCGCTGGGTGGTGCCGAACAGCGCCCCGACCGCGCCCACCCCGACACCGCTGCCCAGGGTGAACAGGGTCAGCTGCCGGTCGGCCAGGCTGCCGGCCAGCCCGGCGCTGCCGCCGGCCAGACCGATGACGAACACCAGCACCCGGGCCAGCCGTAGCGAACGGGCCCGTTCGGCGAGCGGCGGCGGCGGGGTAAGCGCGAGACCGAGCATCGCGATGGTGAAGACGGAGAGCGCGGCGACGGTGCTGGCGGGCCAGCCCAGGCCCAACGCGATGGGTGCGATGAGCAGGGTGACGGCCGCCCCGGGCAGCACCACCGGCACGGCCCGGGAACGCCGACCGCCGCTGAACCCGGTGGCGGCCAGCGCCGCGGTTGCGGTGAGCAGCAGCGCCGTCAGCACGTGCGTCGGGTTGACCACATCGGCCGGCGGGGTGAGCAACTCCGGCGGCGGGCCCTGCCAGATCCGGGTCAGGGTGCGGTGGGGCTCGACCAGTGCGACGACCAGCGCCGGTGCGATCGAGGCGAGGGCCAGGGCGGTCGGCAGGGCCGCCGCCGCAAGTGCGCCCGCAGCCGGGTTGACCCGCCACCGACGCCGCTGCGGATCGTCCGGCAGTCGCCGCAGTGCCCCGTCGAGTCGTACCGCCCAGCGTCGGACCGGCTGGGCGGAGCCGGTGGGCGGCACGGTGGCCGCTCGGATCAGCTCGGCCAACACGCCGAGCAGGGCGGCGGCGGCCGCGTAGACGCCCGCCGGGAGGCCGGTGGGGATGGCGGCGAGAGCGCTGATGCTGGCCCCGCCGACCACCGCGACGCTGACCCAGGGCAGGTATTGCGGCACCTGCCGGCGGACCGCGGCCACGGCGGCCAGACCGAGGCTGGACGCGGCAAGCGCGGCGGTCAGCACCACCTGCGCCGAGTTGTCGAATTCGGCGGCAAGCGCCGCCACCGCTCCGGGGAGGGCCAGCAGCGCGGCACCGATCGCCGCGCCACCGATCTGCACCAGGTGCGGTGGCATCCCCTCGGTGTCGATGTCGGTCACCTGTGGGCCGGCCAGCACGCGGGCCAGCGTCGCCACCACCACCCCGATGAGCGCGATGCTGCCCAGGGCCAGCGCCGTCGTCCAGGGCCGGACCAGGCCGGCTCCGGCGGCGTGCAGCGCGACCACCCCGGCCACTGTGGCCCGGGACAGCGCGGCGCGTGGCTCCTCGGTGGCCACCGCGGCCATCCCGTACACGGTGGCGACCATCCCGCCGACCAGGACCGGCGACCACCAGGCCAGATCGAACGCGGCCGGGGCGCCGATCGTGGCGAGCACCACGGCCCCGCCGGACACGTCCCACCGCCAGGGCGGCGGGAGCAGGATGCCGGCGGCGAGGGCCAACAGTGCCACCGCGACCGGTGCCTGCCAGGTGGCCCCACCGACGGGCGAGGCCGGCCAGCCGCTCAGGTCGCCCCGCCAGATCGGGCCGGGGGTGGCCAGCACGCCGACCCCACCGCGCACCGCCGACCAACCGGCGAGTACGCCGATCAGCAGCCCGCCGGCGGCGAGACCGAGGATCGGTCCGCGTCGCCACTCCTCCGGCATGGTGCGTGCGCCCACGGCGACCACCAGGACCAGTGCGGCGGCCATCGCCAACTGCCCGCCCGGGGCGAGCACCGCCCCGATCCGCACCAGCGTGGCGATCAGGGCGGTGGTGACCGCTGCGGCGGCCAGGTCCGAGCCGTCGAGGGTGAGGTCGGCGCGCCGGCCGGCGTCGATGGATGGGGCCAGGAACAGCAGCACCGCGGCGACCAGCAGCAGCGCGCCCACCCAGGCGTCGGCGACGGTCGCGCCGGGCGCCCCGAACGCGGCGGCGGTCACGAGCAACGCGCCAAGCCCGGTGCCCACCGAGAGCGGTGCGGGGATGCGCCGCTGGGAGACCTGCACGACGGCGGCGTAGCCGAGGGTCGCGCAGACCGCCAGGAAGCTTGCCGCCAGGACCGGAACCGTCGCCTCCCGGAGGCTGGCCGGGGTGGGGGTCGGGTCGGTGGGGACGTTGGCGGCCACGAACGCGGCCACCGCCCCGGGCAGCGCGAACGCCGCGCCACCGGCGGCCCAGGCGGTGACCGTGTCGGAGGCGGCCGAGGCGATCCGGATCCGGGGTGCCAGCGTGACAAGCGTGCCGGCCACGAACAGAGTGAGCAGGACCGCTGCGGTGAGGGTGGGGCGTGACAGGCTGGCACCCGCGCCGAGCAGGCCCGCCACGGCCGCCCCGATGGCGTGTGCCGTCGCCGCCCGGTCGGTGCGGGCGGAGAGCCCGATCACGCCGATGCCGATCGCGGTGATCACCATCGGCCAGGGTGCCGTGGCCCAACCGAGACCGAGCGAGGCCGGCACGGCCAACGCGGTGAGCGCCGCGCCGGCCACCGCGAATTCCCGGCGGATCTCCGTGGGCAGGGCCAGCACCGCCGCGATGGTGAGCAGGAAGGCGGCAGCCGCGAGCTGCCACGTGGTCGGCCCGACCGCGGCGGCCAACTCGGCCGGATAACTGTCGAGGTCGGCATCCCAGGCGGGCAGTGCCGCCCGCACCGGCGCCACCCCGGCGCGCAGCGCGCCACCGGCGACCACCAGCCCGCTGACGGTAAGCGCCACCGCCGAGGCGAGCTGCGGGCCACGTCGGGCCGCCTCGGGGACCGCACGCACGGCCAGCCCGGTCACCGTGATGACAGCGGCGATCAGCAGCAGTGCCCGGCCCGGGACGGCCACCGAGGCGATCCGGCTCAGCGCCCCGATCACGGCAAGCGTGACGATGCCTGCCGCGACGTCGGGCAGCGGCGGGCGACGCAGCACCAGCGCGCCGGCCAGCCCGATCGTGGCGGCCAGCAGCAGCACCACCCCGGCCCCGGTGGCGGTCGGCACGGTCTGCGCCCGGAGCAGGGCGGTGACCGCGTACGCCAGCGCGACCGCGACCGCCACCGCGTGCAGCACCCAGGTCAGCTCGCCCAGCCCGGGGACGGGGCGGGTCGGCCGGGTGTCGGCGGAACCCGCGCCGGCGTCGATCAGCTCGCCGGCCTCCTCCGGGTCGCCCTCCGGCCGGGTCTCGGCGCTGCGCGGGCGGGGCGCCGAGGTGGTGCCCGTCGATGGCACGTCCTGCCGGACGGGGCGTTCCAGGGTCACCCCGGAACGGGCCAGCCAGAGGTCGATGAGGGCGACCAGGGCCAGCACCAGAGCCCAGCCGCCCGGACCGGTGACCTGGTCGTACGCCAACAGCGGCAGCACCGGCTGCGCGGCGAGCACTGTGGCGAACCGGGGTGCGCGCAGACCGGTCCAGCCGGCGTACCCGAGGGCGACGGCGGCGGTGACCGCGAAGAGCACCCCGGCGAAGACAGTGCCGGAGGCGCCGCCGGCGCCGATCCGGTCCACGGCCCAGAGGGCGTTGCCGGCGAGCGGCACCAGCAGCAGGCCCACCGCGGCGATGGTCTCGGCGGTGGAGGTGAGCCCGCGCCGGGCCAGCGCCGGTGGGGCGAGCAACATCAGCACCGTGGCCAGGACCAGGATGCCGAGCCGGGCCAGCGCGTCCATCGAGCTGGTGGCGACCGCGGCGAAGACCACCGCGGCCACCGCGAGCAGCAACGCGCCGAGCCCGAGGGGGATGTTCTGCACCTCGCGCGACGAGGCCTCCGGCGGGTGCGCCGGATCGTCAGCGTCCAGCCAGCTCGGCCCCGGCGGGGGCGGGTCCGCGGGGGCGGCCGGGGTGCCCTGGCGGGGCACCCGGGGTGGCGCCGACGTGCCGGCGGTCGGTGGCCGCCGGCCGGGGCGGCGGCGGAGCACCCGGCGGGGCCGGGTGGCCTGCTTGAGCCGCTCCTCACCGGCGTGCGCGAGGATGTCCCGCTGGAAGAGCGCGGCCTGCATCTTCGCGGCGATCTGCCGCTGCTCGCGGGCGATGGCGGCGTCGCGCGCCTTCATCTCCGCTATGGAACGCTCGATGTCCGCCAGGTGTTCTACCCATTGCGGCTGGTCAGCCCCGCAGTGTGGGCAGTGGACGGCCGGCTTGATCTCCCGGCCGCACGAGGAGCATTGAAAGTTCGCCACGACACCCCTCCACCCGCACTGTGGACTTCCACTGTCGCAGCATGCCCAAAGCTGGCCCGGATTTCGACTGTTGTCGGCGGGTCCGGGGCAAACAACGACACCGGCCGGCCACCGAGAGGTTCGGTGGCCGGCCGGCGGGAGTGCTCCGATCAGGGGCGGCCCATGCCCCGGTATTCCCAACCGGCCTGGGTCCAGAGCGCCGAGTCGAGGCAGTTTCGACCGTCGACCACCTTGCGACCGTTCACCAACTCGCCGAGGGCGACCGGGTCGGCGTTGCGGAAGTCGGCCCACTCGGTGAGGACGCAGACCAGGTCCGCCCCGGTGACCGCCTCGTTGATGCCGGTCTCGTAGGTCAGCTCGGGCACCGCGCGGCGGGCGTTCTCGGTGCCCTGCGGGTCGTACACGTGCACCTCGGCGCCGGCCTTGTGCAACAGCGCGGCGACGGCGAGCGCCGGAGCGTCGCGGACGTCGTCGGTGTTGGGCTTGAAGGTCGCACCGAGCACGGCGATCCGGGTGCCGGAGAAGTCCGGACCGGCCGGACCGGAGCGGCGGCCGAGCAGATCCGAGGCGAGTTGCAACACCCGGGTACGACGGCGCAGGTTGATCAGGTCGACCTCGTGCAGGAAGCGCAGCGCCTCGCCGGCACCCAGCTCCTGGGCGCGGGCCTGGAAGGCCCGGATGTCCTTGGGCAGGCAGGCGCCGCCGAAGCCGAGGCCGGCCTGGAGGAACCGGTTGCCGATCCGTGGGTCGTAGCCGATCGCGCGGGCGAGCTGGCTGACATCGCCACCGGAGGCCTCGCACACCTCGGCCATCGCGTTGATGAAGGAGATCTTGGTGGCCAGGAAGGCGTTCGCGGCGACCTTGACCAGCTCGGCGGTGGCGAAGTCGGTGACCACCAGCGGCACCTCGCGGTCCTCGGTGGCGGCCAGGTCGAACACGCCCTTGTGCGCGGCGTAGAGCATGCCGTTGGCCCACTCGCTCTTCACGCCGACCACGATCCGGTTGGGGCGCAGGACGTCGTCGACGGCGAAGCCCTCCTGCAGGAACTCGGGGCTCCACGCCACCTCGACGCCCAGGTCGTGGGGGGTGTGCTTGCCGACCAGTTGCTCCACCCAGTCGGCGGTGCCGACCGGCACGGTGGACTTGCCGACGATGAGCGCCTTGCGGGTGAGGTGCTGCGCGAGGCTGGTCACCGACGCCTCGACGTACGACAGGTCGGCGCCCATCCCGTCGGCCCGCTGTGGGGTGCCCACGCAGATGAAGTGCACGTCACCGAAGTCGGCGGTCTCGGCGATGTCGGTGCTGAACCGGAGGCGACCGGCGGCGAGGTTGCGCCGCAGCAGCTCGTCCAGGCCGGGCTCGTGGATCGGCACCTGTCCGGCGTTCAGCATCGCGATCTTGTCGGCGTCGACGTCGAACCCGAGCACGTCGTAGCCCAGCTCGGCGTAGCAGATGGCGTACGTCGCACCGAGGTAGCCGGTCCCCAGGAACGTCACCCGCGGTCGAGGCGCGCCCGAGGGCGGTGCGACCGCGGCGATGGCGGGGGTCGGCTGGATGGTGGGGTAGGGGATCGTCACGCCTGTCTTCTCCGCTCGCACTGGCGGCGCGTCGTCGCGTCGCATTCTGCTGCGGCGCCTGGCCGGGCACCGGAGGGGTGGCTCACTGTTGTCTTCCATCATCGCCCAGCGGCGTGGGTGCACCCCCATGCCCATACCTACGCGCCGGTAACATCACCTGAACTGCAGTCGGTAGTCTTCAGTCTGCGCGGTCGGCGGTCAGGAGTCGTCACAGACTGCGCATGATAGCGGTGAAGGGGAGGGGCCCAACATGGCCGCAGGCGAGTTGTTCGACGTCTACCGGTTGCCCGAGGAGCACCAGGCCATCCGCGAGGCGGTTCGTGAGGTCTGCGCGGCGAAGGTCGCCCCGCACGCCGCCGAGGCCGACGAGACCGGGGAGTTTCCCAAGGCGTCCTACGACGCGCTGCGGGCGGCCGACTTCCACGCCCCGCACATCCCCGAGGAGTACGGCGGCGCGGGCGCTGACGCGCTGGCCACGGCCATCGTGATCGAGGAGGTGGCCGCCGCCTGTGCGTCCTCCTCGCTGATCCCTGCGGTGAACAAGCTCGGCACCATGCCGCTGTTGTTGTCCGGTTCCGAGGAGCTCAAGCGCCGCTACCTGACTCCGGTCGCGGCCGGGGAGGCGATGTTCTCGTACTGCCTCTCCGAGCCGGAGGCGGGCAGCGACGCCGCCTCGATGACGACCCGGGCGGCGCGTGACGGGGATCACTGGGTGCTCAACGGCGTGAAGCGGTGGATCACCAACGCGGGCGTCTCCGATTTCTACACCGTCTTCGCCGTCACCGACCCGGCGGCCCGTTCCCGGGGCATCTCGGCCTTCGTGGTGGAGAAGTCCGACGCCGGTGTGAGCTTCGGCGCACCGGAGAAGAAGCTCGGCGTCAAGGGCTCGCCCACCCGCGAGGTCTACCTCGACAACGTGCGGATTCCCGCCGACCGGATGATCGGCGCGGAGGGCACCGGCTTCGCCACCGCGATGACGACCCTGGACCACACCCGGGTCACCATCGCCGCGCAGGCCGTCGGGATCGCGCAGGGCGCGCTCGACTACGCCAAGGGGTACGTGGCCGAGCGTCGACAGTTCGGCAAGGCGGTCGCGGAGTTCCAGGGCATCCAGTTCATGCTCGCCGACATGGGCATGAAGCTGGAGGCGGCCCGGCAGCTCACGTACGCGGCCGCCGGCAGATCCGAGCGGGGCGACGCGGACCTCACCTACTTCGGCGCGGCGGCCAAGTGCTTCGCCTCGGACGCGGCCATGGAGATCACCACCGATGCGGTGCAGTTGCTCGGCGGTTACGGCTACACGCGGGACTACCCCGTCGAGCGGATGATGCGTGACGCCAAGATCACCCAGATCTACGAGGGCACCAACCAGGTGCAGCGCATCGTGATGGCGCGGCAGCTCCTGAAGGGCTGACGCGCGGTTCGCGATCAGACGGCCACCTCGGACACGTCCGAGGTGGCCGTCTCTTCGTTGGGTCTGCTGGATCATTGGACCAGCCGTCGGATATGGCGAATCGGCCCGCGTCGGGGGTGGTGCGGCGCGATTGCGGCGGTAAGCTGCCGGCATGGCCGAGGATTTGCGACAAGCCGTCGAGGCGCACACGGCATTGTTCAACGAATGCGTGCGGTCGGGCGACTGGCAGGCGTTCGCGCAGACATTCACCGAGGATGCGCGAGTGACATTCACTGATCTTCCGGTGCCACCGATCGTCGGGCGGGACGCGCTCGCCGCGGCCTACCGGCGGCGTCCGCCGCAGCAGACGATGGTGCTCGACGGGGTGCGCATCGAGAGCCCGGACACCGCGCATGTGCAGCTCAGGTGGGATGACGGCACACCGGGGGCGATGCTCACCCGCTGGCGGGACGGGATGGTCGCGGTCAGCGAGATCACGATGAGTGTTGGTGCGGACAGCGCTGGGTCTTGACGCCGCTCCGGCCGCGACCTAGTGTAAACCGCGTTGACTCGGACGGGGGCGGGATTGTGCCGGATGAAGCTCCAGTCGTCGGTAAATCAGCCTCGCTCCCTCTCCTGTTGTCCTGCGGAGCGGCATTTCTCGCTCTTCTCGATGTCACAGTAGTCAATCTGGCGATTCCCGATCTGATCACGTCGTACCCGGGCGTGACGGTTGCCGACGCCTCCTGGGTCATCACCATTTACGCCACGGTTTTCGCCGCGCTGCTGGCGCCGGCGGGCCGCATCGCGGACGTGATCGGCCGGCGGGCTCTCTTCATGACCGGCGTCGGCATCTTCACCGCGATGTCGCTGCTCGACGCGCTCGCGCCCAACCTGGCCGTACTGCTGGTCGGCCGGGGCCTCCAAGCGGTCGGTGCCGCCGCCATGATCCCGGCGTCGCTCGCCATCGTCCTGCACGACACCTCGGCGGCCCGGCGCGGGGCCGCGATCGGGGCGTGGAGCGCGGCGGGTGCCCTCGCCGCGGCGCTCGGCCCGGCGCTCGGCGGCATCCTGGTCGACGCGTTCGGCTGGCGCTCCGTCTTCGTGATCAACCTGCCGCTCGGGGTGCTCATCGTGCTCGGGGCCGTGGTGCTGCCGGCCGGCCGGAGCGCGGGCGGCCGTCTGCCCGACCTGATCGGCACGACACTGCTCGCGGGCGCGGTCGGCCTGGCCGTCCTCGGCGTCACCGAGGGCGGTGACTGGGGCTGGGGCGACCTCCGGACGATCGCCTGCCTGGCCGGAGCTGTCGCGGCCGGAGCGCTCACGGTGTGGCGGTCGCTGCGCCATCCGGTGCCGACGATCGAGATCGCGCTCTGGCGCAACCGCGGGTTCGCCGTGGCCAACCTCGCCTCCCTGCTGTACGGCGGGGCCCTCTTCGCCTGGATGCTCTGCTCGGTGTTGTATCTGACCGAGATCTGGCACTACCGCGAGTTGCGGGCGGGCCTGGCGATGAGTCCCACCGCTGTGCTGACCGCAGTGGTCGCGGTCCTGACCGGCCGCTTCATCCACCGGCTCGGTCTGCGCGCCGCCGTGCTCCTCGGCGCCTTCGTCATGGCCGCGGGCGCCGGGCTCTTCGCGCTGTGGGCACCCGACACACCCCACTTCGCGTCCTTCTTCCTCCCGGCCGCGGCGCTCGGCGCCGTGGGCATCGGCGTGATCACCACCGGCGTCTCCACGGCGGCCGCCCTCTCCGTGCAGCCCCAGCGCTTCGCCGCCGCCACCGGCCTCAACCAGACCGCTCGGCAGATCGGCGGAGCCCTCGGCGTCGCCGTCCTGGCTGCGGTCCTCGCCGGGCAGGACGCCGCTCGCCTGACGGCCTACCGTGAGGTCTTCGGCTTCTGCGCACTTCTCGCGGTTCTGGCCGGTGTGGTCGGTGTCTTCCTCGTCACGCCGAGCCGTCCCCAACCCGCCCCGGCCCGGCCGGTCTCGAAAACGACTGTCTGACCCGGCCGCGGTTGTGGGTGTCGCTTATCCGCAACCACCGGCGTGGCCCTGATCGCCTCCCGGGCTCACGGTGACGGATACCTGGTCGTCCGTGCTGGTCGGGGCGGTCGCCGCGACCAGCTTCGCCGATTCGCTCTCCGACCGCCGGTCGGCGCGAACCGCGGCGACGAAGTCGGGGAGGCGGTCCAGCCCCCAGAACTTCTCGCGGCCGTGCACGAAGAACGGAACGCCGAAGACGCCGTCCTTGTCGATGCGGCGGAGGGCGACGAGCCCGTCGGCGCGCAACTGCGGGTCGGATACCGCAGTGCTTAATTCTTCCGGGCTCAGCTGCAGTTCGATGGCGATAGCGGCCATCGTGGCGGGGTCGCTGATGTCGCGGCCCTCCTCCCAGCGCGCGCGGTAGACGACATCGATGAAGGCGCGGCCCCGGCCGAGGCGTTCGGCGGCGAGGTAGGCCAGGTGGGCCACCTCCCAATGCGGGGCGCGGTCGACCGGCCACGTGATGGCGAGACCGCGGCGCTGGGCGAGCCGGCGCACGTCCTGCAGGATGTAGAGCGCCTTGGCGCGGGACATGTCCACATAGGGAAATGCGCCGCCGCTGTCGGTGAGCGCTGCCCGCGACTCCTCGTCGGGCTCCCAGAAGGGCCGCCACTCGATGACGTCGGCGACGTCGGTGTGGACGCTCACGAGATCGCGGTAGGCAAGCCACGAGTACGGGCTGCGTAGCGAGAAGTAGAAGCGTGCGGCCTTCACAGCACGATCCCACCGTCCACCGCGAAGACCTGGCCGGTGATGTACCGCGCCCGGTCCGAGGCGAGGAACGAGACGAGGTCGGCGACCTCGTCGGCCGTGCCCATCCGACCCATGGGGATCTGTTTGAGCGCCCGCTCGCGGATCCGTCCGGTGAGCGCCGCCGTCATCTCCGTCTCGATCATGCCGGGGGCCACCACGTTCGCCCGGATACCGAACTGGGCGACCTCCTTGGCCAGCGACTGGGTCAACCCGATGATGCCCGCCTTGCTGGCCGAGTAGTTGGTCTGGGTGGCGTTGCCCCGCAGGCCGACCACGGAGGAGAGCGTGACGAGGCAGCCCGAGCGGCGCTTCATCATCGAGAAGATCGTGGCCCGGCAGGCGTTATAGGTGCCGTCGAGGTTCACGTCGACGACCTCGCGCCAGTCCTCCGGGCGCATCATCACCATCGGGTTGTCACGCACGATGCCAGCGCTGGTGACCATCACGTCGACCGGGCCGAGATCCTCCTCCGCGGCGTCCACGAACTTCTTCACCGCGGCGTAGTCGCGGACGTCCACCTGGTGGGCGCGGATCCGGGTGCCACCGGCGGACGCCGCCTCGCGCACCTGTTCGGCCGCGACGGGACTGGCGTGGTAGCAGAAACTCACGTCGAAGCCGTCGGCGGCGAGGCGTCGCACGATCGCGGCCCCGATCCCGCGTGACCCGCCGGTGACCACCGCGGTCGGCCGTCGTTCGTCCATCTCAACCTCCCGAGCTCGAGTCGTGCGGGGTCACGCGGGGCTGCGCAGCTCGGCAGCCTCGCGTAGCGCGATGATCACTTGACCGACCCGCAACACCGGAACGTCGGCCACAGTGGACTCGCCGGTGAACACCGCCGCGTCGGAGAGCAGCTTGAGTGCCCGCACGTGATGGGTCACCTGGTCACCCGGGTGGACCGGCGCGAGCACCTCGATGCGGTTGATCGCCCCGAACAGCGTCACCCGACCGGCGAGCACGTCGGGGTTGGGCGTGCCGTGGACGGCGAGGACCCCGGCCGCCTGGCACCACGACTCGACGAGCAGGGTGACCGGATAGGAATAGTCGGCCGCTTCGTCGGGCAGGCCGGCATAGCACGGTTCATTCGCAGCGACGGCCTTTGTCGCAATCAGCGAATCGCCCGGAATCATGGAGTCGACGCGATCAATCAACAGCATCGGGAATCGGTGCGGCAGTATCCGCTTGATCTCAGCGGTGTCCATTCTCCCCGCCCTCCGCGAAACGTAGGACGATCAAGGCCGCCTCGCTGACCAAACCGTCAGGTCGGCCGGTCGAGATCTGGGCCGAGCAAGCATCAGCCGGAAAGTCGATGTTGATGGTCAACCGATCACCCGGGAACACCGGTTTGATGAACCTGACCCGGTGGACACTTGTCAACTGGGCGGCCGGTCGGTGCTGGTAGGCGGCCTGCAGAGCGCATTCGACCAGGCAGACGCCAGGGAAGATCGGAAAGCCGGGGAAGTGGCCGGCGAGCACCGGCTCGGCTGGATCAATATCCATTGTGCACACGAGCCCGCCGGGGTGGCGGCTCACGACCTGCGGCGAGTGTGAGAGAGGCGTGGCTCTGGAGATCAACACTTCCCCTTCCCTCGTGAGGCCACGAGCCTACCGGAGATGTATCCGACATTGAGCACTGTGCACCATCGTTGATCACCCCGAAGTTGAAGATAGGGGTGGTCTTTCGGGGTACCCCTAAATGTAGAGTGGATGCAATGGGAAAATGGGGGTGAGGCACTTGCCGGCTAAGCCGTCCCGGTTGGTCGACCTGGCGAGCGTGGTGACGATCGTCCCGTTGGGCGTGGCGGCCTGGGTCATGACCCGCGCAGCCTGGAGCGTCTATCACCCCAAGCGCCGAGCGGTTCGGCAGACACCGGCGTCGTTCGACCTGCCGGCCGAGCGAATCACCGTTGCCGGTGCCGACGGCGTCGCCCTGGCCTGCTGGTTCATCCCAGCTCCGGAGGCGGGCGGCGACACCGTGGCGCAGACCGCCGAGGAAGCCGGGCAACAGCAGGTCGTCGTCGTCCTCGGCCACGGCATGGGCCGCAACAGCGGCATGCTCATGCCGTTGGCCAAGACCCTGCACGAGGCGGGTTACCACGTCCTCACCTTCGACATGCGCAACCACGGCGACAGCGCCGACGACCGACTGTTCCGAGGCCAGTCCCCGCGCTACGCGATCGACCACCACAACGTCGTGACCTCGTTGCGGTCGCGGTCCGACCTTGGGGACTTCCGGGTCGCCTGCGTCGGCTTCTCGATGTCAGCCTGGACCTCGCTGGAGTGCGCCCGACTCGAGCCGGGCCTGGTCCGCGCGGTGGTCTGCGACAGCGGGCCGACTCTGGACATCGAGGGCACCATCAAGCGGACCTTCGACGCCACGATGACGAAGCTGCCGCGCTTCCTGGCCGGCCCGGCGATGCGGGCCGCCTCCCGTTTCTTCTTCACCCGGGCATCGCTCTTCTTCCTCAAGCCCGCGCCCTGGCCGCAGGAACTATCCGATCACTCCGTCCGGCTGCTGTTCATCGCGGGGGAGGCCGACCCGGTTGCCCGGCCGGAGGACATCCGTGCGCAGCTGAAGCACTATCCGGAGGCCGAGGTGTGGTGGGTTCCCGGTGCCAGCCACACGACTGCGCGCCTGATCGCCACCGACGAGTACGACAAGCGCGTGCTGGCGTTGCTCAGCGACACGTTCCAGCGGCCGGCGGGGTGAGTGTCGTGCGGTCGTACCTCCTGGTGGAGAGCCGCGCCGAGCAGGAGAGCCCGGACGTGCCGCGGTTCTTCGAGCTCGGCACCGGGTTGCGCCGCGCCGGTCATCCGGTGACCGTCTTCCTCATCCAGAACGCCGTGATCGGCGCACGTGCCCCGGCGGTGACGAGCCTGGTCGACGCCGGCGTCGAGGTCTGGGCGGACGAGAGTTCGGTGCGCACCCGTGGTCTTCTCCCCGAGGACTACCCCGAGGGCGTTCGCCTGGGCGGAATGCCCAATCTGGTAAGCATGCTCATGGCGGCGGGCTGCGTCCCGGTGTGGCACTGAGATGGCTGCCCCTGCCGATGGCCGGTCCCTGTTTCTGGGGTTGATCGGAGCGCCGTACGAGTCGGATCTCTTTACCACGGCGGTCCGTATGGCCGAGGAGGCGGTCCGGCAGGGCCATCAGACGACTCTCTGGACCTGCGGTTACTCGACCGCGCTGACGGTTACCGGCCTGGCCCCGACCAAGCCACGCAACCTGACCGAGTGGGACCGCGACTACCCGTCGTCCGCTGCGCTCGCCACACACCTGATCGACTGGTCCGCCGGTCGGCTGGCGTGGCTGGTCTGCCGCTACTGCGCCGAGGAGCGGGGGGCGTCGGCGCAGATCCCGGCGGTGCGCATCCGTCCGCCGTACGAGTTCGTCGAGCGCTCCCGGGCAGCCGACGTGAGCCTGGTGCTGGGGACCAAATGACGACAGTGGCGATTCTGGAGCGGGCCCACCGCGGCGCGATCGAGGAGCAGTACGCGCACGAGTTGTGGCTGGCGCACGGCCTGCACCGACAGTCCCCGATGGTGGTGCTGCTGCGCGGGCTCGCCGCGATGTATGCGATCGACACCGCACCGCCGGGGCCGATCGAGCTGGGCGGCGCCGGTTGGGGTGTCTATCCCGACTACCGGGCGGCCATCCGGCGACTGCTCGACGATGACGCGCGAGTGCTGGTGTCGGCTAGCGCGCTGGATCGGATCGGAATGTCGGACAAGCGATTGTTGCCGGGACTAGGGGTATCCGAGGATCATGAAATAACCAAGCTGTTGATCATTGCGGAGCGCATCTTGTTCCTTTGATATGAACCACTCAAGCCCTGTTGTCCGACTGCCCTTCCAGGGTAACCTGAATTCGGCTTTTGCGTCCTCATCGGGGGGTCGCGTCCTGATGCGATTGAATAGGAGTCGACGGATGTCCTCGAGCGTTAGAACACTCGATCCGGAAGAGCTGCGCCGTTTCGTTGCCGACGTGCTCGACCTCGATCCGGAAAGCGTGACCGACGATGCGAATTTCGTCGCCGAGCTTGGCGTCGACTCGCTGAAGGCCTTGGAGGTGCTGGTCGCGCTCGAGCGCAAATACGAGATCAAGATCTCGGAGGACGAGGTGCGCGACATGACCTCGTTCGGAGAGGTGCGCGAGATGGTCGAGGAGAAGCTGGCGGCAGCCTGACCAGCCCCATGTGCCACGCGGCCGCAGCGTTGCGGCCGCGTCGCCATGTCCGGGGAGGCTCCGCGGGCGCGGCCCCGACCGCAGCCCGACACGCCTACAAGTGCTTGTCGACCTGGGTGCCCGGCACGTCGACATCGGCCAGGGCGACGTCGCACCCGGGCGGCGCAGGCACCGGGTGCGCCATCACGGCGGCCGGGACGCGCGGGGCGCCCGATGGCCGGGACGCACGGCACGCCCTGATGGCCAGGACGCGGGGCGCGCTCGACGGCTGGGACGCGCGGCGCGCCCGAGGGCCTGGCCGCGCGATCCCTGGTGGGCGCGATCGCGCGTGGACGGCCCGGTGGCCGGGGCGGAATTGCCGCCCCGGCTCGGACCGGACCGTCAGAACAACACCGGCAGGGCGGCCAGACCCCGGTTGCTCGCCGACGGCAGGAAACGCAGCTTGACGTCGGGGATTCGCAGGTCAGGTGCTCCGGCCAGCAGCGCGGCGAAGCTCTCCTGGGTCTGTATCCGCCCGAGCGCCGCGGCAACGCAGTAGTGCAGACCGTGCCCGTACCCGAAGTGGCGGGGCTTCTCGCGGGTGATGTCCAGTTCCTCGGCGCCGGGTAGCGCGTCCGGGTCGCGGTTGGCCGAGGCGAGGCAGAGTCGCACCAGCTGGCCCGCCTCAATGTGCTGGCCGAAGAGGTCGAGATCGACGCTCGCGACTCGGTCGTTCATCTGCACCGGGCCGTCAAAACGCTGGAGTTCCTCGATCGCGGTCGGCAGCAGGCCCGGGTCGGCGCGCAGTGCGGCCAGTTGGTCGGGGTGGTTGACCAGCGACAACAGCCCCAGCGCGAGCATCTGGGTGCCGGTCGGGTGACTCGCCTGGTAGAGGAACACGAGGCTGTCCAGCAACTCCTCCCGGGTCATCCGGGCGTTCGTCGTGCCCTGGGCGAGCAGGCTCAGGACATCGTCGCCGGGGTGTGCGGTGCGCCTGTCGACGAGTGATCCGAAGTACTCGTACATGGCGGTCAACGCGTCCTGCCCGGCCTGGAGCACCTTGCGGGTCAGCATTGGCTCCGACGTCAGCGAGATGGCCCGGGACCAGGCCACGAACTGCTCCCAGTCGGCCCGAGGTAGGCCGAGCAGATGGTTGATCACGTAGACCGGGAGCGGGTTGGCGAAGTCGCCGACCAGGTCCAGCCCGCCGGCCGCGAGCCCCGGCGCGAGCAGTTCGTGCACCAGAGCGGCGACCGCGGGACGGCAGCCGGCCAGCACGGCGGGGCTGAGCGCGCGTTCGTGGATCTCCCGCAGTGGCGTGTGTCGAGGCGGATCGATCATGACGAGCCAGTTGCTCATCATCTTCTCCAGCGGCCCGTCGTCGGGGCTGCGCCGCCAATCGCGGAATCCGTTCCAGCCACGCGTGTCGCGGGAGAGCAGCGGATTTTCGTACGCGGCCAGCACATCCTCGTATCGAGTGACGATAAAAAATCCGAATTTGGTCAGGTGAACCGGGTTCTCGGCCCGAAGTTGCGAATAGTGCGGATAGGGATCAGCGAAATATCCGGGCGACATCGGGTTGTAGGTAACGACTTCGTGCTCCACGTCTGCGGCTCCCTCAGAGACTGTTGTTCACAGCGTTGCATACCTATACTCGAAGCGGTTGTCGAAATTCGCGGCGCGGGGGGCACAGTTGGAGCGGATACTCATTACCGGCCTGGGCGTCACCTCTTGCGTCGGAAACGGGGTGGACGCCTATTGGGCCGGGCTCGCCAGTGCGCGCAGCGTTCCCGCACCCGTCGACGATCCCCGGGCCGACATGGACAATCGGCTGCTCTACGCGGTGCCGCCGATGCCCGTCGAATCCGACTCCGGTGCCGGCACTCCGGGGCGTACGTCGACCTTCGCGCTCGCCGCGGCCCGGGAGGCGCTCGCCGACGCGGGCCTGGCCGGTGGCGACCTCGCCGAGGTCGGCGTGAGCGTGGGCACCGGCGTGGGCGACGTCAGCCTCTTCGAGTGGGCACCGGACGACGGTCCCGGGCCGGAGGGCGTCACAGCGTTCCCGTTCAAGGTCGCCGCGACGCTCGCGAGCGGCCTCGGTCTCGGCGGTCCGGTCACCAGCGTGAGCACCGCGTGCTCCGCCTCGGCGTACAGCGTCAGTTTGGCCGCCGACCTGATCCGTGACGGCGCGGCGGACATCGTGCTCGCCGGCGGTGCCGACGGATACACGCGGGTCGGGGTGGCCTGCTTCAACCGGATGGGTGCGCTCGACCCGGTGGTGTGCCGGCCGTTCGACGCCGGTCGCCGCGGCACGATCTTCGGTGAGGGCGCCGCGATGATGGTGGTCGAGTCCGAGTCGAGCGCCCGCCGTCGCGGCCGTCGCGGCTACGCGACGGTGGCCGGAGCCGGCTGGAGCTGCGACGGGCACCACCCGACCGCGCCGGACCGGGGCGCCCAGCAGATCGTCCGTGCGATGCGCGACGCCCTGGCCGAGGCAGGTGCCAGCCCAGACGAGGTCGACTGTGTCGTCCCGCACGGAACCGGCACTCCGCTCAACGACGAGGTCGAAGCCCGCGCCCTCGGTGCGGTCTTCGGGGCCGGTGACGCCCTGCCGGCGTACAGCCTGAAGGCGATGCTCGGCCACACCGGCGGAGCCGCCGGCGCCTTCGCCCTGTTGACCGCCGCGCTGATCGTCGCGCGTCGGGAGATCCCGCCCAACGTGCCGCTCGCCGATCCCGATCCCGCCTGCCCGATCCGCCTCCCGGAGGTGGCGTCCACGACCCGGGCACGGCACGCCCTGGTCAACGCCTACGCGTTCGGCGGCAACAACATCTCGGTGCTGCTGGGGAGCGTGGCATGAGCGGCGACGTGGTGTTGACCGGATCGGCCTCTCTCGTCTCACCGGAAACGGCCCCGTCGGACGGTGCCGCCGGCTGGTTCGACCCGGCCGAGCACCTCGGGGCCCGCGGCTGGAAGTACCTCACGCCGGCAACCCGGTTTCTGCTCGCCACCGCCCAGCTCGCGATGGCCGACGCGAAGCTGGACCCGGCGACCATGGCACCCGAGTCGATGGGTGTGGCCGTCGGCACCAACTTCGCCGCGGATCCGGTCGTCGGTCGGCTCGACCAGACGGTACGCACCGAGGGCGCGCACTGGCTCAGCCCCGCCGAGGCGCCCAACTTCTCGGTGAACCTGGCGGCCAGCCACGTGTCGATGAGATGGGCGATGCGCGCCTTCAATCTGACCCTGACCAATCCGATGGTCGCCGGCATCGACGCGGTCCTGACGATGGCCGGGGCGATCCGACGGGGTCGGGCCCGACTCGGCCTCGCCGGTGCGACCGAGGAAAGGCCCACCGCCTACCGACCTGGGGGCGGTATGGCCGGGGAAGGGGCGTGTTGTCTGGTGCTCGAGTCGCGGCAGACGGCGATCGAGCGGGGCGCCACCCCGTTGGCCACAGTGGCGGGCGGCTTCAGTCGCTTCCACGGTCGGCCTCCGGAGGATGACGGGACGCCCTGGGTGATCGTCCCCGCCGACGCGCCATACCTGACCCTCGCACCCCTGCTCGCCGCGCTCGACCTGCTGGCTGTGCACGGCCGGGCCACCGTGGTCGCGTCGAGTCCGCACGGCAACCTGGCAGCACTGACGTTGAGCGACCGCTGAGCGGCACGGAACGAGGAGGACCGGATGGACGACGTGTTGAACGGCCAGTGGAGCTTGATCCTCGGGGTCTCGGCCGGAATGGGACGGAGCACCGCGCTCGGTCTGGCGGCGGCCGGCTGCAACATCGCCGGGGTACATCTCGACACGTCGGGCCGGCAACACGAGGTCGATCAGTTGGTCGAGGAGTTGCGTGCCTTCGGCGTACGCGTCGAATTCTTCAACGCCAACGCGGCGAGCGCCTCCGTCCGCGCCGAGGTGGTTGCCAAGCTGGGCAAGCTGACCGACGGGGCGGGTGTGCGGGTGCTTATGCACTCGCTGGCCTTCGGGTCGCTGGTGCCGCTGCTGCCCTTGCCCGAGCAGCCCGGCGCCACCGCGAGGCAGATCGACATGACGTTCAACGTGATGGCCAACAGCCTGATCTACTGGTTCCAGGATCTGTTCGCCGCGGGACTGCTCGTCGACGGCTCGAAGGTCTTCGCCATGACCAGTGCCGGCACGGCACGCTTCACCAGCCACTACGGGCCGGTCTCGGCGGCCAAGGCGGCTCTGGAGAGCCACGTGCGCCAGCTCGCCGTGGAAGCGGCACCGCACGGGATCAGCGTGAACGCGTTGCGGGCCGGCATCACGCTCACCGAGTCGTTCCGGCGCATCCCCGGCAGCGACGCTCTGAGCGAGCGGGCCAGTCTGGGTAACCCGCACGGTCGTCTGACCACGCCAGAGGACGTGGCCGAGGCGGTAGTGCTGCTGTCGCGGGCGCGATCGTCCTGGATCACCGGCAATGTGATCGGCGTCGACGGTGGTGAGTTCCTGACCGTCTGACGAGGTCATTTGGCCCCTCCGGGCATCAGACCGGTCCGCATCAGCAATGTCGCCACACTGGACAGTGAGCCGAACTCGTCGGGGTGCACGCTGCCCGCGAGCACCCCGAAGAACCGGTCCCGCGCGTTGTCGTCGATCTCGAGGGCCCGCAGCACCAGCATCTGCATGTTGGTCAGCGGCAGATAGCGGGCCTGCTCGATGGTGTAGCGGAAGATCGGCTCGGCCAACTCGTCGCGTCGCCGCTGGTAGTGCCCGAACGCCTCCTCCTCGGTGCGCTCGCCGGCCAGGCTCTGGTGCAGCGCGTCGCTGACCAGCTCCACGTCCCGGAAGGCGTCGGAGATGCCGAGAGCGGTCACCGGATCCTTGTGATAGCCGGCGTCGCCGACAAGCGCCCAGCCCGGCCCGTACGGCCTCCGGAAGAAGTTCGGCACGTCATGTGTGCCGACGAACTTGTGCACCCGCCGCGCGTCCTGGAACCGCTCCGCGAACTCCGGGCTGGTCTGGGTGCGCACGGTCTCCAGGTAGTTGCCCTCGACGTCGCTGCGGTAGCGCCGCCATTCGTCGTGCGACCAGCCGGAGAGGACCACTGTGAGCCCGTCGTGGGTGGGGATCGCGGGCACGCACCGGCCCGGCCGCCAGTGGATCAGCAGCCGGTCCATCGGGAGGTTCTCCCAGTACGTCAGGTACGTCGTGGTCAGCGACGGGATCGTGTGGTATTCCTCGGCGTTGACAGTGCGGGCGACGAAGGAGCGCATTCCGTCCGCCCCGACCACGTAGCGCGCGGTGACGTCGACCGGGGCCCGGCCCTGCCGGCGCAGCCGGACACCGGTGACCCGGTCGGCGTCACCGAGCAGGCCGGTCACCCCGGCGGCCTGCTCGACCTCGACGCCGGCCTCCTGTGCCGCCTGGAGCAGCAGGTGGTCGAGCACGATGCGGCGCGGGCAGACCCCGAACCGGTACCCCTCGTAGGGCGGGGGAGTGCCGGTCAGCTGGATCGGCCCCCAGTCGGAGGCCAACCGGTCGACCGGCGGGCAACCCGTCTTGAGCAGGCGGTCCAGCAGGCCCCACCGGGCCAGGCGGGCCACCCCGTAGGCATGGATGAAGTGTGACGACATCATGTCGCTCGGAAAGGTCATCCGATCGACGAGCAACACTCGCCATCCACGGCGGGCCAGCAGCATCGCTGTCGGCGACCCGGCCGTCCGGGCGCCCACCACGATCACGTCGTAGTCGGGCGCCCGGCTCGCTGCAGCTGGTTGCACGATGCTCATCCGCCGCTAACCGCGGGCAGGATCAGCACCTCGTCGGTGCTGTGGACCGTGGTGTCGATGCCGTCGCTGTTCCGGATGTCGTCGCCGTTGACGTACAGGTTGACGAAGCGGTAGAGCTTGCCCTCCTCGTCCATGATCCTGCGGGTGGCCCCGGGGATCTTTCGCTCGATCTCGGCCAGCACGGCACGTAGCGTGGTGACCGCCGGTACGTCGACGTCAACCATGCCGGCCTTGCCGCTCTGGCTCAGCGATGCGGGCAGCCGCACTCTCACGTCGCCTCCTAGGCGGACCAGAACTTGTTGACGAAGACGTCGTCGTAGACCCAGATGCGTGCCTCGACGACCTTCTCGGTCTCCGGGTTGATCTTGAAAACGTGCACGCCGGGCATCTCGAGGGTCAGGCCCTTGCGTTCGCCCCGCCAGGTCGCGATCACGACGGCGGTGTCGCCGTCGGCGACGATCTTGTGAGTCTCGGCGCGGAACGTCCCGTTGGTGACCTCCGCGCTCTTGCGCAGCCACTCCAGCACACCGGGAAGCCCGTCGATACGCCCGGACAGCGGGTGGTTGCCGGGCGTGTACCACACGACGTTCTCGTCGATCCCCTCGCTGAGGCGCTCGAGGTGGGCCGTGTAGAACCGGGCGTGCCCGATGGTCAGGAGCCGGATGAAGCGGTTGTCCGCCGCCGTCTTCTCAGTGGTGCCCGCGGTCATGTGATGTGTCCCTTCCGTGGTTGAACAGACAATTTTCAGTAGGCCCAGAACTCGTCTGAGGCAGGCTGGTCCTCCATGAACAGCTCGCGTTCGGTCACCTTGCCGTCCGATTCGCGGAGCTTCCAGACGTTTATGACTTTCTGGTCGAGGGTCTTGCCGTTGCGCTTGCCATGGACCCGCATCAGGCAGAAGACGGCGTTCTGGTTGGCAGCGATCTCCAGGACCTCGGCACCGAACGTGCCAGCGGTTTCGGTCTGCACCCGCCGGAAGAACTCGAGAACCTCGTCGACCCCGATGATGTCGGCGGCCAGCGGGTTGACGTGCGGAACCTTCCACACGACATCCTCGGCGAGCATCTGTCGCATCAGCTCGACCTTGCCGGAGTGGAACAGCTCGATCGCGAGCTTGGCCGCCTGCAGGTTGAGCGTGGTGCCGGTCATCGCGCACCCCCGCTCAGCGCGGTCAACGTCCGCGCGTCGAAGGGGACCAGCTCCCAGTCGGCGCGGTTGAGCACCTTCGCGTAGCCGTGGGTGATGCGACCGGTCGCGGTGGGGATCAGGCGCCCGTCGCGCTTGACGTAGCAGTCCATCCGGGATGTGTAGGTGAAGTCCTTGTAGATCTCCTCGACCGAGTAGACGGTGTGCAGCTCCTCTTCCATGAGCGCGTCTTCGAGGATGCGCACCGAGGCGCGCGGCACCACCGGGATCCACGCCCGCCCGTCCAGGTAGGACCGGATGGAGATGCCCCGCTCGGCCAGGAACAGGTCGACGACCTCTTCCATCACCCGTAGGTAGCCGGAGTGTTGGATGTGCCGGGAGAAGTGGCAGTAGAAGTAGGGGATCCGCCAACGCCAGGCCACCGCGTTGGTTCCCTCGATCAGCTTCGCCACGTCCGGGTCCGGGGCCAGGCTGCCGCGTCCGAAAAGATTCGCCGGTGCCGGTGGCAACGCCACCGCCGGACCAGGCTCACGGATGGCGACCCGAACCGTTGCGGTCACCGCGCGAACGGTGCCCTTGGGACGGTCGACGAACGATCGGGTACGGAGCAGAAGCGTCCCGTCGGCTTCCGGTGCCCCGGCCGTCACCTCGGTGCGGACCTCGTCGTCCATGTGCAACGCCGAAGCGATCCGGGCGTCGCTCTCCACGATCTCCACGCCCAGACCCTGCTCCTCGTAGAGCTGGCGGGGCACCGAACCGACCTCCCGGAGGTGGCCCAGCACCGCCTCCTCGATCAGGTACATGACGTGTTTGAAGCCGATCCAGGTGCAGATGTTCGATCCCTCGAAGCGCGGGCGACCGAACACTTCGGTGCGCGCCGCCGGCATCGTGGTGGCCATCAGGTCCTGCTCCCCTCTTGGCGGTTCATGACGCCGGTGCTCAGCCCACCGAGGAATGGCCCGGCAAGCGCGGCGACTCCAGCGGTGTCGTCGATCATCGAGAAGTGGCCGGAATCCGGCAGGATGTGCGTTTGGGCGTCCGGCAACGCGCCGCCGAGGCTGCGTACGTCGGCCGGGTAGGCGGCGGTGTCCCGACCGCCGCCCAAGACCAGGCACGGCACGTCGACGGCGGACAGGTCGAGGAACGGTGTCTGGGTGAACAGGTCGAAGAACCGCAGCCAGCCGTACGGTCCGATGCGCTCGCGGACCTTCGCCACCATGGCCTCCAGCAGGTCGTCCTCGCCGGCCGAGGTGAACGCGGTGCCCAGTCGCGGCCCGCGCCGGGCCTTGATGCCGGAGCGGATCAGCTCGTCGAAGTCGTTCATGTAGTGGCTCATCGCGGCCCAGTCGAAGGCCCGTGGCGCCGGCCGATAGAAGGGCGAGATCAGGACCAGGCCGCGTCCCAGCCTCGCCGCACCGGCACAGATGGCGTCGAGCAGGACGTTGGCTCCGAACGAGTGCGCCACGACGAGTTCGGGTCGCACCGGTGCGCTGTCGAACGCCCGCTCCAGCCACACCCGGCTGTCCCGGTGCTCGGCCCAGCCGCTGCCGCCGGCGGTGTCCCACGGCAGTTGGTAGGCCCACACCTCGAGCTGAGGTGGAAGCAGCGGAAGCAGCCCCTCCCAGACACTCGTGCCCGAACCCAGCCCGTGCAGAAGCCCGGTGATCGTCGACGGGGTGCTGGTCGCGGGACGCACCAGCCGAGCGCTCACGACCTCGTTCAGCATCGTGGGCCCTTCAACGTCAGTGACGCGTACGGTGCGCCCCAACAGCCGCCCGCGGTGAGCAGCGAGTGCGTAGCCGAGCCAGCCGCGAGCAGGTCCGCCGCGGCGGCGACCTGCAACACCCCGTACGCCCCGCGCGCCTCGCCGAGCCCACTCAGGTCGAGCGTGTCGACACCGGCCGGAGGACGGGGGGAGCCGTGTGCCGCGCAGGGCGGGCCCCACAACCCGCTGCCGGGCGCTGTCGGCGCGCCGGACCGGTCGTACCCGCGCAGGGTGGCCATCGGCCGGCGCTCCGGGTCGGCGGCCTCGAGCACCACCGCGGCCGCGCCGTCGAACGCGGCCGGCACCGGGCCGCCGTGCCGCTTCGCCGTGTCGGCGAGCAGCCGTCGCACGGCCGGGCCGTCCGGCTCCACCCCGACGACGAGCATCCGGCGTACCCGGCCGGCACGGATGGCGGCCGCAGCGTGCCGTAGCGCTTCCAGCCCCGAGGTGGCACCCGCCGAGACGGTCAGGTTGACCCCGCCGAGCCCGAACCAGATCGCCAACTGCGAGGCGGCCACGTTGCCGGAGACGTTGGGCAGGTCCATCGGGCTGGTGCCGACAACCCCGCCGGCGTGCAACTCGTCGACCACGCGACAGACCGTGTCGAGCAGAGCGAGGTCGGTGCTGACCACCACGCCGAACTGGTCGTCGGGCGGGTCGGTGGAGTGTCGCGCCGGTCCGGCCGGGCGGCTCAGCCCGGCTGCTGTCAGCGCTTTCGTCGCGGCGCAGAGGGCGAGAAGAGTGGCCCGGTCCTTGTAGCGCAGACCGCGGCGGCCCAACAGCGGCACGGGGTCGAAGTCGGCTCCGGACGGCGTCGCTCCGGACAGCCCGGCGGCGTTGGCGATGCCGCGCACCTCGACGCCGGTCCCGGTGATCACCACATCAGCCGCGGCCGGACCTGCGCCCGTCGGCGGTGTCGGGGACGGGCGTTCCAGCACGGCCACCGCGTTCACCCCGCCGAAACCGAACGCGTCGACCTGGGCCGTCCCGACCGCGGCGTGCCGGGCCGCGCCGGTCACCACCGGGAACGGCCGGATCGGCTCGATCGGGTCGGTGTGGTTACGGGTCGGCGGCACCTGGCCGTCGGCCATCGCGCACACCGCGGTGATCAGGCTCATCAGACCAGAGGCGCCGCTCGTGTGCCCGATCAGGGACTTCAGTGCGGTCACCGCCGGGCGGCTGGGGGCTGCGGCGTACGCGTCGCCGAGCGCCTCGGCCTCGGTCGCATCGTTGAGCACCGTGCCCGTGCCGTGCGCGAACACCAGGTCGACGTCCTCGGGCCGCACACCTGCCCGCTGGTACGCGTCGGTGAACGCGCGCCCGATCCCGCTGCGCAGCGGGGCTGTCACGTGGTAGGCGTCGCAGGTGGCGGCCACGCCCCGTAGGGTCGCGAGGGCGACGGCCCCCCGGGCGGCGGCGCGGTCGGCACGCTCGAGCACCACGGCTGCCGCGCCCTCGCCGAGGATGACGCCCACCCGGCCGGCGTCGAACGGTCGGACCTCGGCCGGTGGCCTCGGGTTCACCCGGTCCAGCAGGCCGAACATGCTCTCGGAAAGCCCGTCGGTGCCGGCGACCACCACCGCCTCGGCCTCGCCGAGCGCCAGGAGGTCGGACGCGGCGGCCAGTGCGCTGAGGCTGGCCGCGCACGCGTTGACGAAGGTGACAACGCTCGACAGGCCGGTCGAGTTGGCGAGCGCCCCGGCGAAGTGCAGGTCGTCCAGGGTCACGGTGGCGCCGGCGGTGTGCCAGAGCTCCATCGAGCGTTGCTCGGCCAAACCGGTGCCGACCAGGGCCGGCGGTTGGACGCCGGCGGGCAGGCCGGCCTGGCTCAGCGCCTCCTCGACGGCGGCGGCGAGCCATCGGCCGGGCCGGCCGGGCTCGTCGGGCCCGTCGATCTGGTATGCGTGGCGCACCCGGTACAGCGTCGGGTCGAACTGCTGCAGCGGGCGTCGGGCGGTGTGCCCGGCGACGAAGGCGTCGAACGACGAGCGCACGTCCCCGCCCAGCGCGCTGACCATGCCCAGGCCAGTGATGACGAGGTTCATCGCGCACCGCCGGGCCGGGCCAGCACCAGGATCGCGTTGTTGCCGCCGAACGCGAACCCGTTGTTCTGTACCACGCGCAGCTCGGCGGGACGCGCCTCGTTCGGCACACAGTCGAGACCGATCTGCGGGTCGGTGCGCCGGTGGTTGATGGTGGGCGGGATGAACCCCCGCTCGATGGCGATCGCACAGCCGATCGCGGCCAGTGCGCTCGCCGCGCCCATGGTGTGGCCGATCATCGACTTCATCGACACTGTCGGCGGCGGTGTCTCGCCGAACACCGCGCGGATCGCGGCCGCCTCGGTGAGGTCGTTGGCCCTGGTGCCGGTGCCGTGCGCCGAGATCAGATCGACCTGCCCCGGTTCGATGCCCGCGTTGCGGTGCGCGTTGCTGATGCAGGCCGCGATGCTGACGCCGTCGGGCGCGACCGGATGGCTGGCGTCGCAGGTCATGCCGTACCCCAGGATCTCGGCGTGGACCCGGGCGCCGCGGCGTTTCGCGCTCGCCAGCGTCTCCAGGAAGAGCATGCCGGAGCCCTCGCCGGTCAGGATGCCGGAGCGGTCGGCGTCGAACGGCTGGCACACCGTCGGCGCGATAGTGCCCAGCCGGTAGAAGCCGGCGAAGGTCTTGCGGCACATCGCGTCCGCGCCCCCGCACAGGGCGTACTCCGCCTCACCGAGACGCAGGGTGTCGTACGCGTACCCGATTGCGTAGTTACCGGCCGCGCAGGCGGTGGCCAGGGTGGCCGTCTCCGCGCCGCGCAGGTCGTACTCCCGGGCCACCGAGGTGGACAGCCAACTGGCCGCGACCCGCCCGACCACGTCCGCGGGCAGATGTTCGGGACCGCTGCGAACGGCGAGCTCGGTGAGCGCGTCGATGTCGGCGGACTCGCCGTCGGTCGTGCCGACGGTGACCAGGCCGGGCCTGCCGGCCAGGTCGGCCGGCCGGACCCCGGCGTCGCGGAGCGCCAGCCCGGCGGCGGCGACCGAGAACCGGGACGCTCGACCGAGCCGCTCGGCCGGCACGTTGTCGAAGTCGGGCTTGAAGTCGGTCACCTCGCACCCGTTGGCGTGGCCGAACCCGGCGGTGTCGAAGACCGAGATCGGCCGCACACCGCTGCGCCCGGCGGCCAGCCCGGCGGCGAAGGCGTCGAGCCCCACGCCGATGCTGGTGACCGGGCCGAGCCCGGTCACCACCACCCGCTCCGCGTCGGGAGTGGCCACCATCGGCATCAGCGCTCAGCCCTTGGCCGAGGCGGCCTCGTCGACCACCTGGTAGATGCCGGCCAGGTTGACCATCCGGGCCAGCTCGGCCTGGTCGATCTCAACCTTGAACTCACGCTCCAGGGCCGCCAAAATCTCGATGGCGCGCAGTGAGTCGGCGTCGTGATCTTCTTTGAAGAGACTCGTTTCGGACATTTCGTCGGGGTCGATCTCGAGGATTTCGGAAACGATGTCGGTGATGCGCTTCCGATTCGTTTCGCTCAATACAGACATGCGTCGACCTCACATGATCTTGTGCGATAACCACGCGATCGGACGCCCGCTCTCAGGCCCCCCGTGGCTTCAAAAGCTTCGTGAGTGAGTGTAGTGTTTGAAAAGCCGCTTGTCACCGTTCAAAATTCGGTCCGAATCAGGCGGTAAACGGGGAGGTGTGGTGTTTACGACGGCGCCGTGCATCGTCGGATGGTCTACTCTCTCGCCCTGGGGCGTCGGCCGCGAGTCCTTCCTGGAGGGCTTCCGCTCCGATCGTCCGGGGCGCTCGGGGCCGGTGGTTGGCGACGGTGGTCCGCCGCCCGGTTATCTGATCGACGCCGACAACCTGGCCGGTCTGGTGCGTGGCAAGGGCACCCGCACGTTGGACCGGATGACGATGATGGTCCTCGCCACGAGCACCATGCTGTTGGACGAGCAACCAGCGGCCGCGGTGCCCGACACCGGCCTGGTCCTCGGCACCAGCGCCGGCAGCATCGACAGCATCACCACCTTCCTGCGCGACACCTTCGTCCAGGACAAGCCGTACTTCGTCAACCCCGCGCACTTCCCCAACACGGTGATGAACGGGGCCGCCGGTCGTACCGCCATCTGGCATAGCCTGCGCGGGCTGAACAGCACCATTTCCGCAGGTCACAGCACCGGAATCGCCGCTCTGCGGTACGCCAGCCGGATGATCCGCCGTGGGTACGCCGAGCGGTTGCTGGTCGGTGCCGTCGAGGAGCTCTCGCCCCCGATCGCCTGGGCGGCGCACCACATGCGGAGCGCGGCCGGGCCCGCTGGCGAGCGGGTGCCGATGGGTGAGGGCTGCGTTCTGTTCCTCGTCGAACGTGCCCGCGCGGAGGGCTCCCAGACCGCGCCTCCGGTGGCCCGGCTCGCCGGTTTCGAGGCCGGCACGGCACCGCTCGCCGACGGTGCGCAGGCGCTCGCCGAGGCGATCGGCACCCTGCTGCGCCGAGCCGGCGTCGACCCGGCCGACCTCTGGGCGGTCAGCCTCGGGCAGAGTGGGGACGGCGACGCGGACCGCGCGGAGAGCCTCGCCGTGGAGCGGGCGCTCGGGTCGGCTCGTCCGCTGCTGTTGACCCCCAGCCGGAAGATCGGTAACAGTTTTAGCGCATTGGGTGCATTCCAGGTGGCGACCCTGCTCGCCGCCGCTCACGGTGATCGAAAATTGGGCAGACCAGCTCTGGTGACGTCGATGGGAGTGGACGGGGCCGTCTCCTGCGCACTGGTGATCGTCTAAGTCGATTGATTCGAGCCGAATGGGCGAGACAGTACTTTTCGACCCATTGCCCACAATCATCGGTAGGCTCCTGATCAATTCCGGGCCAGGGGCTCGTCGGTGCGGCCGGCGGTCCGCTCGCGCCAATACCATCGACTAATAGGTGCCCACTGCGTCGGTTACTTGACGGATCATTCCAACCGGGCGATTCGCCAACATTGTTTACCGCTCAGGATGCTGGCCCCGCGTGCGGCCGGGGTGCACGCCCCTCGGGGGTGGCGGGGTGCGCTTCCCGGCCGCACGCTCTGGCGCACGGCGGCGTGCTCCGGGTACACCTCGCGGTGTGCCCGGGTCAGGTGCGACATGCGCCCGCCCCGAGCTGCCGAACGCCGAACTTGTGGACGCTGCGGCAGTCGGTGGCGGGTGCCTGGGCGGTTCGCCGTCGTGCCCGTGGACCAGTCCGCCTCGATCGGCGGTCAGGCCCCGTGGAGGGTGATGGTGCGGGTGGGGCAGGCGGCCACCACGTCGCGGAGTTCCTCGACGCGGTCCGGGCCGACCTCGTCGATGAGCAACAGCACCATGCCGTCGTCCTGGTCCTGGTCGAAGATGTCCGGGCTCATGGACACGCAGGTCGCCGCCCCTGTGCAACGGCCGCGCTCGATTGTCACTCGGGCCATGGCCGGCGCCCTCACCAGGCTGCCGGCAGGGAACGCAGGCCGTAGACAGGGGCCAGGTTCTTGAACGGGAGTTCTTCGAGCGGCACGGTCAGGCGCAGCGTGGGGATGCGCTTGAAGAGCGTGGTGTAGACGATCTCAAGCTCGACCCGGGCCAGGTTGGCACCGAGGCACTGGTGCGGGCCGTAGCCGAAGGCGACGTGCTGACGGCTGGTGCGGTGGATGTCGAACGTGTCCGGTTCGGGGAAGACCTCGGGGTCGCGGTTGGCCGCACCGCCGAGCGCCACCACGCCGTCGCCGGCCTGCAGCGTCACCCCGCCGATCTCGATGTCCTCGGTGACCGTCCGGGCGGTGATCACGTCGGTGATGCTGCAGTAGCGCAACAGCTCCTCGACCGTCTGTGCGGCAAGCGCGGGGTCGGCCCGGAACTCGGCGAGCTGATCTGGGTGGCTCAGCAGCGCCGCGGCACCCAACCCGATCATGTTTGCCGTGGTCTCGTGACCCGCCACCAGCAGGCCGAGCGCCGTGCTGATGATGCGCGCCCGCTCGTAGATGCCCTCCTCCTGGTAGCGGACCACCAGGCGGCTGAGCAGGTCGTCGCCCGGGTTGGCCTCCTTCGCCGCGATCTGGGCGTCGAGGAAGCCGCGTAGCTCCTGGAAGGCCGCGCCGATCTCCTGCGGGGTGCTTGTCTCGCGGAAGACCCGGGAGCTGGCATCCCAGAAGATCTTGCGCTCCTCGTACGAGATGCCGAGCAGCTCGCAGATCACCAGGGTGGGCACCGGCCGAGCCAGATTTTCCACCAGGTCGGTCGGATTCTCGCCGGCGAGGATGTCGTCGATGCAGGTGTCAACGATGCGCTGGATGTTGGGGCGCAGGTTCTGCACCCGCTTCATCGTGAACTCGTTGATGATCAGACGACGGTGCCGGGTGTGCTCGGGAGGGTCGAGGATGACCAATGGCCGGTTGATGGGTTGGAGGAACTGCGGGGGGATCGGCACCAGGCTGGGGTTGTTGGGCCGGGAGCGGTCGGAGCTGACCCGCGGATCGGCGAGGAGCTTACGGACGTACTCATGCTTGGTGGCGACCCAGGTCGTGCCGCCGGCCGCGCGGTCGACAAGTGCGATCGGCTCGCTCTCGCGCAGTTCGGCATACTCCGCCGGCGGCTGGAAAGGGCATTTCCTTTCCATCGGAAAACTCACCTTGACCTGTGCTTCGGTCATGATTTTCCTCCCGTTGATGACCGGTGCAATGAAGGAAGATGTGACCGCCCTGCCCATGCCGGCGATCCGGGCGGGCGGTCACATCTCCTAGCTGTTGCCGACGAGCTGGTCCGTTTCGGGTGCGAGGTGCCTCCCGAACGGACCGATGATGTCGCTGGCCTCAGTTGGCCCAGGGCAGCTGCTGACGGGCGTCACTGCCCGGCACGTAGGCCTCGCCTCCGACGGCCATGGCAACCAGCGCCTCGGCCTTGCCGTCCACGGCGTGGAACGTGCGCTTGACATCTGCCGGGATGACGATGGCCTGGCCGGACTGAACCAGCAGGGTCTCGTCGTCCACGACGAACTCGAAAGCGCCGCTGATCGGCATCCACACCTGGTCCTTGGTGATCATGTGGACCGGGGCGTCGGTGCCGGCGGCCATCTCGACCCGCCACGTGCTGACCTGGTTGCTGCCCTGGCTCGGGCCGGCGAGTGCCGCCGCGAGGCCGGCGGGGTTCCTGGTGATGCGGTCTTCGGTTTCGCTGATGACAGGCATGGCAACTCCTGGGCTGAGACTTGAGGTACTGGGCGAGTAAACCTTCTTGACTTTGACATTGTCAACCCCAGACGATACCCGGTAGGGGTGGTAAGGAAAGCTGCTTGACCCACATGAGGAAAGCGAGTTTACTTAGTTTCCCGACCGCGGTGTGGAGCCCGGTGTCACGACATCGAAGGATTAACGATGGAAACTCCTGAAGTCGACGCGCGCAAGCGCCCCTTGATCTTGTGGGTGCTCGCGTTGACGGTCCTGGTCGTGATTATGGATCTGACGATCCTCAACGTCGCGCTGACCACGATCCAGCGCGAGCTCGACGCGTCCAACGCCGACCTTCAGTGGTCTCTCGACTCGTACCTGATCACCTTCGCGGCCTTCATCTTCACCATGGGCGTCCTCGCCGACCGGTTTGGTCGCAAGAGAGTGCTCATCGCCTGCCTGCTGATCTTCGGCATCACGTCGCTGTTCGCGGCGCAGTCCGGCTCGATCGACCAGCTGATCGTCTGGCGGGCGTTGATGGGTGTTGGTGCGGCCGCGCTGCCCACCGTCACGCTGGCAATTCTGATCAACGTCTTCCCGCCGGCCGAGCGGCCCAAGGCGATCGCCGGCTGGGCCGGCGCGGCGGGCATCGGCACCGCCTTCGGGCCGGTCGTCGGCGGTCTACTTCTCGAAAAGTTCTGGTGGGGCTCGATCTTCATGATCAACGTGCCCCTGATCCTGGTCAGCCTGGTTATGATCATCTGGTTGGTGCCGGAGTCCCGCAACCCGCAGTACGCGAAGTTCGACCCGCTCGGCGTGCTGCTGTCGCTGCTCGGCGTCGGCTCGTTGACCTTCGGCATCGTCCGCGGCGGCGAGGACAACGACTGGCTGGCGGGCGACTCGATCGGCCCGATTGCCGCCGGGCTCGTCCTGCTCCTCGTGCTGGTGCTTACCGAGCGCCGGATGGCGACGCCCGCCCTCGACGTCGTACTGCTTGGCAACACGCGGTTCGCGGCCGGCACCAGCGTCATCGCGTTGGCATTCTTCGCCCTGCTCGGCGGCATCTTCGTCACCGCTGTCTACTTCCAGGCGGTCCGCGGACTCGAGCCGGCTCAGGCAGGTCTGCTCATGCTCCCCATGGGTGCTGCGGCATTCGCTGTCTCGTTCGTGATCCCCCGGCTGATCAAGCGCTTCGGTATCCGTGGCGTCGTGGCCGCCGGCACCCTCGGCATGACCGCGTCGCTGGTGATCTTCAGCTTGGCCGTGCGGGACACCCCCACGGTGGTCCTCGTCGCCGCGCAGGTGCTGCTCGGCCTCGGCTGGGGTGTGGTGTTGGCGCCGGCAACCGCGGCGCTGATGTCAGTGGTCCCGATGGCCAAGGCCGGCGCGGGTCAGGCCGTGGCCAACACCGTGCGGCAGGTCGCTGGCGCACTCGGTGTCGCGGTGATCGGCAGCATCCTGGGCGTTGTCTACCGCGACTCGCTCGGCAACGCGGCCGACGTGTTGCCCGCCGGCTCGCGCGACGAGGCAACCGGCTCGATCGGCGGTGCGCTGAACGTGCTCGGAGACGGCGATGTCGGCGGCCTGCGGGGCCAGGTCTTCGACGCCTACCACTCCGGTATGCAGGTGGGGCTGCTGATCTGCGCCGGGTTCGCCCTGCTCGCGGTGCTGGTCGCCCTGCGCCTCCCCGGCCGGCCCCCGGCCCCGCCCGTCGCCGCGGCCCCGGTCTCGCCGGCCGTCCCGGCCGAGCCGGAGCCCGCCGGCCGGCCAGGGTCGGCCCCGGGAGCCTGAGCAGTCGATGATCCCTCACCGCCCGTCCCGACCGACGGCCGTAATCCCTGGGTCAAGGCGGTGTTGCCGACAGGATCTCGGGGCCGGGTGGCGGTTTCTCAGCCGCCACCCGACCCCGAGTGAGTCCGAAGACCTGAGCCGCGCCTCAGCCAGTCGCTGCTCGGTCCCCGGACGCTCAATCCCCGAGCGCCGACGCCTCCGGGCCGACCGGTCGAGCAGACCGCCGCACGGCGGCCCGGACCAGATCAAGGATGGCGGAAGCGTGGTTGTCGAGGAAGAAGTGACCACCGCTGAAGGCGCGGAACGAGAAGCCCCCGCCGGCGTGGTCGGCCCAGGCGCGGACGTCGTCGATGCTTGCCTGTGGGTCGCGGTCGCCGCCGATGGCGACGATCGGGCAGCGCAGCTTCACGTCAGCGCGGGGCGGGCAGGTTTCGATGGCCCGGTAGTCGGAGCGGATGACGGGCAGGTAGAGCCGGATCAGCTCGGCGTCCGCGAGGATGCCGGCGCTGGTCCCGCTCAGCCGGCGCAGGTCGGCGAGCAGCGCGTCGTCGTCGAGCAGGTGCAACCCGCTGTTGGTGTGCCGCGACGGGGCACGGCGGCCCGATGCGATCAGACAGACCGGGATGCGGCCGGCCGCTTCCAGGCGGTGCGCCACCTCGAAGGCCAGCGTGGCACCCATGCTGTGGCCGAAGAGCGCGATCGGCCCGGAAACGGCACCGATCGCGTCGAAGATCGCTTCGGCAAGGTCGGGCATCGCTTCGATGCACGGCTCGGCGAGCCGGTCCTGGCGGCCGGGATACTGCACGGCCACCACCTCGATCTCGGGCGCGAGTGCCCGGGCGGTCGCCAGGTAGTAGGTGGCCGAGCCGCCGGCGTGCGGGAAGCAGATCAACCGGACGGTGGCCTGCGGTGCCGGCTGGAAGGTACGCAGCCAAGAATCGGCAGCCCGGGGCGCCGCGCCGCCCGATCGTTCGGTGCCGATGGACATGTGGGGGCTCCCTTCCCGGTGGGTGCCAGCCTAGGTTCGGCATCTCCTCGGGAGAACCCGGTGCGACCCCCTACCGGAACCCCAGACTTGACGGTAAGGGGCGCTCCCGTCGGGTCTCACCTGCGACAAAGCTAAACTGAGCCAAGGCTTACCCCGGGTCGATCAAGGCTCGGCGGCGACACGATCAGCACCCGCCTACGGCGGTGGAAGGAGGGACGTCACGTGACCGACAACACGGATCCAGCAGGGCTTCGGGCACTGTCCACTCCGGATGCCACAGCTGGTGCGGCACCTGTGCAGCCCGACACGAATTCCACCGATCCGCTGGCCAATGCCGAGCTGACCTTCCTGCTGGGCATGGCGTTCCAGCTGGTGCACGGCGAATTCGTGCTGCGGATGAACGACCTCGGCTACCACGAGCTGCGGCCGGTGCACGGCATGCTCTTCCAGTCCCTCGGGCTGCAGGGCGCGACCAGCACCGAGCTAGCCGAGAAGCTGGGGGTCACCAAGCAGGCCATCGGCCAGATCGTCGACTTCCTGGCCGAACGCGGCTATGTGACCCGTAAACCGCACCCGCAGGGCGGCCGCCGGCGGCTCATCGTGATGACCGACAAGGCGATGACGCACCTGGCGATCGCCGGCCGCACCCTGCACGAGTTGGAGAGCCAGATCGCCCACCAGCTCGGCCCGGACCGGCTCGCGATGCTCCAGACGCAGCTGGCCCGGCTGATCCGCAACTGCGCGGGTGACGTGATCCCGCCGCTGCGGCCCCTCTGGTGAGCGGAGTTCCCGACCGACACGCGACGGCCCGCCCGGAAGCCGGGCGGGCCGTCGCGGCGTGCGATCAGTACCGGTAGAAGCCGTGCCCGGACTTGCGGCCCAGCCGCCCCTCGGCGACCATCGCGAACAACAGTGCGGGCGCCTTGTAGGAGGGGTTCGCGAGCTCCAGGAAGAGCCGCTCCGCCACCTCGACGAGCGTGTCCAGCCCGACCATGTCGGCGAGGCGTAGCGGCCCCATCGGATAGCCGCACCCGGCGACCATCCCACGGTCGATGTCGTCGGCGGTGGCGTGGCCCGATTCGACCATCCGGATCGCGTCGAGCAGGTAGGGCACGAGCAGGGCGTTGACGATCAGGCCCGGCCGGTTGGCGGACCGGATCACCTCCTTGCCGAGCCGCTCGGCGAGAAAGACGCTCACCCGCTTCGCCACCGACTCGTCGGTCGACGCCGGCCGGGCAAGCTCCACCAGCGGCATCACCGGTACGGGGTTGAAGAAGTGCAGACCCAGCACCGGAACCCCGCCGGCCGCAGCGACCAGGGCGTCAAGTGGGATCGACGAGGTGTTCGACGCGAGCACCGTGCCGGAGGGTACGACTGTGCTCAGACCTTTGAAGATCGTGACCTTCAGTTCCTCGACCTCGGTGACCGACTCGATCACCAGATCGCAGTCGGCGAGGTCGGCCAGGTCGGCCGAGAACGACGTCAGTTCCTCGGCCCGGGCGCGTTCGGCAAGCGACATCCGGCCACGTTCGACAGCCGCCGTGTAGCAGGACGCCAGCCGTCGCCGTCCGCGTTCGGCCGACTGCCGGCTGGACGCGGCGACGCGTACCGGAAGACCGGCCCGCGCGCACAGCTCGACCAGGCCAGCGCCCATGACACCGCAGCCCACCACGCCGACCTTCGCGATCTCCTCGACCGGCATCAGGCGGCCCAACGCAGCAGACAGTTGCCGAGCGCCATCCCGCCGCCGAACCCGGAGAGCATCACCAGGTCGCCGTCGTGCAGGTGGCCGGCCCGGTTGGCCTCGTCCAGGGTCACCGCCAACGACGCGCTGCCCATGTTGCCGTAGCGCTCGATGGTGCGGTGGATCTGGGCCTTCTTCAGCTCGAGGAGGTCGGCGAGCCGTTCGAGGATGACGCCGTTGGCCTGGTGGGGCACGAAATGGTCGACGTCGGACGGGTCGACGCCGGCCCGGTCGAGCAGGACGCTCACCGAGCCGGGCACGGTCTCCATCACGAACGAGGTCACCTCACGGCCCATCATCCGCAGGTAGTGGCCGCCCTCCGCGAGCGTGCTCAGCGACGCCGGACGGCGGCTGCCACCGGCCTCGATCTTCAACAACTCACTCCGGTCGCCACGGCCCCGCAGCTCGACGTCGAGGATGCCGGCCGATTCGGCGACGGGGCCGAGTACTGCCGCGCCCGCACCGTCGGCGAGCAGCACCACCACGCCGAGATCGTCCGGGTCGACGAACCGGGAGTAGAGGTCGGCCGATATGACAAGCGAGTACGCGTCCGGCTTGAACGTGCTCAGGCCGCGGGCGATGGCGACACCGTAGACGAAGCCGCTGCACCCGATGTTCACGTCGAAGCAGGCGGCCCGCTCGGCGCCGAGCATCGCCTGTACCAGGCAGGAGGTGGGCGGGAAGGGGTGGTCGCCGGTGCCGGTGGTCACGATCAGATAGTCGATCTGGTCGGCGGTGATCCCGGCCGCCCGCAGCGCCTGCCGCCCCGCCTTGACCGCCAGGTCGGAGACCGCCTCGCTGGGCGAGGCGTACCGTCGGGACCGAATCCGGGTCTTGCGGAGGATCCATTCCTCGGTGACGTCGAACCGTTCCGCGATCTCGTCGTTCGTCAATTCCTTGCGGGGCAGGTAGGAGCCGGTCCCAAGAATTCCGGTGCCGTTTCTGAGAGAACTCAAATCCCTGCTCCAAACGGGTTGGCGCGCCCCGTACCCAACTCGTCCCGGAGCGCGGGATCGGTGATTCCGAGGCCGGCTTCCGGTGCCAGGCACAGCACGCCCACCTTGCCGAAGTGGCTGTTGGTCTGCACCGTGCGAGTCGCCTCGGCCACCTCGGTCAAGGGGTGCAGGGCGGAGAGCACGGGCTTGATCCGGCCCAGGTTGACCAGCCGGTTGGTCTCCCACATCTCCTGGATGTTGGCGCCGTGACTGCCGACGATGCGCTTCAGCTTCATCCACAGGTAGCGGTTGTCGTACTGGTGCCGGTAGCCCGAACTGGAACCGCAGGTGACCACCGTGCCGCCTCGGCGGGTGACGAACATCGAGATGCCGAACGTGGCCCGGCCCACGTACTCGAAGACGATGTGCGGGTCCTCGCCGGTCTCGCGACGGATGATCGCGCCAAGGCGCTTGCCCGCCTGCACCACCGTCGCCGGGTCGTCCAGGTCGCGGCCGATCCCCAGCTCGTTTCGGTTGATCACGACGTCGCAGCCGAGTCGGCGCAGCACCTCGGCCTTCTCCTCGGAGCCGACCACACCGACCGCGATGCCGCCGCCGCTGCGGACGAGTTGGACCGCGTGGACCCCGAGACCGCCGGTGGCACCCCAGATCAACACCACGTCGCCCTGCTTCATCCGGGCGCCGCGGTCACTGATCAACATCCGGTACGCGGTGCCCGCGCACGCCGGGATGCTTGCCGCCTCCTCCCAGGTCAGGTGCGTGGGCTTGGGGATCAGCTGGGTGGCCCGTACGACGGCGTAGTGTGCGAGGCCACCGAAGTTGGTCTCATAACCCCAAGCGCGCTGCTCCACCCCGAGCATGCCGTCCGCGTGCGTCGCCGGTTCCTGGTCGTCGGCCTGCACCGGGCTGAGCACCACGCGGTCGCCGACCTTCCACCGCCGTACCGCCTCGCCGACGCGCACGATGACGCCGGCGCCGTCCGAGCCGAGCGCGTGGAACGGCTGGTCGTGTCGGCGCTCCCACCCGCCCTGCTTCGCCAGGTTCCGCAGGAAGTCGAAGGTGGGCAGTGGCTCGAAGGTCGCCGACCACACGGTGTTGTAGTTGACGCAGCTCGCCATCACGGCGACCAGAACCTCGTCGGGCGCGATCCGGGGCATGTCCACCGGCCCGACCCGCAGGGACTTGCGGACGTCCTTGTCGGCGGTCCCGTTGAACATCCCGACATCCTCGACACGCGTGTGGGCGGCCACGTACGTGGCTGGTACCGGAAGCGCCGCGAGCTGGTCGGGCGCGGCGCCGGCGACCACGGCGGCGGAGAGTTCATCCATCTCGGTCGTCCCCTTCGGCGGGCGGTAGAGGTCACCCCGGAGCGCTGCCCACGTCGGTTCGCGGGCCGTTGGGCTCAGACAGTGAGCCGAGCGTTGCACGGCGCGTTCGGGCCGCGACACCGGGAGCCGGGCAAGATAGGGGTCTCGTAGGGGTGGCCCGTCGCGCGTCCGACAATGCCGGATCGTGATAGGGGTTATCGGGTTGTCTTCCCATTCGTATCGTCGTTTTCGATGACCGAAGGGAATCCGATGCGTTCTTCTGCTTCCACGCACGTTCCGCCGTTATCCCCCGACGACATTGACGCATCCACTCAAGACAGTGCGATAGCGATCGTCGGGATGTCCTGTCGATTTCCTGCCGCAGCCGGCCTGGACGAATTCTGGGACCTGCTGGCCGGTGGACGTTCGGCGATCTCGGACACCGCGCCGCAGGGGCGTGGCGCCGGGATGACCCGCGGTGGCTTCGTGGACGGGGTGGATCTGTTCGATCCCGAGTTCTTCGGCATCTCGCCCCGCGAGGCCGCGGCGATGGACCCGCAGCAGCGCCTGATGCTCGAGCTTGGCTGGGAGGCGCTCGAGCACGCCGGGATCCGTGCCTCTGCGCTGCGCGGAAGCCGCACCGGCGTGTTCGTCGGCGCGATCGCCGGCGACTACGCCGAGCTGGTGACCGCGGCCGGCACCGCCACCCCGCACTCCCTCACCGGCCTGCACCGCAGCCTGATCGCGAACCGGTTGTCCTACACCCTGGGTCTGCGCGGCCCGAGCATGACAGTCGACACCGGACAGTCGTCCTCGCTGGCGGCGCTGCACCTGGCCCGGCTGAGCCTGCTGGCCGGTGAGTCCGACCTGGCGATCGTCTCCGGCGTGCAGCTCAACCTCGCGGGGGGCCCGCTCTCGGTGTCCCAGGAGTTCGGCGGGCTCTCACCCGACGGTCGCTGTCACACCTTCGACGCCCGGGCCAACGGCTACGTCCGGGGCGAGGGCGGCGGCGTCGTCGTGCTCAAGCCGTTGCGCGCGGCGTTGGCCGACGGCGACGTCGTCTACTGCGTGCTGCGGGGCAGCGCGCTCAACAACGACGGCGGCGGCCGAGCGCTGAGCGTGCCGCACCGGGAGGCCCAGGAGGCCGTGCTGCGGGAGGCGTACGCGACGGCGGGCGTCGACCCGACCCGGGTGGGATACGTGGAGTTGCACGGCACCGGCACCCGGGTGGGCGACCCGATCGAGGCGGCGGCGTTGGGCGCTGTCTTCGCCGCCGGACGTGCCGACGACGATCCGCTGCTCGTCGGCTCGGTCAAGACCAACATCGGCCACCTCGAGGGCGCGGCCGGCATCGCGGGTGTGATCAAGACGGTCCTCGCGATCCACCGAGGCGTGCTGCCGCCGAGTCTCAACTACGCCACCCCGAACCCGGAGATCGACCTCGACGGGTGGCGGCTGCGCGTGAACACCACCGCCCGGTCGCTGCCGGCGGGTGAGGCCGGTGTGGTGGCCGGGGTCAGCTCGTTCGGCGTCGGTGGCACCAACTGTCACGTGGTCCTCGCGGCCCACCGCGGCGCGGAGCCCGACCCGTCACCCGGGCCCGCGGTGCTCGGCGACGGCATCGTCGCCTGGCCGGTGTCCGGTCGCTCCGAGGCGGCACTGCGGGGGCAGGCCCGCCGGCTCGCGGAGTTCGCCGAGACCGAGACGGTGGCGTCACCCGCCGAGATCGGTGCGGCCCTCACCCGTACCCGCGAAACCTTCGCCCGTCGCGCCGTGATCCTCGGCACCGACCGCGCGTCACTGCTGGCCGGCACGTCGGCGGTGGCCGACGGGGCACCGGCGGCCACTGTCGTGGCGGGCAGCGTGACGGCCGGCGCCGACCGGGTCGTCTTCGTCTTCCCCGGCCAGGGCACCCAGTGGGCCGGAATGGCTGTGGACCTGCTGGACGCCTCGCCGGTCTTCGCGGCCGCGCTCGCCGAGTGTGACGAGCACATCGTCGAGTTGGCCGGCTGGACCACCGCCGACGTGCTGCGTGCCTCCCGGAACCCGGAGGGTGCCGAGTTCCTCGCCCGGATCGAGGTCCTCCAGCCGGTGCTCTTCGCGGTGATGGTGTCCCTGGCCCGGCTGTGGCGGGCCTGCGGGGTCGAGCCGGCCGCCGTCGTCGGCGCCTCCCAGGGTGAGTTCGCGGCGGCCTACGTGAGTGGAGCGCTGTCCCTGGCCGAAGCATGTCGGCTGGTCGTGCAGCGCAGCGCGCTACTCGGCGAGCAGATGGCGGGCAGGGGGCACATCGCCTCGGTGGCGCTGCCCCGCGAGCAGGTGGAAGAGCGCCTGGGTCGGTGGCGCGACCGGCTGGCGGTCGCCGGATACAACGGTCCGCAGGCGACAACAGTGGCCGGGGCGGCGGACGCCTTGGCCGAGTTCATCGACTCGCTGGTGGCCGACGGCATCGCCGCCCGGGTCGTGCCGTCGACGGTCGCGCTGCACTGCCCCGACGTCGACGACATCCGCGACGCCTTCTACGAGCGGGTCGACCCGCCGGTGCCGGCAGCCACCGACGTGCCGTTCTACTCGACGGTGACCGGCCGGCCGGCCGACGGAGCCG
This sequence comes from Micromonospora sp. NPDC049047, assembly GCF_040649135.1. NCBI lineage: Bacteria > Bacillati > Actinomycetota > Actinomycetes > Micromonosporales > Micromonosporaceae > Micromonospora > Micromonospora sp. NPDC049047. The sequence goes on from NZ_JBEZEY010000007.1 coordinate 258,156, forward strand.
GGCTCGACCTCGACTACTGGTACGGCAACGCGCGGGAGCCTGTCGACTTCGCCGGCGCGGTGCGGACGATGGCGGCCGACGGATATCGGATCTTCCTCGAGATCGGGCCGCACCCCGTCCTCACCGTCGGCGCGCAGGGGACGTTCGAGCAGGAGGGCGTCGACGCGGTGGCGTTGGCGACGCTGCGCCGCGACCAGGGCGGCCCGATCCGATTCGCCACGGCGCTGGCCGAGGCGTACGTGCGCGGTGTGTCGGTGGACTGGACCGCGCCCGTCTCCGGCGTCGTGCGGCACCGGGTCGTCCTGCCGACGTACTCGTTCCAGCGGCAGTCCTACTGGTTGCCGGAGATCGCCCCGGGCGCCGGGCCCGCCCCGACGTCGACTCCGACTCCGACTCCGACGCCGGTGCCCGTGCCGGTCGACGAGCCGGCCACCGGTGCCGATCATCGGGAGTTGGTAAGCGGGTACGTCGCCGCCGTGTCGGGGCGTGCCGCGCTCACCGCCGAACAGCACCGGCACACGTTCAAGGATCTCGGCTTCGACTCGGTAATGCTCGTCGAGCTGCGCAACCGGCTCACCATGGCGACCGGCGTCTCGTGGCCCACCACGGTGCTCTACGACCACCCGACAGTGGCGGCGCTCACCGCGTACCTCGATGGATCCGACACCGACGGGGTGACCGCGCAGTCGGCGGCCGATCCGGCGCCCGCCGGGGTGCGGGACACCGAGCCGATCGCGATCATCGGGATGGCCTGTCGCTACCCGGGTGGTGTCGCCTCACCGGAGGACCTGTGGCGGCTTGTCGACGACGGGGTGGACGCCATCACGGAGTTCCCCCTCGACCGGGGCTGGCCGGTGGACGACGTGGTCGACCCGGCCGGCGAGCGGGCCGGGACCTCATACGTCGGTGCGGGTGGCTTCCTGCACGACGCGCCGATGTTCGACCCGGCCTTCTTCGGCATCTCGCCGCGCGAGGCGCAGGCGATGGATCCGCAACAGCGGCAACTCCTGGAGGTCTCCTGGGAGGCGCTTGAACGGGCCGGCATCGACCCGGCCACGCTGCGCGGTAGCCGGACCGGCGTCTTCGTCGGCGCCATGGCCCAGGACTACGGCCCCCGGCTGCACGAGCCGACCGGTGACGGCGACGGGTACGCGCTCACCGGCACCACGACAAGTGTCGCCTCCGGCCGCATCGCCTACACGCTCGGGCTGGAGGGGGCGGCGCTGACAGTGGACACGGCCTGTTCCTCCTCGCTTGTGGCGCTGCACCTGGCCGCCGAGGCGCTGCGCGACAGCCGCTGTTCGATCGCGTTGGCCGGCGGCGTCACGGTGATGGCCAACCCGGGCATGTTCGTGGAGTTCAGCCGGCAGCGTGGGCTGGCCCCGGACGGCCGCTGCAAGGCCTTCGCCGAGGCCGCCGACGGCACGGCCTGGGCCGAGGGCGTGGGTGTGCTCGTGGTGCAGCGACTCGCTGACGCGGTCCGCGACGGGCGCCGGGTGCTGGCCGTGCTGCGCGGCTCCGCGGTGAACCAGGACGGCGCTTCCAACGGGCTGACCGCGCCGAGCGGCCTCGCCCAGCAGCGGGTGATCCGCGAGGCGCTCGCTGACGCGCGACTGTCCGCCGTGGACGTCGACGTGGTCGAGGCCCACGGCACCGGCACCCGACTGGGTGACCCGATCGAGGCCCAGGCCGTGCTGGCCACGTACGGCCAGGACCGGTCGACGCCACTCTGGCTGGGTTCGTTGAAGTCGAACATCGGGCACAGCCAGGCCGCCGCCGGAGTCGGCGGCGTGATCAAGATGGTGATGGCGATGCGGGCGGGCGCGCTGCCTCGCACGCTGCACGTCGACACGCCGTCCACTGTCGTGGACTGGTCGGCCGGCGCGGTGGCCCTGCTGACCGAGCCCCGGCCCTGGCCCACCGTGGACCGCCCGCGCCGGGCGGCGGTCTCGTCGTTCGGCATCAGCGGCACCAACGCCCACGTGATCCTCGAACAGGCCCCGGAGGAGACCGAACCGGCAGCGGTCCCCGCCACCGAAGGTCCGTACCCGATCCTGCTGTCTGCCCGCGGCCTACCGGCGCTGCGCGCCGCCGCCGACAGGTTGCGCGGCCACCTCGCCACCCGGCCCGACCTGACGCCGGCCGAACTCAGTCAGGCGCTGCTCACCGGCCGCACCGCGCACCCGGACCGTGCCGTCGTGGTGGCCGAGGACCGCCAAGGGCTGCTCAGCGACCTGGCAGCCCTGGCCACCGGCGAGGAGTCGGCGACTGTCGTCACAGGCGTGGCCGCTCCTCGTGGCCGTACCGTCTTCGTCTTCCCCGGACAGGGCTCGCAGTGGGCCAGCATGGCGGTCGACCTGATCGCCCACGACCCGGCGTTCGCCACCCGGCTCGGTGAGTGCGCCGAGGCCCTCTCATCCTTCGTCGACTGGTCGCTGCTGGACGTGCTGCGCCAGGTGGAGGGCGCGCCCGCGCTGGACCGGGTCGACGTGGTGCAGCCCGCGCTCTGGGCGGTAATGGTCTCGCTCGCCGAGTCCTGGCGGGCTCGCGGCGTACGGCCGGACGCGGTGGTCGGGCACAGCCAGGGCGAGATCGCCGCGGCGACGGTGTCCGGGGCGCTCTCGCTGCTCGACGGCGCCCGGGTGGTCGCGCTGCGCAGCCGCAGCCTGATCCGGCTGGCTGGCACCGGCGCCATGGCCTCGGTGTCGGAGCCCGAGGACAAGGTCCGTGCGCGACTCGCCGACATCGGGGGCCGGATCAGCGTCGCCACTGTCAACGGCCCGATGATCACCGTGGTGTCCGGTGACCCCGACGCGGTGGCCGAGCTGCTCGCCGTCTGCGAACGCGAGGGTGTCCGCGCCAAGCAGATACCTGTGGACTACGCCTCGCACTCGGAGTATGTGGAGTCACTGCGAGACGAACTGCTGGACCTGCTCGCCGACACGGCACCGTCGTCCGACTCACTGCCGTTCTACTCCACTCTCCACGGCGCCCTGCTCGCCGACACCGCCGAGCTGACCGCCGAGTACTGGTTCCGCAGCCTTCGTGAGACCGTCCGCTTCGCGGACGCCGTCGAGGCCCTGAAGGCTGACGGGCACGACACCTTCGTCGAGGTGAGCCCGCACCCGGTGCTGCTACAGGGCATCGAGGAGATGCTCACCGACGAGGTAGCGGTCGGCACGCTTCGCCGTAACGTGCCCGGGCCGGCCCGCTTCCTGACCTCGGTGGCCGAGCTGCACGTACGCGGCGGCACTGTCGACTGGCCGGTCCCGCCGACCCCGCGGGTCCTCGACCTGCCCACCTACCCGTTCCAGCACGGGCGCTACTGGACCCGGCCCGACGAGCGTTCCACAGGTCTGGCCGAGGCGGGTCTGGCGGATGCCGGACACCCGCTGCTCGGCGCGGTGGTCGAGCTGGCCGACGGCGGCCGGGTGCTCACCGGCCGGCTCTCCACGCGTATCCATCCCTGGCTCGCCGACCACGTCGTGCGGGGCACGACGCTGCTGCCCGCTACCGGCTTCGCCGACCTTGTGCTGCACGCGGCCGCCACGGCCGGCTGCGACGTGCTTGAGGAACTGCTCGTCGTAGCGCCACTGGTGCTCGACGGCCACGGCACCACCCAGGTGCAGATCGTGCTCGGCGCGGCCGGGACGGACGGGCGCCGGCGGGTGACACTGCACGCGCGGCCCGGCGACGACCACGAGTGGGTCCAGCACGCGAACGGCACTGTGGCCGCCGGCTCGGCCGGCCCCGCACCGGCCGCCTGGGCCGCGGCCTGGCCACCGGCCGGTGCGGCCGCCATGGACATCGATGAGGCGTACGGACGGCTGTACGCGCTCGGCTACGAGTACGGTCCGGCGTTCCGCAACCTGCGCACGCTGTGGCGTGCGGGCGACGACATCCTCGCCGAGGTCGCACTCGACGAGAATCTCACCGGCACCGGGTACGTGCTGCACCCCGCCCTGTTCGACGCGGTGCTACACCCGGTGGTCCTGGACGCCCCGAGCGGCTCCGGCATCCGGCTGCCGTTCTCCTTCTCGGGTATCCGGCTGCGGGCGGTGGGCGCGAGCCGGCTGCGGGTGCGGATCCGAGCCACCGGCGACGACACGTACGCCGTCGAGCTGGCCGATCCGGCCGGTACGCCGATCGCCTCGATCACCGCGCTGACTCTGCGGGAACGGCGGGACGGCCTGGCCGCCGCGTCGTCGACCCGCCGCGATCGGCTGTTCGAGGTGGACTGGGAGCCCGTGCCGGAGCCGGCAACGCCGGACGGGAGCCCCGGCGCGGTGGTCGTCGGTCCGTCCGGCTCCCTCGGGCTGACGTCCTACCGCACCCTCGCCGCGCTGCGGGTGGCGATCGCCAAGGGGGCGGCCACCCCGGACGCCGTGGTGCTGCACCACTCCACCCGCCGCGCCGGCTCGGACGTCAGCGAGGTGATCCACGACGTCACCGCCGAGTTGCTCGAGACCGTGCAGGACTGGCTCGCCGACGAGGTGCTCTCGGCCTGCCGGCTCGTCCTGGTGACCCGAGGTGCGGTGTCCTGCCTGCCCGGCGAAGACGTGACCGACCTGCCCGGGGCGGCGCTGTGGGGTCTGCTGCGCAGCGCCCAGTCCGAGGTGCCCGACCGGATCGGGCTGGTCGACCTCGGCGACCAGGGGGCAGCCCGACTCACTGCGGCACTGGCGGCCGGGGAGCCGCAGGTCGCGGTGCGCGGTGACCAGCTGCTGGCGGCCCGGCTCGAGCGCTACCGCGGTGCCGGTGAGCTGAGCACGCCGGCCGGTGGGCGGGACTGGCGTCTGGAGCTGACCGAACGCGGCAGCATCGACAATCTCGTCCTCGCCGAGGCACCCGACCGGCAGCCGCTGACCGGTCACCAGGTCCGCGTGGCGATCCGCGCCATCGGCGTGAACTTCCGCGACGTGATGGTCGCGCTCAAGATGTATCCCGGCGCGGCCAACCTCGGTGCCGAGGGCGCCGGCGTGGTGCTCGAGGTGGGTCCGGAGGTCACCGGGCTCACGGCCGGCGACCGGGTGATGGGCCTGTTCATCGACGGCATCGGATCCGTTGCCACGACCGACGGTCGCTACCTTTCCCGGATCCCGCAGAGCTGGTCGTTCGCCCAGGCCGCGGGAGTGCCTGTGGTGTTCCTGACCGCGTACCACGGGCTGGTCGAGCTGGCCGGCCTGCGAGCCGGCGAGCGGCTGCTGGTGCACACCGCCACCGGTGGCGTCGGTCTGGCCGCACTTCAACTCGCCCGACACCGCGGCGCCGAGGTCTTCGCGACGGCGAGCGCCGGGAAGTGGCCGGTCCTGGCCGCGCAGGGCATCCCGGCCGACCACATCGCGTCCTCCCGCGACCTCGGCTTCGAGGCCGCGTTCCGGACGACCACCGGTGGGGCCGATCTGGACGTGGTGCTCCATTCGCTCGCCCGTGAGTTCACCGACGCGTCGCTGCGGCTGCTCGGCGAGGGCGGCCGGTTCGTCGACATGGGCAAGACCGACATCCGCGACCCCCAACTCGTCGGCGCCGACCACCCCGGCGTCACGTACCGGAGCTTCGACCTGCTGACCCTGGGCCCGGAGCGGATCGCGGCGATGTTCGCCGAGCTGCTCGTCCTGTTCGAGCAGTGTGCGTTGCGGCCGCTGCCGGTACGCACCTGGGACGTGCGCACCGCCCCGCAGGCGCTGCGCTTCGTCAGCCAGGCCCAACAGATCGGCAAGGTGGTGCTGACCGTCCCGACGCCGCTGGACCCCGAGGGCACAGTGCTGATCACGGGCGGCACCGGTGTGCTCGGCGCGGCCCTGGCCCGTCACCTCGTCGCCGTGCACAATGTGCGGCACCTGCTGCTCACCAGCCGCCAGGGCCCGGCCTCGCCCGACGCCGGGTCGCTGCGCGACGAGCTGGTCGCCGCGGGAGCCGAGGTGACAGTCGCCGCCTGTGACGCCGCCGACCGGGACGAGCTGGCCGACCTGCTGGCCGGGATCCCGGCCGGGCACCCCCTCACCGCGGTCATGCACCTGGCGGGCACGCTCGACGACGCCACCGTCACCTCGCTGACCCCGCGCCACCTCGAACGGGTGTTGCGTCCCAAGGCTGACGCGGCGTGGCACCTGCACCAGCTCACCGAGGGGCACGACCTCAGCGCGTTCGTGATGTTCTCCTCGGTGGTCGGCGTACTCGGCACGCAGGGGCAGGCGAACTACGCAGCGGCGAACGCCTTCCTCGACGCGCTGGCCCAGCACCGGCAGGCGACCGGGCGCCCCGCGACAAGCCTCGCCTGGGGCATCTGGGCCGCGCGCAGCGCGATGACCGCGCATCTGAGTAAGGCGGACATCGCCCGCTTCGCCCGGGGCGGCAGCCTTCCGCTGGAGACCGACGAGGCGCTCGCGCTCTTCAGCGCGGCGCTGGACCGGCCGCGCGCGGTGCTCGTACCGGCCCGCCTCGACCTCAGCCCGTCCCAGTCCACGCCACCGATGCTGCGCCACCTGGTCCGGGTGCCGGTCACCGCGGCCGACACCGGACCGGCCGCATCCGAGTCGCTCGCCGAGCAGCTCAGCCGCCTCTCCGGCGCCGAGCAACTGCGGACGCTGCTGGAGCTGATCCGCTCACACGCGGGGGTGGTCCTGCGCCAGGGCGACGCGCAGGCCATCGGTGCCACGCAGGCGTTCAAGGACCTCGGATTCGACTCACTGGCCACTGTGGAGCTACGTAACCGGCTCGGCGCGGCGACCGGCCTGCGCCTGCCCATCACGCTGCTCTTCGACGACCCGACACCGAACGCGCTGGCCCGCAAACTCCGTACCCTGCTGGTCGGCGAGACCAGCGAGACCAGCGAGACCAGCGAGACCAGCGAGACCAGCGAGACCAACGGAGCCAGTGAGACCGGCGAGGTCGGACAGACCGACGATGCCAGCACGGCGCGCGTCGCACCGGTGCCGATTGCCTCGGCGGCGGCGCGCGAGCCACTTGCCGTCATCGGCATCGCCTGCCGGCTGCCCTCGGCCGACGACGTGGACGGACTACGCCGCCTGCTGCGCGAGGGCCAGGACGGGGTCCGGCCGGTGCCGGCGTCACGCTGGGACGCGGCGGCGTACGCCGACCCGGAGCTGACCGTCCCGGTCGAGGCCGGCTTCCTGACCGGCGCGATCGACGAGTTCGACCCGCTGTTCTTCGGTATCTCGCCGCGTGAGGCGATCGAGATGGATCCGCAGCAGCGGCTGTTCCTCGAGGTCGCCTGGGAGGCGCTGGAGGACTCCGGGCTCGCCAACGACCGGCTGGCCGGGAGCCGGACCGGGGTCTTCGCCAGCGCCATCTGGCACGACTTCGCCGAACTCACCACCGGACGGACCGGCCCGCAGACGGCACACTCGGCGACCGGCGGCGCCCTCAACATGGTTGCCAACCGGCTCTCGTACGTGCTCGGCCTGCGCGGTCCGAGCATGGTGGTCGACAGCGCCTGCTCGTCGTCCCTGCTCGCCGTGCACCTCGCCTGTCAGAGCCTCTGGTCGGGGGAGTCCGAGGTGGCGATCGCCGGCGGAGTGAACCTGCTGCTCAACCCGGAGAGCATGGTCGCTCTCACCAAGTTCGGCGGCCTGGCACCGGACGGCCGCTGCAAGTCCTTCGACGCTCGGGCCGATGGATTCGGGCGCGGTGAGGGCTGCGGGGTGGTGGTGCTCAAGCCGCTCTCCCGGGCGCTCGCCGACGGGGACGACGTCTGGTGCGTCATCCGCGGTTCGGCGGCGAACAACGACGGGCTCAGCAACGGGTTGACCGCCCCGAGTTCGGAGGCCCAGGAGGACGTGCTGCGGGAGGCGTACCGGCGGGCCGGGGTCGACCCCGGTGACGTGCACTACGTCGAGGCGCACGGCACTGGCACCGCACTGGGCGACCCGATCGAGGCGTCCTCCCTCGGCGCGGTCCTGACCAGGGGACGGGCAGCCGACGCGAGTCCGTTGGTCATCGGGTCGGTCAAGTCCAACATCGGTCATCTCGAAGCCGCGGCCGGCATCGCCGGCCTGCTCAAGACGGTGCTGGTGCTGCGCGACAAGGAGATCCCGGCCAGCCTGCACTTCGACGTGCCGAGCCCGCACATCGACTTCGACGGGCTCCGGCTGCGGGTGCCGCGTGAGCGTGAGTCCTGGCCGGCCGACCGGCCCCTGCTGGCCGGCGTCAGCGCGTTCGGCTGGGGCGGCACCAACGTGCATCTGGTCCTCGAAGGCCCCCCGCCGGTGCCACGCCCGGTCCCCGCCGCGAAGCCCGCGTACCTGCTCACGCTCTCCGCGAAGAGCGCGGGTGCGCTTCGCGACACGGCCGCCCGGGTGGTCCGACAGATCGACGAGGCCGGCGACTCGCTCACGCCCGCCGATCTGGTCGCCGCGGCCGTGCGCCGGGGCGAGTTCAACCACCGCCTGGCCGTCACCGGTGACTCGATGGAGCAGCTCCGCGCCGCCCTCGCCGACGACGACGGCGACGCCGCCCGGGGGTACGCCGAGGCCGCTCCGAGGATCGCCTTCGTCTTCCCCGGCCAGGGCTCCCAGTGGCTCGGCATGGCCCAGGAGCTGATGGCGACCGAGCCGGTCTTCGCCGAGGCCGTGCGGGCCTGCGACGCGGCTGCCGCCGAATTCAAGGACTGGTCGGTCGCCGACGAGCTGGCGGCCGGCGCGGAGGACTCGCGGCTGGACCGGATCGACGTCGTGCAACCCGTCCTCTGCACCGTCGAGATCGCGCTCGCGGCGCTCTGGCGCTCGTGGGGCGTACACCCGGACGCCGTGATCGGGCACAGCATGGGGGAGATCGCCGCCGCGTACGTCGCCGGCGCACTGCCGCTGCGCGACGCGATGCGGACAATCTGCCGTCGCAGCGTGCTGCTGCGCCGCGTCAGCGGCCAGGGCGCGATGCTCAACGTGGAGTTGTCGTTGGCCGACGCCGAGCGCCTGATCGTCGGGCACGAGGACGCGGTGTCGGTGGCGGTCAGCAACAGCCCACGCTCAACCGTGCTCTCCGGCGACAAGGACGTCCTGGCCGGGCTCCGGGACCAGCTCGACGGCGACGGGGTGTTCTGCCGCTGGGTCAAGGTGGACGTGGCCTCGCACAGCCCGCAGGTGGACCCGCTGCGCGACGACCTCCTCGCCGCCCTCGACGGCGTCACGCCCGGCCCGGCAAATGTCGCGTTCTGGTCGACGGTCACCGAGACGACGCTCGAAGGACCCGAGCTGACCGCGGCGTACTGGGTGGACAACCTGCGCCGTCCGGTGCTCTTCGCCGACCAGGTGGCGCGGCTGCTCGCCGACGGCGTGCGGGTCTTCGTCGAGATGAGCCCGCACCCCGTGCTGCTGCCCGCGGTCGAGCAGATCACCGGGCCGGACGGCACGCCGGCGGAGGCGCTGCCCTCGCTGCGCCGCCACGAGCCCGAGCGCGCCGCGCTGCTGCGGTCCCTCGGCCGTCTCTTCACCCTCGGCGTGCCGGTGGCGCAGAGCCCCGCCCTGGCCGGTCCGCGCGGCACCCTGAAACTGCCGCACTACCCGTGGCAGCGCGAACGGTTCTGGCCGTCGACCGACGGCCGGCCGGTCCGTACGGCGGGGGCGACGTTGCTCGGCAACCGGTTCGACCCGGTCTCCGCGCCGGGTACGCACTACTGGCAGCGCGATTTCGACGGTGCGACCGCCACCGTCCGCGAGCACCGGATCGGCGGCCACGCGCTCGTGCCGGCCGCCGCCTACGTCGACATGGCGCGAACCGTCGCCGACGAGCTGGGCGCCGACCCGGACCACGAGCTGCTCGACCTCACCTTCCCCGAGGCGCTGCGGATCCCGGACGACGAGTCGCGGTCGGTGCAGACCGAGGTGTCGCGGGCCGGTGACGGGTACCGGATGCGGGTGTACGCGCCGGACGGCCAGGCACCGGCGTTGGTGGCCGAGGGCGTCGTACGCCCGGTCCCGGCAGCCGGGCCGTCCGCGCCGTTCGACCTGGACGCGGTGCGCGACCGGATGGCCGAGGAACTGGCCGGCGGTGACTTCTACCAGCGTCTGGCGGCGGTCGGCATCGGCTACGGCCCCGCCTACCAGGGTGTCGAGCGGGTCTGGCGAAGGGGCGACGAGGCGTTGGCCCGGCTGCGTCTGCCGGCCGCCCGCCCGGCTCACCGCGTCGATCCCGCACAGCTCGACGCCGCGTTGCAGGCGGCGGTGGTGCCGCTGCTCGGCCCGGACTGGGGACGCGTCGCGTCGCACGCCTTCCTGACCGCCGCGATCGGGTCGGTCCGCATCGCCGGCCGGCTCGGTACGGAGTGCTGGTCCCACGCCGTGGTGCGGCCGGCCGGCGCTGTCGCCGACCGTTTCCTCGCCGACATCACTGTGGTCTCGCCGGACGGCACGGTGCTCATCGAGATACGGGACATGGCAGTGGTCCGGCTCCCGAACGCCGTGGCCGCTGCGGCCCCCGAGTCCGACGGGGTGTCCGCCCGGCTGCGTGCTCTGGACGGACCGGACGCCCAGATCGCCGCGATCGAGGGGATCATCCGGGAGAACGTGGCCCGGGTCGTCAAGCTGACCACCGAGCGGATCGAGAACGATCAGCCGCTTCGCAGCCTCGGCATCGACTCGGTGATGTCCCTGGAGCTACGCACCCGCCTTGAGCGGGAGTTCGGCATCCAACTGTCCGCCACGTTGATCTGGAACCACCCGACGATCCGCGAGATGGCGCCGTTCCTGGCGTCCAAGCTCGGGCTGTCCGCCGAGCCGGAACCGCCCGTCGCGCCCACCGTGACCCTCGACGAGCTGTACGTCGACGTCGACGACGACCCGGCTGGGCAGCTCGCTCGCGAGATCGCCGAGCTGACCGAGCGAATGGAGAACATCTGAGATGAGCTCCGACGAGCAACTCAAGGCCGCCCTGACCACGTTGCGCGACCTGCGCCGGAAGATCGACGACCTGGAGCGGTCCCGGCGTGAGGAGATCGCCATTGTCGGCATGTCCTGCCGGCTGCCCGGGGACGTCGACTCGCCGGAAGCCCTCTGGCACCTGCTCAACTCGAAGGTGGACGCGGTCACCGAGGTGCCCGCCTCGCGCTGGAGCACCGACGCGTTCTACGACCCGGACCCGAAGACGCCGGGGCGGATGACCGCACGACACGGCGGCTTCCTGTCCCGGGTGGACGAGTTCGACCCGTACTTCTTCGGCATCTCGCCCCGCGAGGTGCAGGACATGGATCCGCAGCAGCGGCTCTTCCTCGAGGTCGCCTGGGAGGCAATCGAAGACGCCGGCATCACCCGCGACCAGCTCCGGGGCAGCCCGACCGGCGTGTTCGTCGGGGCCAACGCCGGCGACTTCCTCCAGCTCCAGCTGCGGGACCCGGCGCAGATCAGCACCTACACCTCGGCCGGCGGCGCCAACTCGCTCATCCCGAACCGGCTCTCCTACCTGTACGACCTGCGCGGACCCAGCATGACGGTGGACACCGCCTGCTCGTCGGCCCTGGTCGCGTTGCATCTGGCGGCCCAGTCGCTGCGGGCCGGGGAGTGTGACTCCGCAGTGGTCGGCGGTCTGAACCTGATGTTCTCGCCGACCACCACGCTCGGCTTCGCCAAACTCGGCGCGCTCGCCCAGGACGGCCGGTGCAAGACCTTCGACTCCCGCGCCGACGGGTACGTGCGCAGCGAGGGCGTGACAGTCCTGGTGGTCAAGCGGGTGTCCGACGCGCTCGCGGCGGGCGACCGGATCTGGGCGGTGCTGCGGGGCAGCGCTGTCAACCAGGACGGCCTCACCAACGGGATCACCGCGCCGAACGGTAAGAGTCAGCGTGAGGTCATCACGCAGGCGTTGCGTAACGCCCGGCTCGACCCGGCCCGGGTGACGTTGATCGAGGCGCACGGCACCGGCACGGCGCTCGGCGACCCGATCGAGACCGAGGCGCTGCGCGAGGTGTACGGCGACCGGGACGGGCCGCCGTGCGCACTGGGCTCGATCAAGTCGAACATCGGCCACGTGGAGGCCGGGGCCGGCCTGGCCGGTGTGCTCAAGGCGGTGCTGAGCATCCACGGCCGGGCAGTCGCGCCGAACCTGCACCTGCAGGTCCTCAATCCCCACATCGACCTGAACGGCAGTCGGTTCTTCATCCCGACCGAGCCGCAGCCTTGGGAGGTCGCCGACGACCACAGGTACGCCGCGGTCAGCGCGTTCGGCGCGGGTGGCACCAACGCCCACGTCATCCTCGGGCCGGTGCCGCCCGCCGAGTCCCGGCCGGCGCGGGCACCCGAGGAACGGCCGATGGTGCTGCCGATCTCCGCGCACACCCCCGAGGCGCTCACCGCGCTCACCACCGCCTACCGGGACGCGCTGACCGCGCCGTGGACGGATGACCGGCGGTTCGGTGACGTGGCGTACACCGCGGCCACCCGGCGGACCCGGCACCCGCACCGGCTCGCGGTGGTGGCGGGGAGCCGTGAGCAGGCCGCCGACCGGCTGACGGAGTGGCTCGACGCCGGGCAGGCCCCGGGTGTGGTGACCGGCCGGGCCAGTGCCCAGGCTCCACTCGGACCGGTGTTCGCGTTCGCCGGTCACGGCACGCAGCGGCCCGGCATGGGTCGCGACCTGATGCGCGACTGCCCGGACTTCCGGGCCGCCGCCACCGAGTGCGACGAGGTGCTCGCGTCGATGCTCGGCAGGTCGGTGCTCGCCGAGGTCCACCGCCCCGACCTCCGGGAGCTGCCCGACGACGTCACAGTGATCCAGCCGGCGTTGTTCGCCCTCGGCGTCGCCCTGGCCGCGCGGTGGAGGGCCCACGGCGTCGAACCGGGGGTGATGCTCGGACACAGCACCGGGGAGATCACCGCGGCGTACGTCGCCGGTGCCCTGTCGCTCACCGACGCGGCCCGGATCATCTGCGTCCGGGCCGAACTGCTCGACCGGCTGCGCGGGGCTGGTTCGCTGCTTGTCGTCGGCCTGTCGATCGACGAGGCGGACGCACTGCTGGACGGGCGCCGCGACCGGGTCGGCGTGGCCGTCAGCAACAGTCCGCGCTCGACGGTGCTGTCCGGCGAGACGCCGGTGCTCGAGCAGATCGCCGACGAGCTGCGCGCCCGCAACGTCTTCTGCCGGGCGATGCCCAACTCGGTCGCCGGTCACGGCCCCCGGGTCGAGCCGCTGCGTGCCGAATTCCTGGAGCGGCTCGCCGGGGTGCGGCCCCGGGCGGCCCGGATCCCGATCTACTCCACTGTCACCGGCAAGGTCGGCGACGGCACCGACCTCGACGTCGACTACTGGTACCGCAACCTGCGCGAGCCGGTGCTCTTCTGGGACGCCCTGAACGGTCTGGTCGCCGCCGGGCACGACACGGTCGTCGAGATCAGCCCGCACCCGATGCTGCTGAACGCTGTCGAGCAGGCATTCGAGGAGGCCGGGCGGGTGGGGTCCGGCATCGCCTCGATGCACCGCGAGGTGCCCGAGGCGGAGTCCGTGCCGCTCGGCCTGGCCACGATGTTCGCCCGGGGTTCGTCGATCGCGCTGCCTGTCGCACCCGACGCGCGGTCGGTGCCGCTGCCGGCGTACGCCTGGCAGCGTGAACGGTTCCCACTGCGCGACGTGACAGCGATGTTCTTCACCGGTCCCGTCGAGGACGGCGCCGCCGTTGTCGAAGCGGGGCCGTCGAAGCCGGAGCCGGACCACCAGCCGGCGGCGGACCTGCCCACCGATCCGTTCGAGCGCCACGAGGTCGTCCGGCGGGCGGTGGTCGAGGCGGTCGCCGAGGTCCTGGCGTTCGACCCGGGGCGCATCGACGGCGAGGCCGGGTTCTTCCAGCTCGGCATGGACTCGCTGATGGCGATCAAGGTGCGACGGCAGTTGGAGGCGCGCTTCCGGCTGCGCCTCGGGACCCCGGTGATGTTCGAGCACCCCACAGTCGATGCCCTCACCGACCACCTCACCGGCCTGCTCGGCGAACCGACCGTCGGCGCCCCCGTGCACGTGTCGCCGCCGGACGACGCCAGCGAGCAGGCCATCGACGAGATGACCGAGCGTGAGCTCATCGAGCTCCTCGGTGACGAGATCCGCACCGCGCAGCAGGCCAGAGGGAGCGAGTGATGACCGATGTGACCGACGAACGGCACCAGGTTCTGGGCCGCTCGGTACGGGAGATCCGCCGACTGCGGGCCGAGCTGGAGTCCGCCCGGCAGGCCGCCACCGAGCCGATCGCCATCATCGGGATGGCCTGCCGGATGCCGTCCGACGTGCGCGATCCGGAGCAGTTCTGGCAGTTCCTGCGCAGCGGCGGCGACGGCGTCAGAGACGTGCCGGACGACCGGTGGGACGTCGACGCCTTCCACGACCCGACCGGTCGGCGCCCGGGGACCAGCTACACCCGGCGCGGCGCCTTCCTGGACGACGTCGCGTCCTTCGACGCCGCGTTCTTCGGGGTCTCCCCGCGCGAGGCGCCGTGGCTCGACCCGCAGCAGCGCCTGCTCCTGGAGGTCAGCTGGTCCGCTTTCGAGGACGCCGGCCAGGCTCCGGACCGGCTCGCCGGCACGGAGACCGGCGTCTACCTGGGCATCACCAACTACGACTACTGTCAGGTCGAGATGCAGCAGGTCGCGCCGGCCGAGCTGGAGGCGCACTACGCGACGAGCAACGCCTCGACGTTCGCGGCCGGGCGGATCTCGTACTGGCTCGGGTTGAACGGGCCGAGCCTGTCGGTCGACACCTCGTGCTCCTCCTCGCTCGTCGGCGTGCACCTGGCCGTGCAGGCGCTGCGGTCGGGGGAGTGCTCGATGGCGCTGGCCGGCGGCGTCAACGTGCTGCTGTCACCAGAGGTTTTCGTGGTGCTCAGCAAGACCGGCGCGCTCGCGCCGGACGGGGTGTGCAAGACCTTCGACAAGAAGGCCAACGGGTACGCGCGCGGCGAGGGCTGCGGCGTCATCGTGCTGAAGCGGCTGAGCGACGCGCTCGCCGCCGGCGACCCGATCAAGGCTGTGATCCGTGGCTCAGCGGTCAACCAGGACGGCCGTAGCAGCGGCCCGACGGTGCCCAACCCGAAGGCGCAGCAGGACGTCATCCGGCGGGCCGTGCGGTCGGCCGGTGTCGAGCCGAGCCAGATCGGCTATGTCGAGGCGCACGGCACCGGCACTCCGCTCGGCGACCCGATCGAGCTGCGCGCGCTCTCCGCAGTGCTCGGCGATCGGGGCGCGGCCGGTCCGCTGCAGGTCGGCTCCCTCAAGACCAACATCGGTCACCTGGAGCCGGCCGCGGGCATCGCCGGCCTGATGAAGGTGGTGCTCGCGCTGCGCCACGCCGAGATCCCGCCGCACCTGAACCTGTCCGAGGTCAACCCGGAGATCGACCTCGACGAGCTGGGCGTGACCATCCCGACCGAGGTGACCGCGTGGCCGGCCGGGCCGCGTCCCCGGGTCGGCGGTGTCAGTTCCTTCGGCGCCAGCGGCACCAACGCGCACGTCGTCATCGAGGAGGCGCCACCGGTGACAGTCGAGCCGGCCGGGCCGGACCGCGGCTCGCACGTGCTCGTGCTCTCGGCCAAGACGCCGGCGGCCCTGGCCGAGCTGACCGAGGCGTACACCGCCCGGCTGGCCGACGCCGCACCGCAGGAACTGGCCGACCTCTGCCACACGGCGGCGAACGGACGTGCCCGGCTGCCGTACCGGGCCGCGGTCAGCGGCAGCACGCCGGGCGAGATCAGCCGGCGGCTGCGCGACCCCCGCCGCGTCGACGGGCACGTCCCGTCCGGCACCCGCCCACGTGTCGCGTTCCTCTTCACCGGCCAGGGCTCCCAGTACGCGGCGATGGCCGCTGAGCTGTCCCGCACCGAGCCGGTCTTCCGGGCCAGCCTCGACGAGTGCGACGAGATTCTGCGTCCGCTGCTCGGCCGGCCGCTCGACGAACTGCTTGCCGACGAGGAGTTGGTGCACCAGACCGAGTACGCCCAGCCGCTGCTGTTCGCCGTCGAGTACGGCCTCGCCCAGCTCTGGACGTCCTGGGGTGTACGTCCCTCGGCGGTGCTCGGGCACAGCCTGGGTGAGCTGGTAGCGGCCTGTGTGGCAGGGGTTCTGCCGCTTGCCGACGGCCTGCGGCTGGCGGTGCGTCGGGGTGCCTTCATGGCGGAGCTGACCGAGCCCGGCGCGATGGCCGCGGTCTTCGCCGCGCGCGAGGTCGTCGACGCCGCCCTCGCGCCGTACGCCGACCGACTCTGCGTGGCAGCGGTGAACGGTCCGGAGAACTTCGTGGTCTCCGGCAGTGGGCCGGCGCTTGCTGAGCTGCTCACCGCGCTCGCCGAGCAGGGCGTACGGACCCGGCCGCTGAACACCGGTCGGGCCTTCCACTCGCCGCTGATGGACCCGGTCCTCGACCGGTTCGAGGAGGAGGCGGCCACTGTCGGGTACGCCCACCCCCGGTTGACACTGGTCTCCAACGTGACCGGTCGGCCGGTGGAGCAGATCGACGCGGCCTACTGGCGTGACCACATCCGTCGCCCGGTGGAGTTCGCCGCGGGGATCACCGCACTGCTCGACGACGGCTACGACACCTTCGTCGAGATCGGCCCGGCACCGACGCTGCTCGGGCTCACCCGCCGGATGACGATGGATCGACAGGTCCGGCTGCTGCCGTCACTGCGTCCGCGCCACGACGACTGGGCGGTGCTTACCGAGAGCCTGGCCGGCCTCTTCGTCGCGGGTTGCGACATCGACTGGGCGTCCTTCGACGCCGGGCGGGGGCGCCGCAAGGTCACCCTGCCGACCTATCCGTTCCAGCGGACCCGCTACTGGTTCTCGCGCAGTGCGACACCCGCCGGGACTCCACCGCTGGGCAGCGGTCAGCCCGGCACCGGGCTGCTGGGGCCGCGCGTGCCGTCGCCGCTGGACGTCGCCCAGTTCGCCGGGCGGCTCGCCATCGCCGACCACAGCTGCCTCGGCGACTGCGTGATGGACGGCCTCCCGGTGGTCAACATCGGCGTCTACCTGGAGAGCGCCTTCGCCGCCGTCCGGCAGACCGGCGGGGGTGCCGGGGCGCTTGTCGCGGAGGGAACGCTCGTCCTGCAGGGCCTCGTCCTCGATCACGACACCCCGACCGCCACCCAACTGCTGCTGGAGCGCGACGGCGGGTACCGCTACTACGCCGCTGACGGCTCGTCGTGGGTGCTGCACGCGCAGGGGCGGGTCCGTGCCGACGAGACCCTGGCGAGCCCGGCCGACGGCGAGGCGTACCGGGAGGACGTACGGTCGGGGCTCGGCGGCGAACTGTCCGGCGACGACTTCTACCAGCGGCTGTGGCGACGCAAGCTCTACCTCGGCCCGTCCGCCCGCTGGATCGAGCGGATCTGGCACGGCGGATCCGAGGCCATCGCCCAGATGCGCGCCCCCCGGGACGGCGAGGCGGATGCCTACCTGCTGCACCCGGGTCTGGTCGACGCCATGTTCCAGGTGCTGTTCGCCTGCCTGCCGGCGGAGGCGCCGGCCGACGCGGCGTACGCCCTGGTCGGCATCGACCGGTTCGAATTCCACGGCGGGGCCGCCGGGCCGCTCTACTGTCGCGCCACCCTGCTGCCGGAGACGGACCCCGAGTCGACACTGGTGGCCCGGGTCCGACTGGAGGACGCGGCCGGGCGGATAGTTGTCGACGCGAGCGGCGTACTGGCCAAGCGAGCCGGGCGTGGTGCCATGCTGCGCGAGGGGGCTCATCGTCCGGCGGCCGAGCCGCACCGCGCGGCTCCCGTGCCGGCCCGCACCGGCGCCGCCGAGTTCGCGACCGCCGCCCCGGCGGACCGGCCGGCCGTGCTGCTGTCGATCCTGCGCCGGTCCGTGGCCGGTGCCCTGCGCGCCGTCCCCGACGATCTCGACGTCCACGAGCCGCTGTCCCAGCTGGGCCTCGACTCGCTGATGGCGCTGGAGGTCAAGGAGTCGCTCTCGGCGGAGCTGGGCCTCGCCCTTCCGCTCGTCGCGTTCCTCGACGGCAGCAGCATCGCCAAGCTGGGCGACCTCGTGCTGCCCATGCTCGGCGAGCCGGTCACGACCACGGACCAGCCCGCGCCGTCGGCCCAACTGCCCGCGCTGGTCGCCGACGACGAGGCCCGGTACGACGCGTTTCCGCTCACCGACCTGCAACAGGCGTACCTGGTCGGTCGCTCCGACGCCTTCGCGCTGGGGCGGATCTCCACGTACTTCTACCTGGAGGTCGACCTGACCGGCACCGACCTGGCCCGGATCGAGGACGCCTGGAACGCGATGATCGCGCGGCACGACATGCTCCGCGCGGTCGTCACGCCGGAGGGCTGGCAGCGGGTGCTGGCCGATGTCCCGACCTACCGGATCGCGATCACCGACCTGGCCGGCGCCGACGAGCGGACGCGCACGGCCCACCTGGCCGAGGTGCACGACGCGATGAAGTACCAGGTGCTCGACGCCGGGACCTGGCCCATGTTCGACATCCGGGCGACAGTGCTCGCCCCCGACCGGATCCGCCTGCACCTGGGGATGGACGCACTGATCGCGGACGCCTGGAGCACCTCGGTGGTGTTCTCCGAGTGGGCGACCGCGTACCGGGACGGGGTCGAGGCGCTGCCGCCGATCGGCGTGCGATTCCGCGACTACGTCCTGGCGGCACGGGCCCTGGAGGACGGCCCGCAGTTCCGTGACTCGCTCGACTACTGGCTGGACCGGGTGCCGACCCTGCCACCGGCTCCGGAGCTGCCGCTCGCCGTCGCACCCGACGCCATCGAACGGCCCGAGTTCACCCACCGCTCCGGTGGCCTCACCGCCGCGGAATGGGCGCGTTTCAAGGAGTACGCCGCGGCGGCGGGCGTCACCCCCTCCGCCGCCCTGTGCAACGCGTACGCCCAGGTCCTCGCCGGGTGGAGCAAGTCCAGCCGGTTCACCCTCAACGTGCTCTTCTTCAACCGGGTTCCGTTGCACCCGGACGTGTCCAAGGTGGTCGGCAACTTCACCTCGACGACGCTGCTCGAAGTCGACGCGACAGCGACCGACAGTTTCGAGGCGCGGGTCGACAGGTTGCAGAAGCAGCTCTGGAGCGACCTCGAGCACAGCCACGTGAGCGGCGTCCGGGTCCTGCGGGAACTCCACCGCGCCCGTGGTGGCGCACACCCGGTGACCTTCCCTGTCGTCTTCGCCAGCACCGTCAACTTCGGTGCGCGGGAGAATCCGGGGGCGGCCACCGGCCTCACCCACCCGATCATGCAGATGGGCGAGGACGGCGTCGAGCGCTGGACGTCGGTGCGTACCCCACAGGTCTGGCTCGACCACCAGGTCATCGAGGAAGCCGGCGGTGTGGTCCTCAACTGGGACTCGGTCGACGCGCTCTTCCCACCCGGCCTGATCGACGCGATGTTCGCCGCGTACCTCGGACTGGTGCGCGAGCTGGCTGCGGACGACGTCGCCTGGCGTCGCCCGGCGGCCGTGCTGACGCCGGAGACGGACCTGGAGGTGCAGCGGCTGGCGAACGACACCGCCGGACCGCGGCCGGTCGGTCTCCTCCAGGACGGTTTCCTCGAGCAGGTGCGCACCGCGCCCGGACGCACCGCGGTCATCACCGCCGGACGTGAGTTCACCTACGGCGAGCTGGGTGAGCTGGCGAACCGTCTGGCGAACTGGCTGCGTGCGCAGGGCGCCGGCGCCGGCGCGGGTCGCCTGGTCGGCGTCGTCATGGAGAAGGGCTGGGAACAGGTCGCGGCGGTGCTCGGCACGTTGCAGGCGGGGGCCGCCTACGTGCCGATCGACGCGGGTGTCCCGGCGGAGCGGCTGCGGCTGCTCATCGAGTCGGCCGGCATCGACTGCGTGCTGACCCAGTCCTGGGTCGAGGCCGAGGCGCGGTGGCCGGACGGGGTCACGGTGCTGGCGGTGGACGGTGCCCGGGTGGCCGACTTCCCGGCCGAGGCACCGTCGCCGGCGACCGCTCCCGACGATCTCGCCTACGTCATCTTCACCTCGGGCTCGACCGGCCTGCCCAAGGGCGTGATGATCGAGCACGCCGCCGCGCTGAACACCATCGCGGACATCAACGAGCGGTATGCGGTGACCGGCGACGACCGGGTTCTCGCGTTGTCCGCGCTCAACTTCGACCTCTCCGTCTACGACATCTTCGGCCTGCTGGCGGTCGGTGGCGCGATAGTGCTGCCGGAGCCGTCGGCGCACCGGGAGCCGGCGCGGTGGGCCGAGTTGGTGACCACGCACCGGGTGACCATCTGGAACAGCGTGCCCACCCTCATGCAGATGTTCACCGAGTTCGCCGCCGGCAGCGGGGCCGACTGGCCGCTGCGGGTGGTGATGATGAGTGGTGACTGGATCCCGGTGACCCTGCCGGAGCGGATCCGCGAGCTGCTGCCCGAGGCGCAGGTGTGGAGCCTGGGCGGGGCGACCGAGGCGGCGATCTGGTCGATCCTCTATCCGATCGACGAGGTCGACCCGTCCTGGACGTCGGTCCCGTACGGCAAGCCGATGCGCAACCAGCGCTTCCACGTGCTGAACGAGGCGATGCAGCCGTGCCCGACACTTGTCGCCGGGCAGCTCTACATCGCCGGCGCCGGCCTGGCCCGCGGCTACCTGAACGACGAGTCGAAGACCCGGGCGAGCTTCCGCCGGCACCCGGCCACCGGCGAGCGGCTGTACCGCACCGGTGACCTGGGCCGCTACCTGCCGAGCGGCGACATCGAATTCCTCGGCCGGGAGGACTTCCAGGTAAAGGTGCAGGGCTACCGGATCGAGCTCGGCGAGATCGAGGCGGCGTTGCTGCGGCTGCCGGAGGTCGCCGCGGCGGCGGTCACCGCCGCCGGCGAGCGGGAGAACAAGCGACTGATCGGGTACGTGGTGCCAGCCGGTGCCGGGCTCGACGAGGAGCATCTGCAAGCGGTGCTGCGGGAGAGCCTGCCCGGGTACATGGTGCCGCCACGCATCCTCGTCCTGGACGACCTGCCGTTGAGCGCCAACGGCAAGGTCGACCGGTCCGCGTTGCCGGCACCGGACGAGGCCGGGTTCGAGGGCCAGGTCGTGGCGCCGGCCGACGACCTGGAGGCGTGCCTGGCGGAGATCTGGCGCGGGTTCTTCGACGTGCCCGAGATCAGCGTCCTGGCCGGCTTCTTCGACCTGGGCGGCAACTCGCTGCTCGCGGTCCGGATGATGGCCCAGGTGCGCAGCCGACTCGGCCGGCGGTTGCCGCTTTCGGCCCTGTTCGCGCACCCGACGATCCGTGACCTGGCCCGGGTGCTGCGCGAGACGGAGGGGGACGCGGAGCGGATCGCGTTGGTGCCGATCCGGCAGGGCGGGGCGCGTACACCCCTGTTCCTGATCCACCCGGTGGGCGGCGACGTGCTCTGCTACGCCGACCTGGCCCGGCTGCTCCCGGACGACCAGCCGTTGTTCGGGCTGCAGGTCCCGGACGTGCCGTCACCGCTGTCGTCGGTGCCCGCGCTTGCCGCGCACTACGCCGACGTGGTCCGGCAGGCGGTTCCCGAGGGTCCCGTCCATATCGGAGGGTGGTCGATGGGCGGCGTGCTCGCGCTCGAGGTGGCGGCCCTGCTGCGGGAGGCCGGACGTACGGTCGGCCTGGTCGCGGTCATCGACCTGATCGAGCCGCCCGGTCCCGCCGCCGAGACGGTGGCCGAGGCCGACCTGTACGCCTGGCTCGCCCGCGATCTGGCCGGGCTCGCCGGCACCGACTGGACGCCCGACGCCGACCTCTTCGAAACCGCCGACCCGCTGGGCACGCTGCTCACCGCCGGACGGGCGGCGGGCGTGCTGGAGGACGACGTCGACCGCGACGCGCTCGGCCAGATCGCCGATCGGTTCCGGCGCAACTCGCGGGCGCTGATCGAGCACTCACCCCGTCCGTACGACGGCCCGGTGTTGTTCCTGCGGGCGGCCGGCGGCGCGACGGTCGAGACCGCCGGCCGGTGGCTCGACCTCTGTTCGCCCGGTTCCACGCTCACGGATCTCCCGGGCGACCACTACTCCGTGATGCAGACACCTCACCTTGAGGTTCTCGCTACCCACCTGTGCCCGGCCCTGACGCGCGGTTGACCAGTCCGTCAACCGCCACAACGAGAGGAACTCTCATGCAACTCAAGTTCGGCGCGTTCATGGCACCCTTCCACCGGCTCGGTGAGGACCCGACCGGCGCACTGAGCCGCGACATGGAACTCGTGGAGTGGCTCGACACCCTGGGCTACGAAGAGATCTGGGTGGGCGAGCACCACTCCGGGGGCTGGTCGCCGATCTCGTCGCCCGAGCTCTTCCTGGCCAACGCGGCGGCCCGGACCCGCCAGATCAAGCTCGGCACCGGCGTGGTGAGCCTGCCCTACCACCACCCGCTGATGGTTGCCGAGCGGATCATGCTGCTGGACCACCTGAGCCGGGGTCGGGCGATGCTCGGGGTGGGCGCCGGCATCAACCCGGCCGACGCGTACATGATGGGCATCGCCGCGGGGGACCAGCGGCGGATGATGGCCGAGTCGTTGCAGGCCGTCGTCCAACTGCTCGAGGGCACCGAGCCGGTCAACTGCAAGACCGACTGGTTCGAGCTGCGCGACGCGGCCATCCAGCTCCGCCCGTACCGCCGGCCGGCTCTGGACATCGCCGTGGCCAGCCCGGGTTCAGAGCGGGGGATGCGGCTGGCCGGTCGCTACGGCGTCGGCGCGCTCACCTTCGCCGGCCGCCCCGGGGTGCCGGACGCCCCGCTCGACGGCCTCTGGCTGGCCACCGAGGACGAGGCGACCAAGTACAACAAGACAGTGGACCGCGCCAACTGGCGGGTTGCCATCTGCGTGCACGTCGCGGAGACCCGGGAGGAGGCGCTGAACCAGGTTCGTCCGGGCATGACCCGCTGGTACCAGGAGTACGTGCGGGAGACGATCGGCGCTCCGGCCGTGCTCACCATGGGCTGCGAGGTCGACGAGTGTCAGGATCAGAAGACCGTCATCATCGGCTCGGTCGACGACGTCATCGAGGGCATCCACCATCTCTACGCGGAGACCGGTGGCTTCGGCACGCTGTTGATCAACACCCACGACTGGGCGTCACGGGAGCAGGTGCTGCACAGCTTCGACCTGTTCGCCCGCTACGTGGCGCCGCACTTCACCGGTGCGCTGAGCGGTCTGCAGGCCTCCCAGCAGTGGTTGGCTACCAACCGGGACGACTTTTCCGCCCAGGGGCGCGAGGCCGCCAAGGCCGCGCCGGTCAGCTGAAGGGAGCACTCATGTCAGCCGAGGGCGTCGCGGAGCAGTTGGTCGCACCGTCTGTGGACGGCCAGACGTTCCGCGACGCGATGGCCCTGCTGGCCGCCCCGATCACGGTCGTTACCTTCAGCGACCACACCGGCCGCCGCTGGGGCTTCACCGCCAGTTCTGTGACGTCCGTCTCTCTCGATCCCCCATTGATCACGGTCGGTGTCGCGCACGCCTCCAGTTGCTACCGCGCCCTCGCGGTGGCGCCGGAGTTCGTCGTCAACGTGCTCTCCGATCGGCACCGGGCGGTGGCCACCCGTTTCGCCGCCCGGGGCCTGGACCGGTTCGCCGAGGGCGGCTTCGTCCGCTGGCCCGGCTCGATGCTGCCGTGCCTGGCCGACGCCCACCTTCTGCTGCGCTGCCGGCCCACCCATCTGGTGCCGGTGGGTGACCACGACCTGCTGGTCGGTACGCCGACCGAGGTGCGTATGTCCGGTCCTGGGAAGCCGCTGGTCTGGTACCGCAGGGACTTCCACATTCTGGAAGAAAACTTGTCTGATATCCGTCCCCGGCCCGGCCCGTAGCGGGAACTAACCACAAATTTCGGAATTGATTGGGGCGAATTTAGTACGTTAGTTGGCCTTTCCTCACCAGGCATTTCACTCGTTCGCGCAGCTGTGGCAAGCGGCTTGTCTTGGATCTGCCCCCGTGGTATGGTGGTGCCGTTAATGCGGAGAGTAATTACGTCGCGACTATCAGCATTGCTTGAATTGAATGGAGACACAACTCCATAAACTCGTATAACAGAAGACCCACATCAGTCCGTACGGGGGCGAACAGTTGAGTGATGTGAAAGTCAATGTTGCGTGTCTGGAAAAGCTGATCGCGGTGTATGACGGCACCAGGGAGGCCGGAGCGGCGGTCGTCGTCGAGGGGGACGTCGGCAGCGGTAAGACGGCACTCCTCGACGCTCTCGCTGCGCATGCCCGCGACCGTGGCGCGACAGTGCTGCGAGCGGTCGCCTCCCGGGCCCAGGGGGGTGTGCCACTGGGAGTGTTCCGCCAGCTCGCGGACGTTCTGCGGGTGCCACGGCGGCGGGCCGAGTTCGCGCGTCTGCTTGATGAGGCCGGTCTGGCCGGCGCTGCCCGGCCCGACGGGCCGGACGACCGGCTCGTCTCCGACGCCCGGGTGGGCGCCGCCATCGAAGGCGTCGGCCGCGTCCTGTTCCGGACCGCCGAGAGCAAGCCGGTCGTCATCCTCATCGACGATGTCCACCATGCGGACTTCGCCTCGCTGCGCTGCCTGGCCTACCTCACACGCCGGCTCACCGCCGCCCAGATCCTGCTGGTGATGACCAACTGTCGCGGCCTGCAGCCCCTGCACCCGCTCATCCATGCCGACGTGCTTCGCGGCAGTGGCGAGCGGATCGTCATTCAGATGCTCTCCCTGCTGGAGGTGGGCGAACTGTTGGCCGAGCGGCTCGACGGCCCGGTCGCGCCCAGCCTCGCCTGCGCGGTGCGGGCCGCTACCGGAGGCAACCCGCTGCTGGTCAACGCCCTCATCGAGGACTGCCGTTCCGGCCCCTCCCGGCCGTACGAGTTGTACGCCGCCGACGAGTTCGCCCGGGCGGTGCTCGGCTGCCTGTGTCGCCTCGACGCCGAAACCATCCAGGTGGCCCACGCGGTCGCGCTGCTCGACAATCCCGACAGCGAGGCGATCCTGCCCCGACTGCTCGGCTGCCCCAACGACGTCGTCGGCCGGGCCCTCGGCACACTGGAGAACGCCGGCGTCGTGCACCGGCTCCGGTTCCGCCACCCGCAGGCGCGCACCGCGGTGCTCAGCAGCCTGAGCCGGGAGGTTCGCTGCGAGCTGCACAGCAGGGCAGCCACCCTGCTGCACCAGCACTCCGCGGCTGCCGCCGTCGTCGCACCCCACCTCGCCTCGGCCGACCAGATGTACGACTCCTGGGCCATCCCACTCATGCACGAGGCAGCCGAGCAGGCGCTGGCCGACGAGGATCTCGAACTCGCACAGAACTACCTGCACCTCGCGTTCGACCGCTGCGACGACGTCGGCCAACGGGCCACCACCCAGTTCGCGCTGATGTCCACCGAGTGGTGGATCAACCCGGCGGTCGCCGCCCGCCACCTCGACGAGGTGCTGGCCGCCGCCCGTGCCGGGCAGTTGGGCTGGCGCGAGGGCGTCAAGGTCGCCGACCATCTGCTCTGGCAGGGCCGCACCGACGACACGATCACCCTGATGGAGGGGCTGCAGCTCGCCGACAACTCCGACGAGCAACTGGCCCGTGCGCTGCAGAACCTCTCCGGCTCGGTTCAGCGCGTCTTCCCCAGCCTGGCCGCGCGGCTGGGCTCGGGAACGATCGACCCGGTCCCGGTCTCCTCGCCCGCCGGCGAGGAGACGATCTCGGGCCTGCGCGAATTCCTGCTCGCCCAACGCCTCGACAACCACCTGATGGGCCGGACGCTGGGCGCCCTCGGCGCGTTGTTCATCTCCAGCGGCCCGCTCGACGCCGTGCACGAGGTGATCGAGAAGGGAGACTGGCTCATCCAGGCACCAACCTGGCGGGCGGTGGCCGCCGCGATCCGGGCCGAGGTCGCGTTCCGGATGGGCGCTCCGGCCGAGGCGCGGCTGCACGCGCAGAACGCGCTCGTGCTGATGCCACCGCGCGCCTGGGGCGTGGCGATCGGGGCACCGCTCACCACGCTCATCAACGTCGCGCTCGAGTCGCGCTGGCCCGAGGACGCCGCCGAGTTCGTCGGCATCCCGGTGCCGACGGCGATGCTCCGGTCGACCCTCGGCTGGCGCTACCTTTCCGCCCGCGGCCGGTTCTGCCTGGCCACCGGGCGCCGGCAGGAGGCGCTCTCCGACTTCCAGGCGGCCCATGAACTGGCCGCCGCACTGGACCTGGGCGACGCCCGAGGGCCGGCGGCGCCCGGCGGCGAGAACCTGGCCGGCCTCATCCCGCAGCAACGCACCGCGGAGTCGCACCCGGACTGCGACATGCTGTACCCGATCGGGCGGCTCAGCGACGCCGAGCGTCGGGTCGTGCGGCTCGCGGCACTCGGTCGCACCAACCGGCTCATCGCCAACGAGCTCTTCGTGACGATAAGCACTGTCGAGCAGCACCTCACCCAGGCGTACCGCAAGCTCGGTGTGCCCGGCCGCAGTCACCTGCACGCCGTCCTCGAGTTGGAGAACCAGCGGGCCGGCTGACCCGGTCACAGGTGCTCGTCCCAGCAGACGTGGGCGGGGCTCACCCCGCACACCGGCATTGCCGTACGCCCGTCGGGCGTGGGCGGGCGGGCTGCCGGCCGCCCGCCACGTCCGGAGCGAGCCGGCGCGGCGTGACGCCTCCCACAGCGGGAACGACTTACGGGTTCCGGGTGTTGGCGAGCGACAGGATCACCATCGGGTGATCGCCCCGACCAGCCCTCACCACGACCCCTGCCTCGTCACGCTCTGGTTGCCCCACGTCGGGCACCGGGCACGCCCCGCCGACCCCGTGACGACGCACGAGCTTCCGCAGAGAGATCGAGATGATGAAGCAGTTGGTGGACCAGACCGGACCGGGCACCCGCACGGCAGGCCCGGGCCCGTCCGGGGAGGTGCTGCCCGGTGACCTGATGACCAACCGTCAGCGGGTGCAACTCGTCCTCGTGCTGGGTGCGCTGATCGCCATCGGGCCGTTGACCATCGACATGTACCTGCCGGCGCTGCCCGCCATCACGGCAGGGATGCAGACCACCGAAACCGCGGTGCAGTTGACACTGACCGGCACCCTCGTCGGCCTCGCGCTGGGCCAGTTGCTCATCGGCCCGCTCTCCGATGTGGTCGGACGGCGGGTGCCGCTGCTGGCCGGGCTGGCCGCGCACATCGTGGCATCCGTGCTGTGCGTCTTCGCGCCGAACATCGAAGTGCTCGGTGTGCTGCGGGTCCTCCAGGGGCTGGGTGTCGCGGCCGCCACAGTGGTCGCCACCGCCGTCGTGCGCGACCTGTTCAGTGGCGCCTCGTTCGCCCGGATCTTCTCTCGGTTGATGCTCGTCATGGGCCTGGCGCCCATTCTCGCGCCCACCCTGGGCAGCGCCCTGCTGAGCTGGACCGACTGGCGGGGCGTCTTCGCGGCGCTTGCGGTGTTGGGCGCGTTGCTGATCGTCGTGGCCGCGCTCCGGCTCCCGGAGACCCTCCCGGTCGCGCGTCGGCGGCACGGCGGGGTCGGTGCCACAGTGCGCGACTACCGGGGGCTGCTCAACGACCGGGCGTTCGTCGGGCTGGTGCTGGTTGCCGGGCTGGCGATGGCGGCCCTGTTCGCGTACGTCGCGGGGTCGTCGTTCGTGCTGCAACGGGAGTACGGCCTCGACGAGCAGCAGTTCGGTCTGGCCTTCGGGGCCGGTGCCGTCGGCCTGATCGGGGCCACCCAGTTCAACGTCCGGCTGTTGCGCCGCTACACCCCGCAGCAGATCCTGGTCAGCGCGCTCATCGCGGGAACGGCGGCCGGGCTGCTGCTTGTCATGTTCGCGGCGACCAGCTTCGGTGGCCTGGGCACCCTGCTCGCGTCACTGTGGCTGGTCCTGGCCGCGGCGGGCCTGGCCCTGCCGAACGCTCCGGCGCTGGCCATGAGCCGGCACAGTGCGGCCGCTGGCACCGCCGCGGCGCTGCTCGGCGCAGTGCAGTTCGGGGTCGGCGCGCTCTCGGCACCACTGGCGGGCCTGTTCGGCACCGGGAGCGTACCGATGGCGATCGTCATCGCGGGTGGCATGGCCGCCGCGCTGATCGTCATGCTCCTCGTCGTGCCCCGCGCCGGCCTCGCGGTAGACCCGGACCTAGCGGTCGCCCTGCACTAGAAAAGTGGCGGGCGGGCCGGTTGCCCGGCCCGGACGCCGGTGCCGTGGCCAGCTCGGTGGCCCCGGGCGCGGCCACTGCCGCCACCGCTCCGAGATGCGCCGGCGCACTGCATTCGAGTGTGGTTCTGGCCGACGCGGCACAGTGGGAGGAGGCCATCATGGCAGGCGTGTACGACGTGTATGGACTGAGCAGCCGGCCGGAACGCCTCACCTCGGTGGCGTACCGCCAGGCCAGGGCGGGCGGGGGGATCGAGGCTGCCCAACTGCCTGTCGACCGGATCACCGTCGACCGGCTGCCCGCCGGCTGTCGTGCGGTGCTGGTGGCCGGCGACCTCCAGGGGGTCGCCAGTCCGCCCTTCGGGGGTGACCCGGTGCTGCTCGGGGTGGCCCTGGCCGACTATCTGACGGTGTGGGCGGAGGTGGGCCTGCTGCCGCCGCCGACCGAGGTCGGTGTGCTGCTGGCCGGTGACCTCTACTCGGCGCCGGGCGCGGACCGCCGGGGGGTCTCCGGGGACGTCACCGACGTCTGGCTCGCCTTCGCCGCCGCCGGGTGCCCCTTTGTCGTCGGGGTGGCGGGCAACCACGACGAGATCGACGCCGCCGAGGTGGCCGGCATGGGGCCTGCGGTCCGACTGCTGGACGGCGACCGGTTCACCGCGGGCGGAGTGCTGTTCGGCGGGGTCGGCGGGGTGACCGGCGGGCCGGACCGGCCGGGGCGACGGAGCGAGCGGGCATTCCTCGCCGCGATCGCCGAGTTGACCGGGACGCCGCCCGTGGACGTCCTCGTCCTGCACGAGGGGCCATCCGGCGACGAGCCCGGACAGTTGGGGAACGCTGCGGTGCGGCGCCTGCTGGAACGGCGCCCACCGGCCCTGACGGTCTGTGGCCATGTGCACTGGAACCAGCCCCTGTCCCGGCTCGGAGCCGGGCAGGTGGCGAACGTGGACGGGCGGGCGCTGCTCCTCGTTGGCGGTTCCTGAGCCGCCACCGTGACCAGCGCGACTCGCGCAGTGGGTCTGGTCGGGCGGGCCGGTTGCCCGGCCCGCCCGACGATCAACGGATTTCGGTGGTGTCCTCGGGGCGGGACTGGCCGCGCGGCGGGGCGGACCACGGCGATTCGCCGCCCACCCGGCGCGGCAACGGATCGGTAGGTGTTGGCTCGGCCGGGTAACCGAGAGTGAGCGGTGCGGTGTCGCGCTCCGCCGGCGCGGGGGACGGCCAGTCGGTGAGGGTGAAGTCGTCGCCGCGCGGGCCGTCCGCCGACGCCGGTGTCACGGCCGGCGCGGTCGCGGCCTGCGGCCACTGCCGCCAGCGTTGACCGCTGAACGTCGCCATGAGCAGCAGCAGGCCGATCAGGAAGAGCGTGCCGTTCTCCACCGGCAGCCGCAGCGGCAGTGGGTCACCGAACACCTTCCAGTCGTGCGGGATCGCGTCGCGCACCTCGAACGGCGCCACGAACATCCCGACGTACGGTGTGACAAGCAGTAACCCGGCCACCACCGGGCCGGCCGGTGAGAAGCGCAGTGTGCCGAGAAGCCCGAGCAGGACACCGCCGACGCCGAGGTACACGGCCGGTTCGATCAGGTTGGCGGTGTTGAAGGTGCCGATCTCCACCCAGCGGTCGACCGTCCGGCTCGACCCGTCCTGCCCGAGTGTGACAAGCGCCCACGTGATGGGTGCCACCACCAACCCGGCGAGGAAGCTCCAGAGATGTCGCATCCGCGCACCGTACCGTTTCCGGCATGACCGAGCACCTCTCCGCCGCTCCGACCGGCAAGCCGACGTCGTACTCCCGCGTCACCCTCAGCAAGATCATGACTGCGGTGGACGTGAACCTCTACGGAACCGTCCACGGCGGGGTCCTGATGAAGTTCGTCGACGACGTGGCGGGCGCCGCCGCCGCCCGGCACAGCGGCGGCACGGCGGTAACCGCGGCGATCGACGAGATCGTCTTCTCCGAGGCCGTCCGGGTCGGTGACCTGGTGCACGCGCACGCCCAGGTGAACTGGACCGGGCAGACGTCGATGGAGGTGGGCGTGCGGGTGGTCGCGGAGCGGTGGGACTCGGCCGAGGACGCGCCGGTACGGGTGGCCACGGCGTACCTGGTCTTCGTCGGGGTGGACGTCGGCGGTGCGCCGCGCACTGTGCGTCCGGTGCTGCCGGAGACGCCGGAGGACGAGCGTCGGTTCAAGGAGGCGGAGATCCGCCGTGCGCACCGACTGGCCCGTCGGCGGGCCATCCAGGCGCACCGGGCGGGCTGAACCACATGGCTGGGTGGGCTGGAGTGTGGGCCGGGCACGCGTCGACAGGCGTACCCGGTGCGCAGAATGGCGCTTTGGGGTAGGGCAAGATGGCGCCACGGCCCATTCACAGTGTCGTGCGGGGCCAGGGGAGGGTGGAGCAGTGGGTGACGTGCTGTGGGCGCCGCCGGCGGACGTGCTGGAGCGGTCCCGGATCGGCGACTACCTGCGCTGGCTGCGAGAGCACCGCGGGCTGGACTTCGCCGACTACGACGCGCTGTGGCGGTGGTCGGTCACCGACCTGGACGCGTTCTGGCGCTCGATCTGGGACCACTTCGAGGTGATCGCGCACACCCCGCCGACCGTCACCCTGACCGAGCGGGGGATGCCCGGGGCGGGCTGGTTCCCGGGCGCCACCCTCAACTACGCCGAGAACGTGCTGCGGATGCCGGGCCGCGCCGACGAGGACCCCGTGGTCATCGCGCACGGTCAGACCCGGGAGCCGGTCACCCTCACCGCCGGGGAGTTGCGCGAGCAGGTCCGCCGGGTGTCGGCCGGTCTGCGCCGGCTCGGCGTCACCGCCGGGGACCGGGTGGCGGCGTACGCGCCCAACATTCCCGAGACGTACGTCCTGCTGCTGGCCACCGCCAGCCTGGGGGCCATCTTCTCGTCCTGCGCGCCCGAGTTCGGCACCCGCAGCGTCACCGACCGGTGGCAGCAGATCGAACCGACAGTGCTGGTCGCCGTGGACGGCTACCGCTACGGCGACAAGCCGGTGGACCGCCGCGCCGAGGTCGCCGCGATCCGGGCGGCCCTGCCGTCGCTGCGCCACACGGTGAGCATCGGCTACCTCGACCCGGCGGGCCGCGCGCCCGAGGGCGCGCTGGGCTGGGCGGAGCTGGCCGCGCCCACCGACGAGCCGTCGACGTTCACGCCGGTGCCGTTCGACCATCCGCTGTACGTGCTCTACTCCTCGGGCACCACAGGCCTGCCGAAGCCGATCGTGCACGGCCACGGCGGCATCCTGCTGGAACACCTGAAGATGCTCGCCCTGCACCACGACCTCGGCCCGGCCGACCGGTTCTTCTGGTTCACCACCACCGGCTGGATGATGTGGAACTTCCTGGTCTCCGGGCCGGCGGTGGGCGCGGCCATCGTGCTCTTCGACGGAAACCCGGGGGTCCGGGCGGAGCCCGGCCGGCCGGCCGAGCCCGACCTCGGCGCGCTGTGGCGGCTGGCGGCCGAGACCGGCACCACGTACTTCGGCACCTCCGCCCCGTTCCTGCTGGCCTGCCGCAAGGCCGGCGTGGTGCCCCGCGAGGTCGCCGACCTGTCTGCGCTGCGCGGCGTCGGTTCCACAGGTGCGCC
Source organism: Micromonospora sp. NPDC049047 (assembly GCF_040649135.1). Classification (NCBI taxonomy): domain Bacteria; kingdom Bacillati; phylum Actinomycetota; class Actinomycetes; order Micromonosporales; family Micromonosporaceae; genus Micromonospora; species Micromonospora sp. NPDC049047. The sequence goes on from NZ_JBEZEY010000007.1 coordinate 289,790, forward strand.
GCTGCCCGCCGAGGGCTTCGGATGGGTGTACGAGACCGTCAGCGACCAGGTGCAGCTCCAGTCGCTCTCGGGCGGCACCGACGTGTGCACGGGCTTCGTCGGCGGGGTGCCGCTGCTGCCGGTGTACGCCGGCGAGATCGCCTGCCGCGCGTTGGGCGCCAAGGTGGAGGCCCGCTCGGCAGACGGCACCCCGGTGCTCGGCGAGTTGGGCGAGCTGGTGATCACCGAGCCGATGCCGAGCATGCCGGTGGGCTTCTGGAACGACCCGGACGGCACCCGTTACGCCGAGGCGTACTTCTCCGTCTACCCGGGCGTCTGGCGGCACGGTGACTGGATCACCATCAACTCCCGGGGCGGCTGCGTGATCACCGGGCGCTCCGACGCCACCCTCAACCGTGGCGGGGTCCGGCTCGGCACCGCAGAGTTCTACTCGGTGGTCGAGGGCCTCGACGAGGTCGTCGACTCGGTGGTGGTGCACCTGGAGGACGACGAGGGTGGCGCGGGTGAACTGCTGCTCTTCGTGGTCCTGGCCGACGGCCTGACTCTTGACGACGGGCTGCGCAAGAAGATCTGCCGCGAGCTGCGCACCGCGCTCTCACCCCGGCACGTGCCCGACGAGATCCACCAGGTACGCGCCGTGCCCCGCACCCTCTCGGCGAAGAAGCTCGAGGTGCCGGTCAAGAAGATCCTCACCGGCACCCCGGTCGACCAGGCAGCGGCCAAGGGCGCGCTGGTGAACCCGGATTCGCTCAACGCGTTCGCCGCCCTGGCCCAGTCCCGCCCCCGCCCCTAACCCCAACCCCAACCCCAACCCCCCCCCGCGCCCCACCCTCCCTGGCGTCGATCATGGAGTGGTGGTGCCCCATAAAAGGTGCATTTCGCCGCCATTCGCCCACCATGACTCCATGATCGACGCGGGCGGGGGCGGGAGGGCCGGGGGGTCAGGGGGGTGCGGGGTTAGGGGAGGGGGTGGGTGACTTTTTCGCTGGTCAGCCGGGTGGCCAGGCGGGTCGGGTCCGGGTTGGCGCACAGGACCACAGTCGCGGCCCGGGTCAGCGGCGCCAGCAGCCAGTCGACCGGGTCGGGGTAGCGGTCGGCGTCGACGAGGACCCTTGCGCCTTGCTCGATGCCCAGCTCCGCGGCGCGCGCCTCGGCGCGGGCCAGCAGATGCGCGTCCGCCTGGCCAGGGCCGGGCTGCGGGGTGAAGTGGTCGCCGTGCCCGCGTACCTCGACCACGTAGTCGACGAAGCCGGGCGGCACCTGCCGCAGCGGGGCGGCGAGCGGGGCGAGGCCCAGGGCGTACCGCTCGTCGGCGGACCAGGACTGTGCCTCGTCGAGCCGGTCGGCGGCGGCGAAGAGCACGTCGACCTCGCCCGGTGTGTCGATGACGGTCACCTTGGCCGACCAGCAGCCCAGCAGGACGGCGGCGGTCTGCCAGTGCGGGGGGAGCAGCACGCCGGCCGGGGTGCCCGGGGCGAGGCCGACCTCGTCGACGAGAAGGTTGGCGGTCTTCGCCACCCAGTTCGCCACTGTCGCGCCGGAGAGTTCGGTGCGGTCGCCCGTGGAGTCGTCGTACCAGGTGAGCAGCGGTCGGGTCGGGTCGGTCGCGATCGCGTCGGCGAACACCCGGGCAATGTTGTCGGCCATCGGGGCGAACGATACGCCTCTCCCGCCCGTACTCGATGACGATGACAAGTCGGCGTACCGTCGGGTCGCAGTCAGCGTCGGCCCCGCGCTCCGGCGTAGGCTTGACCCCCGGAGTGTTCTTCCCCACAGACCCGCCAGTGCAAGGAGTCGCCACGTGACCGCCGGTCGCCCGCCCCGCGTGCTCATCGACGCCACGAGTGTCCCCGCCGACCGTGGTGGCGTCGGTCGATACGTCGACGGCCTGCTCGGTGCCCTCGGCAAGGTGTGCGGGTCGGGGGTGGAGTTGGCGGTGGTCAGCCTCCGCACCGACCTGGAGCGTTACACCCGGATGCTGCCCGGCGCGGAGATCATCCCAGCGCCGGCGGCCGTGGCGCACCGCCCGGCCCGGCTCGCCTGGGAGCAGACCGGCCTGCCGCTGCTCGCCCAGCAGGTGAGCGCCGACGTGCTGCACTCGCCGTTCTACACCTGCCCGCTGCGGGCCGGTTGCCCGGTCACGGTCACCGTGCACGACGCGACGTTCTTCACCGAGCCGGAGCACTACGACAAGTCCCGCCGCACGTTCTTCCGCAGTGCCATCAAGACCTCGATGCGGCGTGCCAACCGGGTGATCGTGCCCAGCAAGGCCACCCGCGACGAGCTGATCCGGCTGCTCGACGCCGACCCCACCCGGATCGACGTGGCCTACCACGGCGTCGACCAGGCGGCCTTCCACGCCCCGACCGAGGAGGAGAAGGCTCGGGTCCGCGCCCGGCTGGGGCTGGGCAACAGCAGCTACGTGGCCTTCCTCGGCGCCAAGGAGCCGCGGAAGAACGTGCCGAACCTGATCCGTGGTTGGGCGCGTGCGGTGTCCGACCGGGCCGAGCCACCGGCCCTGGTGATCGCCGGTGGGCAGGGGCACGACGACGACATCGACCGGGCGGTGGCCGAGGTCCCGTCGCACCTACGCCTGCTGCGCCCGGGCTACCTGCGCTACGCCGACCTGCCCGGTTTCCTCGGTGGGGCACTCGTGGCCGCCTATCCGTCCTACGGCGAGGGGTTCGGGCTGCCGATCCTGGAGGCCATGGCGTGCGCCGCCCCGGTGCTGACCACGCCCCGGCTATCGCTGCCCGAGGTGGGTGGGGACGCTGTCGCGTACACCTCCGAGGACCCGGAGCAGATCGGCACCGACCTGGCCGCGCTGCTCGACGACGAGCAGCGGCGGTTGTCGCTGGCGAAGGCGGGCTTCGACCGGGCCAAGGAGTTCACCTGGGAGTCCAGCGCCGAGGTGCACATCGCCGCCTGGAGTCGCGCCCGTTCCTGATCCCCGGGGGCCCTGGTGGTGACCCGTGCCACTGCCGGCGGCTGCGTCGGGCATGATGTGCGGATGCTTTATGCGGTTATTCCGGCAGGTGGCAGCGGCACGAGGTTGTGGCCGTTGTCCCGCGCCGGCCACCCCAAGTTCCTCCATCCGTTGACCGGCACCAGTTCCTCGCTGCTCCAGGCGACGGTGGAGCGGCTCGCGCCGCTGACCACACCGGAGCGGACCCTGGTGGTCACCGGCGCCGCGCACGTCGCGGCGGTGGCTCGGCAGCTGACCGGTCTGCCGGAGGAGAACATCCTGGTCGAGCCCTCCCCGCGGGATTCGTGCGCGGCGATCGCGCTGGCCGCCGCGGTGATCGCGGTGCGCGACCCGGAGGCGGTGATGGGCAGCTTCGCTGCCGACCACCTGATCGGCGACCCGGGCAGTTGGGTACGCACGGTCCAGGAGGCGGTCCGGGGGGCCGAGCAGGGGATGCTGATGACGGTCGGGATCACCCCGACCCGCCCGGAGACCGGCTACGGCTACCTGGAGACCGGCGAGGAGACCGACGGCGTTCCGTGGCGGCCGGTGGCCGAGTTCAAGGAGAAGCCGGGCGCGGAGGTCGCCGAGGCGTACGTCCGTTCCGGCCGGCACCTGTGGAACGCGAGCATGTTCGTGTGGCGGGTGGATGTCTTCCTCGCCGAACTGGCCCGCCAGCAGCCGGCGTTGCACGCTGGTGTCACCGCGATCGCCGCCGCCTGGGGCACCCCCGAGCAGGACGAGGTGCTCGGCGCGATCTGGCCGACCCTGCCGAAGATCTCCGTCGACTACGCGGTGATGGAGGGCGCGGCCACCGCGGGACGGGTCGCGACGGTACCGGGCGACTTCGGTTGGAACGACGTCGGCGACTTCCACACCCTGGGTGAGGTGCTGCCGGCCGACGACGCGGGCAACGTGGTACTCGGCACCGACGCCAAGCCCGGGGTGCTCCTGCGGGACAGCGCCAACCTGGTGGTGGTGCCGCAGTCCGGCCGGTTGGTGGCGGTGCTCGGGCTGCGCGACCTGATCGTGGTGGACACCCCGGACGCGGTGCTGGTCTGCCCGCGTGACCAGGCCCAGGGCGTCAAGGCCCTGGTCGACGAGCTCAAGGCGCGCGGCGAAGAGGGCTACGTCTGAAAGCTGCCAGGGCGGGCGCGATCAGTTGTACGGTCCCGCCGGCCAGCGGCTCGGGTAGTTGGTCCGGCGGAAACCAGCCCAACTCCTCGGCCTCGTCGCTGATCTGCTCCACCGCGCCGGGCGGGGCGACCACCGCGAACCGGACGTCGTGGTGGCGGGAGCCGCCCTGACAGAGCACCTCGTGCACGTCGACGTCGATCGGCACCGGGTCGATGCGCAGGCCGGCGATCCCGGACTCCTCGGTGGCCTCGCGCAGCGCGGCGGCCACCAGGGTCTGGTCGACCGGCTCACAGTGCCCGCCGAGCTGCACCCACCTACCGAACTTCACGTGCAGGCAGAGCAGCACCCGCGTGGCGGTGGCGTCCAGCACCAGCGCGCTCGCGGTGATGTGCCCGGGGCGGTGCTGCCGGCTCATCGCGATCGGCCCAGCCCCGAGCAGGGCGAGGGTCCGGTCCCGCGCGGTGGCGGCGGCCGGGCTGGTCGGCTGCCAGCCTTCGAGCAGCGCGGTCGCGTCGGCGTGCAGCGGCGCGTACACCTGGGGGTCGGTCGGCTGGGCGGTGATCGGGGTGTCGGGCACCCCGTCACTGTACGAGCGGCCCCTCCGTACGCTGACTCGGTGACCCTGCGACTCGTCGAATTCGTGGTGGCCGGCAACGAGGCGAGCGATCTGCTGCCGGTGCGCTCGGCGGCGTTGCTGCGTGCGTACGGGGCCCGGCGGGGCTTCTGGACGGTGCTGGACGAGGGGCCGGTGGAGCGCTGCCTGGCATTGCTGCTGGAGCGGGATGACGGCGAGTGGACGGCCCGGCACGTGCTGGCGGACGCCGGTGTGCAGAACGGGCGGACCGAGGATGGCGAGGCGCTCGCCCAGCACGACGGCTGGGTGTACGTCTTCGGCTCCCACTTCGGTTCGAAGGCTGGTCCGCTGCGGCCCCGGCGTGCCTTCGTGGCCCGTTTCCGGGAGGACGACGCGGCGGCCGGGCCGGTGCCGGTGCAGGTGGTGCGCAACTCGTTCCGGCTGCACCGGGCGGTGAACGATGCCCTCGCCGGGTCGCCGTTGACCCTGCTGTCACCCGGGGCGCGGGTGCGGGCCCGGTTCATCGTGGAGACGCTGGCGCGGGGGACCGCCCGGGAGAAGCGCTGGGTGAGTCGGCTGGCCCCGGACGACCTGCCGTTGAACGTGGAGGCGGCGGCGTTCACTCCGGCCGGGACGGTGCTGCTCGGGCTGCGGTTCCCGGTCACGGCTGCCGGTGAGCCGATCCTGGTGGAGGTCGCCGGTGTGCCGGGCATGTTCGCGGCGGAGCCGGCGTGGCCCGAGGTGTTGCGCGCGTACGTGGTGACCGGGGTGACCCCGCCGGGGAAGCTGACCGGCTTCCGGGCGATCACCCCGACCCCGGACGGCGGGTACGCGGCCGTGATCGGCTCGATCGACGCGCTGGGCAAGGGGTCGGTGCTGTTGGACGACCATCCGCGCGGCGGTGAGGTCACGTCCCGGCACGTCCGCTTCCGACTCCCGGCCGACGGGTCGGCCGAGGTGTGTCGGCTCGTCGGGGAGCCGGTGCGGGACCTGGCACCGTTTCACCACGTGGAGGGACTGGCCGAGCTGGACGGGCGACCGTTCTACGTCACGGACGAGGATCACCGGGTCGCACTCTGGGTTGGTTGAGTCGAGTGGGTGACGGGGTGAGGCTGGATGACCGGACGGCACCTCTGCGGAGCAAGGGCCGCAGACCCTCGTGGTGCCGCCCGATCACCGGGGCCTCCCCAGACCCGGTGCCCTGGTCCCGGAGCGTCGAGGACGCACCGGCACGGTGTTCGGGCACTGGAAGCATCTCGAACCCCTCCGGCGCCGTCGAGCTTTTTCAGCCCAGGCTTAAAGATGGAGATTAGTGCCGTCCAGGTAGAGTCGAACGGTCGCCCGGCATCCCCCTGCCGGCGACACTGGAGCACTCCATGCTGAAGATCCACTTTTCCGGGGAGGACATCCTCCGGACCCGGGTGGCGCCGGCGGCGGACCCGGTCTGGGAGTTGGTCCTCAGCCTGCACGCACTGCGAAGCCGCAACCGCGATCCGTTGACGGCGAACTGGCGGCGCACCGTGTCCCAAGGGCTGCGCCAGGACGTCGGCTCCGAACAACTCCGGTTGCTCTTCGCGTTGAGCCCGCCGCGCGGCTACTTCCCGGACTTCCTCACCCCGTACGCAAGCGTCGACGGCTTCGAGGCCGGGCTGGAGGCGCTCCGCAGCACCCCGACCGGAATGCTGCAGCGAGACCTGAGCGTGCTCGCGGCCGAGAACCAGTTGCCGCCCTCGGCCGCCGCGCTGGCCCGGGGAGAGGTGGCGGTGCTGCACCACCTCGCCGATTCGATGGTCCAGTACCGGTCGTTGGCGATCAACCCGTACTGGAGCCGGATTCAGTCGGCGGTCGCGGCGGACCGGGCGCACCGGGCCAGGGCGCTGCTCGACGGTGGTGTCGAGGGGTTGCTCACCAGCCTCCGGCCGGCCATGCGCTGGGGCGGTGGGGTGCTTGAGGTCCGCAACTACCCACACAGCCGGGAGCTGCACCTGGACGGTCGAGGGCTGCTGCTGGTCCCGTCGTTCTTCTGTGCGGACACGCCTGTCGCCCTGCTGGACCCGGCCCTGCCGCCGGTGCTTGTCTACCGGGTGGACCGGCTGGGCGGGCTGGCGTCGGCCGACGGCACCGGCGCAGCCCGGTCCGCTGCCGGACGCGACTCACTTGCCGCGCTGCTCGGCCGCACCAGGGCGGCGGTGTTGCAGGCCAGCGACGAGGGCTGCACCACCGGCGAGGTTGCCCGCCGGCTCAACATCTCACCGGCGGCGGCGAGCCAACACGCCACGGTGCTGCGCAACGCCGGTCTGCTGGTCAGCCACCGGGACCGCAACAGCGTGCTGCACACGTTGACCCCGCTCGGCCGGGCCATGCTGGACGCCTGACCCGGCCACCGCGCGAGCGTTGGCGCTGACCGGGCCGGCCGTCTCCTACCGCGTGAGCGCGGCGTCCGCCGGGCCGCTGGGACGGATCGCCCGGCCGTCTCCCACCACGCGAGCGCGGCGCTGGCCCCGGCCGGTTGGGCGGATCGCCTGGCCGTCTCTCGCCGTGCTCGCCCGGCCGGTGGGACGGATCGCTCGGCCGTGTCTCACCGCGGTAAGCGCGGCGCTGGCCGGGCCGGTTGGACGGACGGCCCGGCCGTCTCTCAGAGCGCGAGCGCGGCGCTGGCCGGGCTGCCGGGCGGCGGTGGCAACAGCGTCGACCCGACGCCCTGGGCGGCCAGGGCGACGCGCAGTCGGTGCAGGTCGGCACCGAAGCGAACCAGGCCGATCGGGTCGACCGGGGTCGGGGGCGAGCCGAGCAGCAGGGTTGCCCCCTCCGGCCAGCCGGGCATCTCGGCGACCAGTCCGGCGCGTACCTCGGCCTCGTCGACCAGGGTGAAGACCGTGCCGGGGGTGACCACCTCGGCAACAGCGTCGATCGCCCGTCGCACCGCGGTCAGGTCGGCCGGCGTGGGACCGGGACCGTCGGCCAGGGTGGCGGCGTCGGCCAGCCCCGCGGCGCGGGCTTCGGCGGTGCCGAGCGCGAAGAGGTCCTGTGCCCCGTCGCGGATCAGCGCCCGCGCGCCACCGGCGTCGTCCGGGGTGGTGGCGGACAGGTAACCCCGCACGACCGCGACGGGGACCTGATCACACTTGCCCTTGATCAGCTCACCGGCGGCGGCCAGCTCGTCCACCACCGCCATCTGGGTCAGCTGAAGCTCGTTGCCGTACGGGTCGACCTCGCCCCGGTGGTCGCGGATCGCCGGCATGCCGGCCACGCCCAGCGCCACGTCGGTGAGCCCGTTGCGCCAGGGCCGGCCCATGGTGTCGCTGACGATCACGGCCACGTCCAGCTCGTAGCGTTCGCGCAGCGCGTCGCGGAGCGCCCGTGCCGAGGCGTCCGGGTCGACCGGCAGCAACACCAGCTGGGTCTTGTCCACGTTCGACGCGTCGATACCGGCGGAGGCCATCACGAAGCCGTGGTGGGTCTGCACGATCCGGGTCGGCCCCCGGCTGGCGACCACCCGTGCCGTCTCACCGGCCAGGACCTCGTCCCGTGCGGCCAGCCGCTCGGGCCCGTCCGCCGGCACGTCGACAAGTCGCCCCTCCGACTTGGAGACGATCTTGCTGGTCACCACGAGCACGTCCCCGTTCCGCAGCCACGGCGCCGCGGTGGCGATCATCGCCGCCAGGTCGTCACCCTCGGTCACGTGGCCGATGCCCAGCACCGGCAGGATCTCCAGCCTCACGTCAACTCCACTGCGGCGCGGACCATGGCCACCGTCGCCGCCTCGTCGGTCATCCGCAGCGGCATCGCGCGGACGGTCACTCCCGGCACCACAGTGCCAGCGTCCTCGTCGGCCACCAACCAGCCGTCCAGCAGGCCACCGTCCGACCGGCCCCCGTAGAGACGGCCCACCCCGGCGGCGCTGCACTCGACATCCAGCACGGCGAGACAGCGGTCGGCCATCCCCCGCACCGGAGCGCCGCCGATGATCGGCGCGACGCCCACCACCGGCGCCGGGCCGTCCGCCACCGCCTCCCTCAGCCCCGGTACGGCCAGCACCGGCGCGACGCTCACCACCGGGTTGCTGGGGGCGACGAGCACCAGGTCGGCCGAGCCGATCGCGTCCAGCACCCCGGGTGCCGGCTTCGCCGTCTCCGCACCGACGAAGACGAAGCGGTGGGTGGGGATGTCGGCCCGGTGCCGGACCCACCACTCCTGGAAGTGGATCGCCCGCTGCCCCTGCTCGTCCTCCACCACCGCATGGGTCTCCAGGCGGTCGTCGGTCGCCGGCAGCAAACGCACCCCCGGCTGCCAGCGGGTGGACAGCGCCTCGGTGACCGCGCTCAACGGGTAACCGCCATTGAGCATGGTGGTGCGCACCAGGTGGGTGGCGATGTCCTTGTCGCCGAGGCCGAACCAGTCCGGCTGCGCCCCGTACGCGGCCAGCTCGCCCTTGACCGTCCAGCTCTCACCGACCCGACCCCAGCCCCGCTCCGGGTCCGCGCCCCCGCCGAGCGTGTACATCACGCTGTCCAGGTCGGGACAGATCTTCAACCCGTGCAACCACAGGTCGTCGCCGACGTTGACCACGGCGGTCACCTCCGCGCCGACTTCGCGGGCGTACGCCCGGACGCCGAGCAGGAACCGGGCGCCGCCGATGCCGCCGGCCAGAACCACGATGTGCATGACGACCATCCTCGCGCACGTGACGCCTGCGGTCCGCCTGTGGCCCTGGAGACTAGGCTCACGTGCGCCCTGTCCGTTCAGCCCCGAGGGGGAGCTCGTGACCAGCCCCGCCGAGCCCGCGTCCGCCGACGCGGCGCAGGCCCGCCAGCTGACCAAGCCACTACGCGAACTCGCCGCGCTCGCGTTGCTCGGCGCCAACGCCGTGTTTCTCTTCGTGGGACTGCTCCGGCTGATCGGCCCGGACGACTCCGTCACCGGTCGGGCCGGTGCCGCCTTCGACACGTTCGTCGGGGTGACGGCGGTGGTCCTGCCGCTGCTGGCCGTGCTGCTGGCCACGCACATCTCGCCGGTGCTGCCGAAGGCCAAGCTGATCACGCAGGTGGCCGTCGGTGAGTACGGGGTCAGCGCGCTGTTCGGCACGCTCACCCTGCTGATCTGGACGGTCGGCAGGTTGGCCGACGGCGAGGTGCTCGACGCGCTCCTCGGTGTGCTCACCCGGTTCGCCTGGATGGTCATCTTCGCGGTGGCCGCCTGGGTCGTCTACACCATCTGGCGTGCGCACTACTACGTGCCACGACCCAAGCCTCAGCCCGGTGTCTACGGTCAGCCGCAGCCAGGCTGGCCGCAACAGCAGGGTGGCTGGCCGACCCCGGGGCAGCCCGGTGGTCAGCCGCAGGGCGGGTGGGCCGCTCCCGGCCAGCCCGATCAGTTCGCCGGCCAGTACGCCCAGCCGTCGCCGCCGTTCCAGGCCCCGCAGTCGGCCCCACCGCACCCGCAGTCCGCGCCGCCGTTCCAGTCCGCCCCGCAGTCCGCGCCGCCGTTCCCGCAGTCCGCGCCGCCGGTCAACTCCGCGCCGCCGTCCCCGGCCGCGCCACCGTTCGGGCAGCCGTCTTCGGCCGATCCGACGCAGGCGATTCCCCGCCCCGTCGACCGGGCCGCTGCCGATCCGACGCAGGCGATCCCTCGCCCCGCCGACCGGGCCGCTGCCGATCCGACGCAGGCGATCCCTCGCCCCGCCGACCCAGACGACGACCGCACCCAGCACATCAAGCCCGGCGAACACCCCGACCAGCCCCGCTGAGTCGGCCGGCGAGGTGACTCCATGATCACATCATGATGAGTAGTTCCCCAGCGCACCTGGCAACTACTCATCATGATGTGATCACCGTGCGGCCGCACGAGCGGGGCGCCGGGCGCGAGGTCGCCGGGGCGGGCACCAGCTTCGGTGCGAGCCAGGTGGGCCATTTTTCACTGTGCGGCCCCGGGTCTGGTCAGGTGGGCTCGCGCTGCGCATAGGCTGAGCGGATGGTTGATCGCACCCAAACTGGCCCGAGTGACGCTAGTGTGCGGCGGGCGCTGGGCCGGGCCGCTACCGGGCGGGCACTTGATGTCGACGAGGCAGCCGCGCTGCTGTCCGCTCGCGGTGACGCGCTCGACGAGCTGCTCCAGGTGGCCGGTGGGATCCGCGATGCCGGGCTGCGGGACGCCGGGCGGCCGGGCGTGGTCACGTACTCGAAGAAGGTTTTCATCCCGTTGACCCGGCTGTGCCGGGACCGCTGCCACTACTGCACCTTCGCTACAGTGCCGCACCGGCTGCCGGCGCCGTTCCTGGACCGCGACGAGGTGCTGGCCATCGCGCGGGCCGGTGCCGAGCAGGGCTGCAAGGAGGCCCTCTTCACGCTCGGTGACCGTCCCGAGGAGCGCTGGCCGGCGGCCCGGAGTTGGCTCGACGAGCGCGGCTACGACTCCACACTGGACTACCTGCGGGCCTGCGCGGTGGCCGTGCTTGAGGAGACCGGGCTGCTGCCGCACCTCAACCCTGGCGTGCTGTCCTGGTCGGAGCTGCAACGGCTCAAGCCGGTGGCCCCGAGCATGGGGATGATGCTGGAGACCACAGCGACCCGGCTGTGGTCCGAGCCAGGCGGCCCGCACTACGGCTCACCGGACAAGGAGCCCGCGGTCCGGCTGCGGGTGCTCGACGACGCGGGGCGGGTGGGGGTGCCGTTCACCACCGGCATCCTGATCGGCATCGGGGAGACACCGGCCGAGCGGGTGGACGCGCTGTTCGCGATCCGCCGCGCCCACCGGGAGTACGGCCACCTCCAGGAGGTGATCGTGCAGAACTTCCGCGCCAAGCCGGACACCGCGATGCGCGGCATGCCCGACGCGGAGCTGCACGACCTGGCCGCCACCGTGGCGGTGGCCCGGCTGCTGCTCGGCCCGAAGGCCCGGATCCAGGCCCCGCCGAACCTGATCGCCGGCGAGTACGACCTGTTGCTGAGCGCCGGCATCGACGACTGGGGTGGCGTCTCGCCGCTCACCCCCGACCACGTCAACCCGGAACGTCCGTGGCCGCAGATCGACGAGTTGGCCCGGCACACCGAGCTGGCCGGGTTCACGCTGCGGGAGCGGTTGACGATCTACCCCGAGTACGTGCGCGCGGGTGACCCGTGGCTCGACCCGAGGCTGCTGCCGCACGTCAGCGCCCTCGCCGACCCGGCCACCGGCCTGGCCGTCGAGTCGGCCCTCCCACAGGGGCGTCCCTGGCAGGAGCCGGAGGAGGTGTTCGGCGGGCGTACCGACCTGCACTCCACCATCGACACCACCGGCCGCACCGACGACCGGCGCGGTGACTTCGACAGCGTCTACGGCGACTGGTCCGAGGTCGCCGGCAAGGTCACTCCCGAGGCGGCGGCGCGGCGTGCGGGCGTACCCCCGGAGTCGACCGGCAGCGGCGCGGACCGTGACCTGGCGGCCGGGCTGCGGCTCGCCGCCGACGACCCGGCGGCGCTGCTCGACCCCTCCCACACCGACGCGGCGCTTGCGTTGTTCGGGGCGGACGGGCCGGCGCTGGACGAGCTGTGCCGGCTCGCCGACGACGTACGCCGCGACGTGGTCGGCGACGACGTCACCTACGTGGTCAACCGCAACATCAACTTCAGCAACGTCTGCTACGTGGGTTGCCGGTTCTGCGCGTTCGCCCAGCGGGAGCGGGACGCCGACGCGTACCGGCTCTCCGTCGACCAGGTCGCCGACCGGGCCGAGGAGGCCTGGGCGGCCGGTGCCAGCGAGGTGTGCCTCCAGGGCGGCATCGACCCGAAGATGCCGGTCACCGGGTACGCCGACATCGTGCGCGCGATCAAGGCCCGGGTGCCCGAGATGCACGTGCACGCGTTCTCACCCATGGAGATCGTCACCGCCGCCGCGAAGGCGGGCGTGCCGGTCCGCGAGTGGTTGACGCAGCTGCGCGAGGCCGGGCTGGACACCATCCCCGGCACCGCCGCCGAGATCCTCGACGACGACGTGCGCTGGGTGCTGACCAAGGGCAAACTGCCGGCCGCCGCCTGGGTCGACGTCGTCAGCACGGCACACGAGCTGGGCATCCGGTCCAGCTCCACGATGATGTACGGCCACGTCGACCACCCCGGGCAGTGGCTTGCGCACTTCCGGGTGCTGGCCGGCGTGCAGGACCGGACCGGCGGGTTCACCGAGTTCGTGGCGCTGCCGTTCGTGCACACCAACGCCCCGATCTACCTGGCCGGCATCGCCCGGCCCGGGCCGACCTGGCGGGAGAACCGGGTCGTGCACGCGATGTCCCGGCTGCTGCTGCACGGCCGGATCGACAACATCCAGTGCTCCTGGGTGAAGCTCGGCGACGAGGGCACCGTGGCGATGCTCCAGGGTGGCTGCAACGACCTGGGTGGCACGCTGATGGAGGAGACCATCTCCCGGATGGCCGGTTCCGGCAACGGGTCGGCGCGTACCGAGGAGCAGTTGCGGGCCATCGCGACGGCGGCCGGGCGGCCGGCGCGCAAGCGGTCGACTGCGTACGGTCACGCCCGGCCCTGAGGTCGAACCTTTCCCCGCCGCCGGCCGTACCACGCGATGCCGGCGGCGGTCGCGGCCACGACCACCGCCGGTACCCCCAGGGCCTCGGCGGCGTCGATGGACGGTGCCGGACCCGTCCGTCCCTGCGGGCGCGTTCGCGCCGCCGGAAAGGTTGCCCATGACCAGTGATCAGCGGAAGCGGCAGTGGCCGCGACTGACCCGCCGGCAGACACTGACCGCCGCGGCCAGCGCCACCCTGGGCGCCGCCGCGCTCACAGTGCCGGGCCTGTCGGCCGCGCAGAACGCCCCCGGCGCGGCCGGACGTGCCGACGAACCGATAGTCGTGCACCTGCGCGATGCCAGATCCGGACGGATGGACGTCTTCGTCGGCGACACGCGGATCGAGGTACGCGACCGCGGCCTGGCGGACCGGCTGCGGCGCGCCGCCCGGCGCTGAACCGGCATTTCGCACCGCCATCCTGTCCCCGCCCAGTGAGGTTGGTCCGCCATGTCTTCCCACCGCGAGGCCCCGGAGATAGCCAAGGATCCGGTCGCCGACAGCTCCGACCTGTACGCGTTCGTCAGCCCCGACAAGCCCGACACCGTGACGTTGATCGCCAACTACGTGCCGTTGCAGCTGCCGTCCGGGGGGCCGAACTTCTTCGAGTTCGGCGACGACGTGCGCTACGAGATCCATATCGACAACGACGGCGACGGCCGCCCGGACGTCACCTACCGGTTCGAATTCACCACCGAGATCACGAATCCGAACAGCTTTCTCTACAACACCGGCAGGATCGACTCGCTTGACAGCGAGACCTGGAACCGGCGGCAGTTCTACAGCCTGACCCGGGTGACCGACGGCCGGGAGCACCGGTTGGCGCACAAGTTGCAGTGCCCGCCGTGCAACGTCGGCCCGCTGTCCACCCCGAAGTACGCCGAGCTGGTGCGGCAGGCCACCTACTCGCTCTCCACCGGGGAACGGGTCTTCGCCGGGCAGCGTGCGGACGGCTTCTTCGTCGACCTGGGGGCGATCTTCGACCTCGGCACGTTGCGGCCGTTCCAGCAGCTGCACGTCGCCGGAAAGAAGATCTTCAAGGCCGAGGGTGAGCCGGTGAACGCGACGGACCGGATGAACGTGCACAGCATCGCTGTGCAGGTGCCGCTGAAGCAGGTGCGCCGCCGCGCCAACCGCTACGGCGCCGGTGACCCCGCGTCGGTGATCGGGGTGTGGACGTCGGCGTCGCGCCGGCAGGTGCGGGTGCTCGGCGACCAGGGTGCCGCGGACACCAGCACCGGGCCGTTCACGCAGGTCTCCGGCTGGGCAATCCGTTGTTCAACGAGGTCATCGTGCCGATGTCCAAGAAGGACCTGTGGAACTCGCTGCCGCCCACCGAGGACAAGCGGTTCGCCAGGTTCGTCGAGCAGCCGGAGTTGGCGGCCCTGCTGCCGGCGCTCTACCCGGACGTCTTCCCGAACCTGGACCGACTCACCAGGTCGAAGAAGGCCCGCGCGGACCTGGTGGCGATCCTGCTCACCGGCGTACCCGCCGGTCTGATCGACGGTTTCACGAACGCCACAGGTGACGTGCAGGCCGACATGCTGCGGCTGAACACCGCGATCCCGCCGACCCGGCAGCCGGACCGGTTCGGGGTGCTCGGTGGTGACCTTGCCGGTTTCCCGAACGGGCGGCGGGTCGGTGACGACGTGGTGAGTATCGCGCTGCGGGCGATCGCCGGGGTGACCGTGCCGCTGGTGGACAAGACGTTCCGTCCCGACGCGGCGGCTGCCGCTGTCACTCCCGGCCTGAGCGCCGCCGACGTGACAGCGCCGTTCCTCGCGAACTTCCCCTATCTGGGTACGCCGTACGACGGGTTCAACAACCCGCCGGCGGCGTCCTGACCGGGCGGGGGAGGGGATGCACGAGCACACGTACGGGCCGTCGGAGACGGGGAGCGTCGTCCTCGATCTGGGCGGCGACACAGGTGCCCTGATCGTCTACACCGGCCGGGAGTTGCACGGCCGGGAGATCGAGATCAGCCGCGACGATGATCGGCGGGTGCACTCCGCAGTGCGGGAGCGTCGGGTGCGGGACGGCTCCTGCCACAGTGCGGTCTATCCGGATCTTCCCGGCGGGATTTATACCGTCTGGTGGGACGAGAGTACGTCGGTCGGAACGGTTTCTGTCCATGGTGGAGGGATAGCCGAATTCGTCTGGCCCACCAGCGGATTCGGGGCCGCCAGCTGACCTCTCCCGCACCGGTTTCACGCCGCACCCCGTCCACATTGTGGGCGGGGCGCACGTGCTGTTCCCGGCTCGACGGGCGGTCTGCGCCGTACCGCGTTAACCTGTCCCCCACCAAGATCAGCTTTGCGGTGCGGGTGCCTGACGCCGGGCCGGTGGCGACTCGTCGGGGAGGCGCCACGGCAGAAAAGTCGGGCAACTCGCCGGAGAGGGCGTTACTCGGCCGGGGTCTGAATCGATAGGGCAGGTTGCGAGGCTGGACGACCCGAGTGGTCGTCCAGGGGTGTCGGGAGGGCGACTCCATTATCAAGTTTGGCTTGACGGCGCACGCATTACACGCGTGTAATTTGAATGGGGTTGTTCGCACGGAACGCAACAAAACGGGACCGGACGGACAAGCACGCCTTTCGCGTGGGGGGTTGCAGCGGCGATGACGCCGGTGCGCGACAAGGAGGCATTTGATGGACGGCCAGCTTGAGGTGGCCGACCTGCTCGGAAACGCGCCGGAGTGGCAGGAGCGGGCGTTGTGCTCGCAGACCGACCCCGAAGCGTTCTTCCCCGAGAAGGGCGGCTCAACCCGCGAGGCGAAGAGGATCTGCTCGCGGTGCGAGGTCAAGACCGAATGCCTCGAATACGCTCTCGGTCACGACGAGCGATTCGGCATCTGGGGTGGGCTCTCCGAGCGGGAGCGGCGCAAGTTGAAGCGGCGGGCCGCCTGAGCGGTGCGAGGTCGGGGCGGTGGGGGCCGCCCGACTCAGCCGTGCGGTGCCCGGGTCAGGCCAGCTCGTCGGGGTCGACCCCGAGCAGGTTCGCCACCTGTTCGATGATCACGTCATGGACGAGGTCGGCGAGGTCCTCGCGGTCCATCGCCCGGAACTCCAGGGGCCGCCGGTACAGCACGATCCGGGGCGGCACCTCCTGTCGGCCCGGCCGGCCGGGCAGGAGCCGGGCCAGCGGGACCTCGCCATCCTCCAGCACGTCGGAGTCGTAGACGTTCAGATCCGGCGGGACGTCCTCGACCGCGAACTCGACACCGGCCAACTCTTTGGCGAACCGACGCTCAAGCGTCTCCACGGTGTCCAGGACCAGGTCGTCGAAGACCTCGGCCTTGGTCCGCGCCAGTGGCACGGTGGCCGGCACCAACCGCCCGCGCAGGCCGCGACCGTGCCGGTCACGGTGCACCCGCCGGCCGGGGCCGGGGCGGCGGTGTTCCGGGCTCGTCATGAGGCAAAGGGTAGCGCCCGCGCCGGGCTGGCCAGCGGCACCGCCATTCCCGTGGCGCGGCGCGTCCGGAACGGCGAACTGTGATCACCACGACGGGCGTGTCGCAACGCGAAGCGATGCGCCGGACCCGGTAATGGAGATACCCTGCCGCACGTGAGGTCACCACGGCGCTGCTCCCGTAACGGCTGCCCCCGGCAAGCGGTCGCCACATTGACCTATGTCTACAACGAGTCGACAGCGGTGGTGGGGCCGCTGGCGGCGTTCGCCGAGCCGCACACGTACGACCTGTGTGAGCCGCACGCCCGCAGCCTGACCGCACCGCGGGGCTGGGACGTGGTCCGGCACGAGGGCGAGTTCGAGCCGCCGCCGCCCACCACCGACGACCTGGTCGCGCTCGCCGAGGCGGTCCGCGAAGCCGCCCGCCCGGCCCCCCGCCCGCCGGAGGACCCGAAGGACCGGTCCCACAGCGACCAGTCCCACTCCACCGGCCGCCGAGGTCACCTCCGCGTCATCCCCCCCAACCACTGACCGCGCGCCCCTTCGGTCCCCGCCCCCTTTCGGCGTTGATCAAGAGGCTTGCGTCAAGAAGGCGCCGACTTCTTGATCAACAGGTATGGACGAGGTGGGCGCGGGATGATCCACACCTGGTCGGCGATGTGACGGTGTTGGTCCGGTTGATACGCCTGATCGGCGACGTGGAGTGGATCAGGCGCCACGGGCGGCGGCGACGTGTAGTGGATCAGTCGCAGAGTGTGCCGACCTGGCTGGGGACGTTGGTGGGGCACCTTCGGGGCGTTTGGTGGGCGTTCCAGAAGCGCGCCGACATGTCTGACCGCCACACGCCGGTAGACCGCAGACATCGCCACGCAGCGTGGTTACCATCCGCCGCAGCGTGCACCGAGCGAGGTCGCGGTGTGCGCCTGGCGGGCGGAGGCTCCGGTGGCGAACGAGGCGTTGCGGGTGGCGATGGCCGAGGCGGGGGAGACGGTCGAATCGCTGGCAGAGAAGGTTCGCGTCCACCCCAAGATCCGGGTCATCCCGGCCGACGGTCCGTGGCACACCGGCCTGGCTGGCCCCTTCGTGCTGGGTCGCCTGCCCGACGGGACGGAATTGGCGTATCTCGACAACCAGCTCCGCGGTCAGATCGTGACCGATCCCGTCGACGTCGCTAGCCTGGGACGCAGGTGGGAGAGCGTCACCGGTGAGGCGTTACCCCAACGCCGGTCGATCGAGCTGATCAGGGAAGTGGCCACGACATGGACATGACCGAAGCCCGCTGGCGCACCGCGACCCGCAGCAGCAACAACGGGGGCGACTGCGTCGAGGTGGCCGACAACCTGCCCGGTCGGGTGCTGGTGCGCGACAGCAAGGACCGCGACGGTGGCACCCTGGCCTTCGCCCCGGCCGCCTGGGCGTCCTTCGTCGACGGTGTGCGCCGATCCGGCCGCTGAGCCGAAGGCGCTGACCCCCGGCCGCTGATCCCCTCGGGTTCACGGAAAACGTGGTGTCACGGCGCGAGGATGGCCCGGTTTCCCGGAAGGTGAGTGGATCAAGCCTTCCGACGTCGCGTGGATCACGCTGAGCGTGACGGACGGCTGCACGGGACGTGACGCGTCGGCCCCGATGCTCTTCTGGCGCCGCCGGTTTGTCATCGTGTCAGGCGTCCACGGCACCGACCCTGAGGAATCGTCATGCGCGCGCCCCTGCGCCCCCTCTCCCGACGTGCACTGCTCACCGGCTCTCTCGGCTCGGCGGCACTGCTCACCATGGGCGGCCTCGCCGCGTGCGGCACCAAGGGCGCCCAGCAGACCGAGGCCGGCTGCGTCAGCGCCGACCTGTCCGGCACCGAGAAGAAGCTCGCCTTCTCCAACTGGCCGCAGTACCTGGACGTGGACGAGCGGGACGAGTCCCGGCGACCGAGCCTTGACGAGTTCGTCAGCAGGACCGGCATCCAGGTCAGCTACACCGAGGACATCAACGACAACAACGAGTTCTTCGCCAAGGTGCAGGGCCAGCTCGCGGCCTGCCAGAGCACCGACCGGGACATCATCGTGCTGAGCGACTGGATGGCGGCCCGGATGATCCGCCTCGGTTGGGTCCAGCAGCTCGACCCGGCGAAGATCCCCAACGTGCGGGCGAACCTGTTGCCGTCGCTGCTCAACCGCTCCTACGACACCGAGAACCGGATGTCGGTTCCGTGGCAGTGCGGCCTCGCCGGGTTGGCGTACAACGGCAACGTCACACGGGAGCTGCGGACCGTCGACGAGCTGCTCACCCGCCCCGACGTGAAGGGCCGGGTGACAGCGCTCAGCGAGATGCGCGACACAATGGGTCTGCTGCTCGGCTCCAACGGACACGACCCCGCCAACTTCACGTCCGCCCAGTTCGACGACGCACTCGCCAAACTCAGGAGGGCAGTCGACTCCGGGCAGATCCGCAGGTTCACCGGCAACGACTACGCGCCCGACCTGGCCAAGGGCGACATAGCCGCGTGCATCGGCTGGTCCGGCGACGTCATCCAACTGTCCGGTGAGGACGCCAAGGTGCGCTTCGTCGCGCCCGACTCCGGGGTGCTGCTCTACAGCGACGACATGCTGGTGCCGAACAGGGCCACCCACCGGGCGAACGCCGAGCAGCTCGTCAACTACTACTACGAGCCGGCGGTCGCCGCGAAAGTCGCCGCGCACGTCAACTACATCTGCCCGGTGCGGGGCGCCCAGGCCGAGATGGAAAAGATCGACCCCCAGCTGGCGGCCAACCCGCTGATCTTCCCCGACGACGCGCTGCTGTCGAAGGCCACCACGTTCATGGCCCTGAACGAGCAGCAGGAGCGGGAGTACGAGGGCAAGTTCCAGCAGGTCATCGGGGCGTGACGAGAGTGGCTAGCGAGACACCCGCCGGCGACCTGCGGCTTGCCGGCCTCACCAAGCGGTTCGGCGCGGTCCCCGCGGTCGACGACCTCAGCCTGACCATCGGGCAGGGCTCGTTCTTCGCTCTGCTCGGCGCGTCGGGCAGCGGCAAGACCACCACCCTGCGGATGATCGCCGGTCTGGAGGAACCGACAAGCGGCCGGGTGCTGCTCGGCGACCGGGACATCACCGGGCTGCGCCCACACCAGCGACCGGTGAACACCGTCTTCCAGAGCTACGCGCTCTTCCCGCACCTCGACGTCTTCGAGAACGTGGCCTTCGGGCTGCGTCGGCGCGGCATCCGCTCGGTGGACGACGAGGTCAACCGCATGCTGTCGCTGGTGCAGCTCGACGGCTACGGCACCCGCCGGCCCGCCGAACTCTCCGGCGGCCAGCAGCAACGGGTCGCACTGGTCCGCGCGCTCGTCAACCGGCCGCAGGTGCTGCTCCTGGACGAGCCGCTCGGCGCGCTGGACCTGAAGCTGCGGCGGCAGATGCAGATCGAGCTGAAGCGCGCACAGACCGAGGTCGGCATCACCTTCGTGCACGTCACCCACGACCAGGAGGAGGCCATGACCATGGCCGACACGGTCGCGGTGCTGAACGGCGGCCGGATCGAGCAACTCGGCGCGCCCGCCGACCTCTACGAGTTCCCCGCCACCGCGTTCGTCGCGAACTTCCTCGGTCAGTCCAATCTGCTCAGCGGCGAGGCCACCGGCGTCAGCGGCGGCGACGTCGCGGTGACCGCGCACGGCGCGCGCTTCTCGGTGCCCGCCGGCCGCTCACGGGCCGACCACGGCCCGGTCCACCTGGGGGTACGCCCGGAGAAACTGCAGCTGGTCGGCTCCGCCGCCCAGGTGCCCGTGGGCCATCAACACGTCGCCGGGGTGGTCACCGACGCCGCCTACGTGGGGGTCAGCACGCAGTACCTGCTGCGGACCGGCTGGGGCGCCGAGTTGTCGGTGTTCGCTGCCAACAGTGGGGCGTCGACGCGGGTGGCGGTCGGCGAGACGGCAGTGGCGCACTGGGATCCCCGGCACGCGTTCCTGCTGGCCGCGTCGTCGTGACCCGGGTGACGCGGCGGCGACTCCGGCCGTACCTCCTGGTGTTGCCCGGGGTGGCCTGGCTGCTGGTGTTCTTCGGGGTGCCGCTGGTGCAGCTCGCGGCGGCCAGCCTGTACGACCCCGACGGTTCGCTCACCACCGGGTACGCGATGACCTGGGCGTTCGGCAACTACCCGGACGTGGTGCGGGCGTACTGGCCGCAGCTTCTGCGCTCGTTCGGCTACGCCGGGGTGGCCCTGGTGCTGGCGCTGCTGCTGGGCTACCCGCTGGCGTACGCGATAGCGCAGAAGGCCGGGCGGTGGAAGAACGTGCTGCTGGTGTGTGTGGTCGCCCCGATGTTCACAAGCTTCCTGGTCCGGACGCTCGCCTGGAAGACCATCCTGTCGGACAGCGGGCCGCTCGTCGGTCTGCTGCGTGACGTGCACCTGCTCGCACCGGAGGGCCGACTGTTGGCCACGCCGTTCGCGGTGGTGCTCGGCCTGACGTACAACTTCATGCCGTTCCTGGTGCTGCCGCTCTACGCGAGCCTGGAGCGGCTGGATCGCAGGTTGCTGGAGGCGGCCGGCGACCTGTACGCGAGCGGCGCGCAGGTGTTCCGCCGGGTGACCCTGCCGCTGTCGAGGCCCGGCCTGGTCGCCGGCACGCTGCTGTTCTTCATCCCGGCCAGCGGCGACTACATCAACGCGGAGCTGCTCGGCACCCCGAACGAGTACATGATCGGAAACGTGGTCGACTCGGCGTTCCTGGTCCGGTTGGACTACCCGCAGGGCGCCGCGCTGTCGTTCCTGCTGATGGCGGCGATCCTCGCGGTGGTCTTCGGCTACCTGCGGTGGGCCGGCCCCGAGGGGGTGCGGTGGTGAGACGCTGGCGCCGGCTGACCGACCACTGGGTGCTGATCGTGGCGCTGCTGGTGCTCGGCTACCTCGCGCTGCCGAACCTGGTGGTGGCGGCGCTCTCGGTCAACCGCCCGTCGAGTCGGCTGTCGTACGACTTCAACGAGTTCACATCTGACAACTGGCGGCGGCCGTGCGCCACGTCGGACATGTGTGCGGCGGTGCTGCGGAGTGCGCAGATCGGGTTCGTCGCCACGGTGGTCGCGACCGTGCTCGGCACCCTGCTGGCGTTCGCGCTGGTCCGGTACCGCCTGCGCGGTCGGACCGGCATCAACATGCTGATCTTCCTGGCGATGGCCACCCCGGAGCTGGTGATGGGCACGTCGCTGTTGGCGCTCTTCGTGTCCGCCGGGGTGCCGCAGGGCTTCTGGACCATCGTGATCGCGCACGTGACGTTCTGCGTGTCGTTCGTGGTGGTCACCGTGCAGGCGCGGCTGGCCGGGATGGACCGGCGGCTGGAGGAGGCCGCCATGGATCTCTACGCCAACGAGTGGCAGACCTTCCGGAGGGTCACCCTGCCGTTGCTGCTGCCCGGCATCGTGGCCGCCGCGCTGCTCGCCTTCTCGCTCAGCTTCGACGACTTCATCGTGACGAACTTCAACGCCGGCACCACTGTCACGTTCCCGATGTATGTCTGGGGCGCCGCCCAGCGGGGCATCCCACCGCAGGTGAACGTCGTCGGTACCGCGATGTTCGGGATCGCGCTGTTGCTGGTCGGGCTCAGCTCGCTGCGCGGTCGACGGGCCCGTCGGTCCGCGCCACGAGTCGGTTCGACGCGGGCCGGGCGCTGAACCCGCCTCGCTGACGGCATCTCGACACCTCACCTGTCCTCTCTCGACGAGCGCCAGCGTTCAGGCGCGTGGTGTGCCGATTTGCGGCTCTTGTTGGTAAAAGCAGCCGCATGATCGGCCCTGGTCGGCCGGCCTGGAGGGTGGCCGCGGGTGTCGTCCGTTGCCCGAGGAAGCGCCAACAGATCACCGCTGCGAAGCGATCGGCGCAGGTGACGAGCACGACGGAGGATATTGCGCACGGTGTTTGCGACGACACTCATCGCCGTGACGATGCAACCACCACAGAATCCGGGCCCGCCGTACCCGCCCTCGGTTGGGCAGGTGCCCCGCCCGAGTTGGTTCCGGCGGGCCAGTCCGGCCCGGCGGACCGCCGTGATCCTCGGCTCGGTGACCCTGTCGATCCTGCTGCTCTGCTGCACCGGCACCGCCATCATCGGCGCGCTGGCCGGCGAGCCGGAGCCGACCACTACCGGCACGGCCGCCGAGCAGGCGGAGCAGCCCATCGTGGCAGCGCCCGCCGAGCCGACCGAGGTCACTTCCACCCCGGTCGCCACTTCACCTGCCACGCCCGACGCGGCCGGGTCCTCGACGCCAGCCTCGCCGACCCCGTCGGCTGCCGCGCCGCCGCCGGTCGTCAAGGTGACGACCGAGACGGTGCAGGCCACCGTCCGGTACGGGGAGCGGACAGTCAAGGACTCGTCGCTGGCCGAGGGGAAGCGGGTCGTCCGGACCAGGGGCGTCAACGGAGTACGAACCCTGACGTACGAGGTGACCACCACGAACGGGGTACGGACGTCCAGGAAGCTCGTCAAGTCCACGGTGACGAAGCAGCCGGTGACCCAGGTCGCCGCCGTCGGCACCAGGAAGCCGCAGTCCTCGACGTGCGACCCGAACTACAGCGGCTGCGTCCCGATCGCCAGTGACGTCGACTGCGCGGGCGGCAGCGGCAACGGCCCCGCCTACGTCAGTGGCCCGATCAGGGTGATCGGCTCCGATATCTACGACCTGGACCGCGACGGCGACGGCACAGCCTGCGACTAACCCCCCACCCCCGCGCCCCACCCCCGTCTGCGTCGATCATGGAGTAGTGGTGGGGGATATTGGCTGACTAGCGGCTTTTGTAGGGCACCACAACTCCATGATCGACGCCGGTCGGGCTCCGGCCTAGCACGGACGGGGGGAGATTGGGGGTTGTGCACAGGGCCGGTAGTTGTCCACAGGGCACCGGGTTGGGGTCGAGGAGTGGCCGCATGGTGCCGCAGATTCTGCGGCATGGCAGAGCCCCTGTATCGATATTCGGAGCTGCTCGCTGCCGGCTTCAGCCGGCAGCGGGTCCGGACGTTTGCCGAGCTGTCCCGCCTGCACCGGGTGTCGCGGGGCATCTACGCGCCGTCGGCTGATCCGGCAACACACCTCCCGGCGATTCTCCGACGGCTGCCCGCCACCGCCGTCGTCGGTTTCCACACCGGTGCGCAACTGCATGGCTTCGGCGACGTCCGCAGCAACGAGGTGCATGTGATCGTCCCGGCTGGGGAAAACGTCCCGCACATCCAGGGCGTGGTCGCCCACGAGGCGGTACTGCCGGTACGCGATCCGGTGCTGCTGGCTGGAGTGCCGTGCGCACCCGCTGCCAGGTGTGCGGTGGATTTGGCCCGATCGATGCGTCGGATGGAGGTGATTCCGCTGCTGGACCTCTGCCTCCGCGTAGGCGCTTGCCAGGCTGAGGAGCTGCTGGTTGAGGTCGCTCGCCACAAACGTCTGCGTGGGGTCTGCCAGGCCCGCGATCTCGTGCCACGTGCCGATCCTCGTGCGGAGTGCCGTCAGGAGAGCCAGCTTCGACTGGTCCTGATCGACGGCGGCCTTTCACCGCCGGAACCGCAGATCTGGGTCCGGGACGGCAACGGGATACCGCTCTACCGCCTGGATCTTGGCTATCGGCAACACCGTGTCGGTGTCGAATACGACGGCTCGTCCCACCTGGACCGCGCCCGTCTCCGACGCGATCGTTTCCGATCGAACTGGCTCGCCGCCAACGGCTGGCAGATGCGCCACTTCACGGACCTGGACCTCTACCGCCGCCCTACCCACATCATCAAAACCCTGCTCCCCCTCCTCCACCCCTAAACCCACCCCCGCCTCGCCCTCCACCCCCAGGCCCCCCGCCCCGCTCTCCAACCGGTCGATCATGGACTTGTGGTGCCCGATAAAACGGGCAAAGTTGGAGCTGGCGCCCACCACAACTCCATGATCGACGCGGCCGGGGGGAGTATGGATCTAACGGTGTGGGGCTGTCTCGCTAACGGTGTTTCCGGCGATCTTGGTTAGTAGGTTTCAGCGGCTGGGAAGCGGTCGCTGAAGGTGATGGCGAAGGCGTTCAGG